>CAZDVE010000023.1:0-68815 GCA_964508785.1 uncultured Pirellulales bacterium | reverse complement strand
CCAGCGCGGGCATCAAAATGCCCATCAGCAGAGCTATGATCGCAATTACGACCAATAACTCAACCAGTGTGAAACCTTTGCGTCTCATTTTCTTTCTCCTTTAATATTTCGGAGATTCGCGTGGCCGAGCGTTTTTGAGCACATTTTGAAAATTTTTCTGATAATAAATAAGTACAGCTCAATATCGGGATCGCGTCATGAGAAATCCCTGCTAAAACTTTACGCGTAGCACTTAACGCTGTTTTTTGCGAATCTCCAGAGTTCTTCTTTTTTCGCTCAAAAACGGTCGGTTCGTCCAAATTCAGAAAGTTTGCCGATAAGCTTTGCGTAATTCGGTCGTTTGGTGTTCAGGGTGGCTTGTGCCGATTATTGGCAGGCAGGTCAAAGAAATGAGACAACAAGTAATATGATGACGACGGAAATTGTTATGATTCTTTCATGCCTGTCTGTCTTTTTTTCATATCGGCGCAAATATAATGCGCAAAGCTGCCCTCGACAAAAAGTTTATCCTAAATGTAAATGAGCCTTTTATCAGGCAGGCGGGTCTAAGATATGATATTACAGACAAATATGATGACAAATTAAATTATGGTAACAAGTCGAACCTACCTGTCTTTATTATAATTTTAACACGTCCGGTAAATACTGTCAAGGATTTTTTCAGATTTCCGGAAAATATTTGACGGGGTAGATTTGTTCAAATAAGGGTTGCAAACCGCCTTAATTAGTCTTATATTTATCGTTCTTGCCTATTTTTGAAAGGATTATCAATGAAGTACGACGTAGCTGATTTGTCATTGGCCGGGGGTGGTAAAAAACGCATTCTCTGGGCTGATAATGATATGCCGGTTTTAGCGGCAATTCGTAAGAGATTCACACAATCGAAGCCCTTGAAGGGTAAGAACGTATCAGCCTGCCTCCATATTACCGCTGAGACGGCTAACCTGGCCAGAGCATTGAAAGCGGGTGGAGCGAATCTTGTTCTTTGTGCATCTAATCCCCTGAGCACTCAGGATGATGTGGCGGCTTCGCTGGTCAAGGATTTTAAGATATCGGTTTTTGCCGTTTGCGGGGAGAATCGAAGTACCTACTATAAGCATATCAATGCGGCTATAGACCATAAACCTGTTATAACATTTGATGACGGTGCCGACCTTGTGAACGAACTGCACACTCGAAGAAAGAAAGAGGCCGGTCGAATTATCGCAAGTATGGAAGAAACTACTACCGGTGTCATTCGTTTAAGGGCGTTGGCAAATAAAGGTAAACTGAAATTTCCTGTTATTGCAGTGAATGATGCCGCGACCAAGCATTTGTTCGACAATCGTTACGGAACCGGCCAATCGACCGTTGATGGAATAATTCGTGCGACAGACTTTCTTATGGCAGGCAAAAAAATCGTTGTTGCCGGCTATGGCTGGTGCGGGCGAGGTTTTGCCATGCGGGCCAGGGGAATGGGAGCAATCGTTATCGTTACCGAAGTGGATGCGGTTAAGGCCCTCGAGGCGTCCATGGACGGTTTTTCGGTTATGCCCATGGCTGAAGCGGTAAAAATCGGTGAGTTGTTCGTGACGCTTACAGGCAATAAAAATGTTATACGGGCGGAGCACTTCCGTGCAATGAGAGACAGAGCTGTTGTTGCTAATAGCGGGCATTTCAATGTTGAACTGGATATACCGGCACTGAAGAAGCTCAGCAGGAAAGTGTCACGTAATGTGCGTCACTGCGTCGATGAATACGTACTTAAGAACAACAAGCGCATATATCTTCTCGGTGAAGGGCGCCTGATTAATCTTGCCGCCGCTGAGGGACACCCTGCAAGTGTGATGGATATGAGCTTTTCAACGCAGGCCTTGCAGGTTGAGTATGTAATTAAGCGTCAGGGCAGGCTGTCTGTTGCCGTCCACGATGTTCCAATGGAGATAGAACACGAGGTCAGCAAACTAAAACTCAGGTCAATGTCGATAAAGATTGACAAACTTACTGCCGAACAGGTTGCTTATCTGGCCTCCAGTGGTGAAGGGACTTAAATTAGCACCCCCGTCTCTTGTTGTTTATGGTTCGAGATACGTGCCGTGGCTAAAGAGTCGCGACGAGGTGACGCTTATGGAGAGTAAAGAGACAGAAAAGGCGCCGATAGTAGTCTCGAAGTCTTTTGTGGCCTTTGGTCCCACGCTGCACTACAGCCATAAAAATGTTCAAAGGAACTGGCTGCTTGCTATTGTGATCTTTGGGATAAGCTGTCTGTTTTGGTCCAAGATAGCAACAGGCACATTCTGGTCTTTCGAGATAGAGACCGTACCGACGTCTGAGTTTTGGCGTTTGGATAAATCTCTCGTCACTGTTGTGAGCATATTTGAATATCCCTGGCAGATTGTTGTTTTAGGACTGCTAATGGGTATTTTGGCCATTACGCCGGTTTTAATATCACAACTGATGAGCTTTGAATATAGTCTTCCTTTCATATTGGAAGTTGTTTTTTTAGCCAATTTACCGGGTTTTGCAGTATGCCTGTTGATAAGTTGTTTTGCGGTGGCCTCTCGACCTCTTCGTTTTCGCTCACGCTTTATTGCGGTAGTTCTATGTGCAGCTCCGCAACTTATTTACTGGGGATACTTCGGTCGCGCCCGAGGAGTAGAACCTATTGAATGGGGTTTTTCTTTTGCACCCTGGATTTGTGCCTGGCTCGAAAGTTTGGTTATTGCAGGATTTGTTCTCGGGATAGGTCACTTTACACGCTATAGGCCGGGCTTGGTCTGGGTTTTCACTTTTCTTACACTCGTGATAGCTGTAGTTGTATTTGAGGTTGCAATCGGTTTTGACGAGCTGGACTATCAGCTTCATGTTGCTAAAAATAATCCTGAAAACGTTAGCGAATTTCACGACCACAGTATTACCGAGGCACTTAATGAGACCACCCGAGATCCCGCGATTCAGAAATATCTGCAGGGATTTTTCTATCCTACTGAGCGGGGGGCACTCCGAGCAGAACTTAAAAGGGAAATTCAGCTTCAGTTAAGTTATGACCGTTGGCCGACATGGTTCAAAGTACCTCAGCAGTTGGAATATCAAGCGAAAAAGGAATGGTTGCTTGACCAATATGATAAGTTTATAACCAACCGTTCCAACAGCCTTCGGATGCCCATAGCACTTTACTTCAAAGCAATTTTAAGCGAATATAGCCCCGATATCAGAGTCCTTGGTGACAAGGAAGAATTGCATTTCTATAGTGATTATCCACATGAAAGGTCGGCGGAAACGTGGTTTAAATTGTATCGGGATTTCGGGAACAGTCCGGAATCTCTCGAGGCACGATGGCGAATAGCAAAGCTATGGGCCGGCAGGGGAATATTTGAGCAGGCTGACGAGCTCCTTGCCGAGACCCAATCTTTGGTAGCCGAACAACTGAAATTACTAAAGGCAAAACAGAGGCCTAACGAATCACTATTCGGTCTGTTTCAGCGCCCGGCTGAAACTGTTATGACGGTGCCGAGGTTGAGCGAGCTGCAAAGACGATTGGATCAGCTACGGGCTCTTATAGGGGCTGAAAATAGAACCGGCCAGCAAGATTCGGCAGAACTTCTTGCTCAGTTTGTTGCGCTCAATCCACACACCCTAAATTATCCACAGCAACTGGAAAGGCTGCTTCAACAGACGAAAGATAATGCCCCTATTAGAGACAATATCTTATTGGCACAGGCGAAATTAATAGACGATGAGCAACTTCGAGCAGAGAAATTAACTAAACTGCACCAAGAGCATCAGGATACCGATGGTGGTATACAGGCTTTATATGAACAGGGTCTTTTGAAGATTAGTCTTTGGCGCCAACAGGATGAATCGGATCCGGAGATGAAGAAGAAGTGTCTCGATGAGGCAAGAGCGATTTTAACGAGCTTCCTGAGCTTGTATCCTGATAGTGTTTATGTCGAGCAGGTTAAAAGAAATCTGGACGGACTACCCGCGAATTGACAAACTGTCCATAGTTCATATATTATAGTTCTCCATTGAACTGCTAACTTGTTTTGGAGGTGATAGTAGGTGACGGTTGAGAAAGATTTATCTTTGAATTCCGGAACGAAGGTTCTGTTGGTAGGAGATGCCGACAAAGCTTTTAATAGTTCTTCATTCATTAATCATATTTCATCGATGAATTGTGAGCTGGTCACTATGTCCTCATTGGCTGATGCGATTGGCGCCGCGGTGCTTAAGGACTGTGCCGTGATAGCGATTGTAATATCCGGGAATGTTGTGAGGTTGGAGTCCGGTATTAAGGCTGTCAGAAATACCAGCAATTCAAGGATTGTCCTTTTGGCGCAAATGTATGAGGAACCGATAGCAGCCCGTCTCGCAGGCTTGACTTATAATGGTAAGTCTCTCGTTGATGATTATATGATTTGTCCTATCAGGTCTGATACTTTTTGCGAATTCGTGATTAATCAACACCGGCGTGGGCTGGATAAACATACTGCCGTTGTGGTTGATCCGTCGATGGAAATGCGGGTCAAACACCTCGAAAGACTGGCCACAGAAGATGACTTAACGGGCTTAAAGAACAGAAGATACATCTGGGAGTTCTCCAGGCAGATTATAGAGCTCGCAAGGAAAGAAAACAAGCGGGTGACGCTGCTGGTTTTTGATATCGATGATTTCAAACGTTACAACGATCTTTACGGCCATGGCGCCGGCGATGAAATTTTGAAACAAGCCGGTGCTTTAATGAGGCGATGCTGTCGGAGTCACGATGTTATCGGCAGGATAGGTGGTGACGAGTTTGCTGTTGTTTTCTGGGACGATCCTTCAATAAGGCCCGGCCACAGATCTGATTCGGGTATCGAGCGAACCTCGAAGAGTGAAAGGCGTTCGGCGACCGCCGACCATCCTAACGAAGTTATATCAATAGCAAGGCGATTCGTAAGAGAATTAGAAAATGCCCCCGCATCCTTAGGTGACATTAGCGGGAGCGGATTAGGCCCGGAAGGTAAGGGAGTTCTGACAATAAGCGGGGGCTTAGCGAGTTTCCCTCGTGACGGCTCGACTGCCCATGAGCTTTTTCGGCAGGCGGACAAAGCGCTGCTGGAGGCAAAAAGAAGCGGGAAAAACAGGATATATCTTGTCGGTTCTCCACAAACTACAAGTGACTTAATGGAATCGAGTGATATAGACAGCAGGATTACTGACGATATAGCGTAAACTCTATTTTTCCACAGACGATTCCAATATTCCTTGTCTTTTTAAAATAAAATCCTTCTGTAATCTTTAGAATCTCTCATCAATTACGGCCGGCTTTCTGGTTGAACCTTATCGGCCAAGTCTTAGGAACCGGTTGCATCAAACCTGCAATGCCGTTTCAACTTCCATAATTCCCGAAAAGGTTCTGTTGACCAAATTATTTCGGGAAGACCGATATTATACAAATATAGAAAATAAAAGCACTTAGGAAAATAAGAATATTTCCTGATTTTGTAATCCGATGCAGGCAAGTTATATTTTGTATAGGGCGATTATTAAATATGGGAAAAAGCTGGATGAACTTTCTGGGGGTCAAAAATGCGGAGGTTGATAAAGATATTCCATGAAGTCGCGTTATGTGTCACGATGCTTGCTATGGTGTATTTTTGGGTGGGCTTTCTAATTATCAGCCTTATGTCTTACGTCAATACATCTTAAGTATTATTCAGAACTAACCATGCATTAAAATTATGCTTGGTCATCCAATAGGATTGTTTTAGTGGGTCCGAGCAGCTTATAGCGGATTCCCCGCCAGCAGACGATATTTCCAAAGGCCGAGGAGAGGATAAAAAAAAGCAGCACCAGCGACCATGCCCAGGAAAAGAGAATATCGGCGAGACATGCACTTTTCATTTTGTGTCGGTCTTTTTCCAACAGCTTTCGAATCGTTCTCTGCCGCAATATCGCTCTGATAATCTGGCTGCCGAGGAATACGATGGGCAGAGCCAGCAAAATTGTTTTTTCCTGTGAGGTGAATTGTGGGTCGAACCACGAGCCACGAATCACCAGCCATGCGATAAAAATTCCTCCCCATAAACCTAATACCGAATATATGGAACTGAATAAACCGAACAGCCATGTCCCCAGAGCTGCAACACGAGTGATTAAGAATTGGCGCCTGGCGAATTCAAATAGTTTCTGCCAGGTGGTTGACTCATATGAAGCCACCAGACAGGCCGGGACAAAAGCCACTTTCATACCGGCTTTCTTAACAGCCCGGCTGAGTGATAAATCATCACTGAGGGTCTTTGACCATATCTTGTCGAGCCCGACTTGGTGAAAGACATCGGTGCGGATTGCCATTGACCCGCCCCAGGCCTGGTTGAAGCGGGTATTCCCGAGCAACTGTGCGACCTTGGCATTTAATGCTGACAGTGCCAGGCTGGCGATGTTGTTCTTTTCGGGAACGAACCAGCGATAACCGCTGGCGGCACCGTTTTTTGATTTCCGAAGAGGGTAGACGAGATGACTGAGCCAGTTGCTTTTGACGCAGATGTCGGAATCGGCGAAGGCCAGAACGTCAATATCATCACCTATTCTTTCATAACAATACAAAAGATTACGATTTTTTTGGCTGCATGATTGCCCCTGACCGGCGACGAGTACTTTGACGTCCCGAGCTTTCGAATCTTTGCGTAGTCGGTCCTTGAGCTTGATTAATTCAGCATACGCCGGGTCGGACTCATCGGACACAACGAACCATAGTGAATAATTTTCATAATCCTGATTGAAAAAAGAGGTGATATTTTCCTCGAAGGCCGAATCTAAACCCTTGCACGGAATTATCAGAACGGTTTGCGGTCTGTACCATCGCTTTTTTCTGTATTTCTTAAGTGCATACCGGTGGTTATTATATGTCTGAAGCAAAAAGAGCAATTGAAAGATAATTGCGGCCAGGGCTATGTAGTAATACCAATCCATAATATTAGACTTAGAAATTGAAATGTAGAGTATAGAACATTATAAAAGTTTTTGGCCCATTAATTTTACAGTTTTCGCTTTGATTTTTACAGTCTTATGGCAGCGAAGCCATAGGTACTAAGGCATCAATTATCTGTTCAATAGTGTAAGAGTTTGCCAGGTCGACTGGAAGCAGATAGCCGTGATTATGATTGGAAGCGATAATGATAAGATTTTTGCCGGCTTGTGACCATCCCTTTTCCTGCGGCTGGTGGCCGAGAATAAAAATATCAACATCAAACATCTCTGCCATTTTATCAAGCAGACTCTGGCTCATATTCCTGCCCCAGGTCAGAAGATAGGCCGAACCTGGTTTGACCAAATCATCGTTCTTTAGTTGCCTGTCCATAATTTTAGGGTCGAATTTGTTTACGAGGCGATCGGCCGGGAGCGAATGCGATATCCAGATTCTGTTTTCACATCTGACTGCCAACGGTTGTGAGAATAAATATTGCCTTATTGCCAGGATTACATCAGTTCCGGCCTTTTTGTATTCGCGCTTGAGGGCCGAGCGCATCGCCCGATTCATTTCTTTGCCTTCTTTCATAATTTCACTGTCATTGATGAATGCGGTGTCGTGATTTCCCATGATAATATGGACCTGTTCGGGGAAGCTTATTTTATAGCGGATAACGTCAAACAACAACTTATACGAAATGCAACCGCCATGCGAGTCCTCCGGACCGCCGTGTATAATTTCCTGGAAAATTATATGCCTGTCGGGATTTTTGGCCAAATCGGCGAAGGTTACCGCCCTATCGAAGTTTCTGCGATGGCCGTGGAGGTCGCCGGTGATAATCAGGTCGCCGTCGGCCGGCAGATTAATCAGATTGCCACGGCGGAACTTATCTGCACCGTTGGCTTCCGTGCCCTTATTCAGCAAATCAATCGTTGTTTGAGGCATTTTTGTTCGTTTTTATTTTGCCTCCAAAGATACTATGCACCATCAGGTCGAGCCTTGAAACGACCGTCATCATATTGCGCGGGCGATTGGCAGGATCGTCCTCGATGCAATCCATTACAAGTTTTGAGATTCCTATAGGCAATTGCTTTTTCAGCTCATGAGGTGCTCGCCGCGCCTCGGTGACAGGCAATCCGAACTTGTTCTTTTTGGGTATCAACGTTGGGACATTCTTTCCTGTTAGGGCCCAGTACATTGTGGCGCCAAGGTTAAAGATATCTGTTTTCGGGCCAAGCGGCTTACGCTTGACCTGCTCGGGTGCGATATAATCCGGCGTGCCCTGAATCCTTTGTTTTGTTGTTCCGATCTTGCAGCTCTGGCCGAGGTCGATGATTTTAATTGTGCCGGATTTGTTTAGTAGTATATTGTTTGGCTTGATATCACAGTGGACATAACCATGTTGATGCATGGCATTGAGACCGGAGGCGACCATCCTGAATACAAGCAGCACGTCTCCCAGGCTTAAGGTTGGACAATTTTCGAGGTTCACACCGTCAAAGTATTCCATGGAAAGCAGCATTTCTTTTGCCTTAAACATGCTGCGTATTTTTTTTAGTTTGTAGCATTTGCGGACGTAAGGATGGTCTATCTGATGTGCGACTTTGTACTCAGTATCTACCTGCTCAAACACTCGTGCATCTTCGGGCTTTTCAAAAATGACTCTTTTTAACGCAACTGTTGTTTCGTCCTCCTCGTCGGTGGCCAGGTAGATTGTACTGCGAGCGCCCGTTCCTATGCGTTTAAGTATGGTAAAACCACCGATGTCGAGTATGTCTTTAGCCATTTTATTTTAATTAACTTTAATTTGGTTATCGCTCGTTATTTCAATACATACTATTAGTTAATATGAGCGGAACCGGCCTCCAGTTCGGTCAAGGCACAATAATCATTCTTATATCGAACGGCAAAGCGACTCACTTGAGCATAACGAATGCTTAACTATACAATAATATTGGCTGTTTATCCAGTATTAGGACGTTTTTTAACTATATCGATTTAAAAAAATGACTCGGCCTTGACAAAGTTGCATGAATTTGGATAATGTTCCAAACAATTGGGACGATAATAGTCGGTACAATGCGAATTTCTCATGATTTTGCGTTCATTGCGATTCCCCGATAGCTCAATTGGTAGAGCGAGCGGCTGTTAACCGCTAGGTTGTAGGTTCGAGCCCTACTCGGGGAGTTTTGGATTTGGTATATTCCCAATTAAGAGATTTACACCAGCCAGTAAAGTATGCCCATACCAGATGAGCCGGTATTTCGGATAATCTGTTGGCCATTTTGACAAAAACTGGCAGATACCGGATTGTATAGTTGTGTATTGGTTATGAAAGTTTGCACAAGCAGGTGGGAGTATTTTGGTACTTTTTTTGCGATAACGCACCGGCTTGATAAGTTAGTTGAGTTGGCCTTATCGATTTAAAGTTATCTTGGCGCTAACTCTGAGAGGTTATTCGCTTGCAGAGGTGTCGTTTTTTTAGAACTTCCGTTAATCCTCTTCAACCTTCCAGAATTTTTTTTCGTTTTCCCAGCTTTCGGATATTTCACCGGTTGGCTTTATGACGACCGCTTTACATTCTGCACAAATTGCACCATCAGGTAACAACAATTTTGCTGCGACTTTCATATTTCTTTTACCTTTATGTTCTAACCAGCCAATTACGTTTAATGGTTTATTGGTTGGTGTCGGCCTTCTATATGTTACATTAAGCCTAAGAGTAATAAACAGATTCTCAAAATTTCCATCCAGCATCACGGCCCTACCTGCAGTCTCATCTAAAATCGCAGCGACAATGCCGCCATGTGCAATTCCAGGGTATCCGTTAAAATGTTCAGGAATGGTGACATTTGCCTCAACCTGTTTTAACTTATCATTGTTATACCATGTCATTTTAAATCCAATGTTATTTTCACGGCCGCATAAAAAACATGTTCTGGATGTTGGTTGTTTTATCATTTAGTTCCCAATTTCCTAACTTATGTAAGCCTTTTTGGGATGGCGGATATGAGCTTATGGCTCTCTTACTAATTACTCAACCGGAACCAAAACTTCGTTTCGCCGCAAAAACCAGAGTTGGTAAGGCGAATTATATCGCGCGAAAATTGCTTCACCAGTAATTTTAAGTCCTTTATCCGCGATAAACTGCTCCAGACGAGACTTATTTGCTTCATAACGCTTTTTGCTCCATGTCCCTGAGTATCTAATGGCAGCAATTTTACGAGGAGGAATTTCCCGCAGGGTGACATTGGGATCCAGAGGTTCGGGAATAGTTGCCATCGTATATTTTGACGGCATCAGAAAGCTAATCAACCATTCGTTTTCGGCCTTTTGCTGATTTACGGGAGCGGCCATAGAGATCTTTTCGGGACCTGCTTTCTGATTGACCGGAGCCGTCATTGCGATAGACTCTTTCTTGCGGTTGTTACCTGAAATGTAATTATACAGTCTTCTAAAAGCAATATTTCCGGCGTCATCAAAATCAGAACCTACGCTCGTCTCGGCAATAATTTGAGCCTGGTACTGCCTTATCTCGAACTTACCCGCTCGTTCAATAACGGTATATTTTGCCTTTTCTATACCCACGGATGCACATGAACTTAAAACAACTGATAGTAGTAATATTAATAAAAAGAGTATTGTTTTGCTTTTGTTCATAATAGAGTATCAATTTATCCTAATAACATTGTCAAAGCCATCAAATTTTACAAAAACTGTAGATGAATATTCAGATATAATAGTTTATACGTCAATATTTTTAAATTGCTCGATAAATGTTAAATTATAGAATGGCGCTTTATGATTATCTTAAACAGTCAGCGAAAATGTGCGATTTTAAGGTCTATATTCCTTTTGATGATATTGGCCGGGGCGGTTAAGGCGGAATTTAGTACAGGTGACGGCAAACCCGATTACTCTGGACCGAAGAATCTTTTTTCAGTCGGGGCCGGTGTGATTACTACCAGAGACCCATATAAGGGAGTAGATACTGACAGCCGGGGGATTCCCTTTTTTTTATACATGACAGATAGACTTTCAATTTACGGCCCGATGATGAGCTATTCGTTATATGAAGATGACGGCTGGGAGATTGACGCTCTTGCCAAAGTTCGTTTCGAAGGTTATGATGAGGACGACAGCCGTTTCCTGCAAGGTATGGATGACCGTAAATGGACTCTGGAAATGGGAGGTTCATTGTCGAAAGCCTTCGCGATTGGCGATATAACTACCGATGTCTCTGCTGATGTTTTGAACGAACATAAAGGATATGAACTTAGGCTGTATTACAGCTATGATTTTAGAAATGTTCTCGAAAGTCCGGCTTTGACAGTGACTCCTAACATTGGCTTGGCCTATCGCAGCTCTCAACTTAACGATTATTATTACGGCGTACGTGCATCAGAGGTGATTGCAGGCCGCCCTGAATATAATGTGGGTGAATCGACAGGGCTTATGGCCGGCATGAGGGTAAACTACAAGATTAGCGAGAAACTTAGCTTAATGAGTATGATTTCCTTAGAGTGGTTGGACGATGAGATTAGAAATAGCCCAATTGTTGATGAGGATTATATAGAGTCTTTTTTATTAGGAATAATGTATAGATTCTAAGAGAAAACATTTGGGAGCGAATTATGCTTCAAGGAAATAAATTCCTGACGATTGAAATAGTTTTTTTTGTGCTGTTGAGTTTGGCAGGTTCGATATTCGCTGGTGATTCGAACGATGCTCTCGAACAGGGCTTTACGAATCCGCCGAATTCGGCCAAGCCGCGGACTTGGTGGCACTGGACGGGCGGAAACATCACAGAGCAAGGTATAACGAAGGACCTTCAATGGATGGAGCGCGTAGGTATCGCCGGTATGCAATTGGCCGATGTTGCCTTCGGCTCAGGCCAGACCATCGAGAAGAAGGTAGAGTTCGGAAGTCCCCAATGGCTGGATGCAGTGCGTCACGCCGCTTCTGAAGCCCGACGATTAGGATTGGAGATGGCCATTTTCAGTTCGGCCGGTTGGAGCCTGACGGGCGGACCATGGGTCAAGCCCGAACAGGCTATGAAGAAGCTCGTCTGGAGCGAGACTGTCATACAAGGTCCGCAAAAGTTTGTCGGTAGTTTACCGCAACCACCTTCAAATAACGGGCCGATTCGCAACATGCAAAGTGGAGGCCGAGGCGGGCAGTCGGACCCGACTTATTATGGTGACAGCGCTGTAATTGCCTATCGTACACTACAGGCGGAGGCCGAGATGGCGGAGTTTAATCCAAATGTAACTACGAATACCGGTGCCATCGATGCGAATGTACTACTTGATGACGATTTAAATTCGATGGTCACGATTCGTCCAACAGAAGAAAATGGGTTTGTATGGGTGCAGTTCGAGTTCGAGCAGCCGTTTATCGCGCGGGCGATTACAATTTCCGGACGCAGTGGAATCCCGGTCGGTCGAGTTCTGGCCAGCGATGACGGAAAGGATTTTCGTACCCTGGTGACGCTGCCGGGGGCGCAGTTATACCGTCAGGGCCGGGTTAGGACTTTCGCTTTTTGCGAAACGACTGCGAAATTCTATCGGATTGAGTTGACAGGCGCGGCGTTGAGACCAGCGGAGACAATGAGCCAGGAGCCATCGAAGCCGGCGGGTGAGTATGTGCTGAGGGAGGCGATACTGCATTCCGGGGCACGTGTGCACCGCTGGGAAGAAAAGGCGGGCTTTAGCTTTTTATTTGAGTACAAATCAGTGCCGAGCCCTGATGTCGCGGACGAGACGGTGATTCGGCGCTCGGACGTTATCGATTTGACCTCGAAGATGGCGCCCGACGGGACTCTGGAATGGAATGTTCCTGCCGGCAAATGGAGGATTTTGCGTATGGGTTATTCCCTCACAGGGGCGAAAAACCGCCCCGCCATGCCTGCAGGTCTGGGTTACGAAGTAGATAAACTTAGTCGCAAACATGTGGAAGCTTATTATCACGGTTATTTCGAGCCGCTTGCCGAATCTCTTGGACCGCTTTTTGGCGATGCTCTTAAATATGTAGTGATGGATAGCTACGAAGCCGGTATGCAGAATTGGACCGATGATATGATAGATCAGTTCCGAAAACGCCGTGGCTATGACCCGAGACCTTTTCTACCTGTGCTGACCGGCCGCGTGGTAGAAAGTGCCGAAGTGAGTGACTGTTTCCTGTGGGATTTCCGCCGGACACTGGCGGACATGTTTGCCGATTGCCACTACGGTATGTTGACCGAACTGCTGGCCGAGCATGGTGTAGGAACCTATGCGGAAGCCGCCGGCGTTTCTCTTGAGATACCCGAAGACACACTGCTTAACAAGAGCAAAGTCAGTATTCCGATGGGAGAATTCTGGGTGCGTGACCTTCATCCGAGATTGATGTATTACCAGGATGTTCGCGGCGCGGCTTCTGCGGCCCATGTTTATGGCAAGACCATTGTGGCCGCCGAATCGTTCACCGGCGGTGGTTATGAATCGCCGTACACACTGAAAAAGGTCGGCGATTACTGGTTTGCACAGGGTATAAACCGCATCGTCTTCCATACTTCGGCTCACCAGCCACTCGATGCTATGCCCGGCAACACCATGGTCGGGACCCACATCAACCGCAACATTACCTGGGCCGAACAGGCAGGGCCTTTTATGACGTATCTTGCAAGGAACTCCTTTCTTCTGCAACAAGGTCTGTTTGTAGCGGACATCGCCTACCTGCTTAATGAAGGTGCTCCGTCAACTATGCCCATCTGGGGTGCGGGACTAATACCGGAGCCGCCCGATGGTTATGACTTCGATTATGTTAATGCGGACGTCTTGATAAATCGAATTTCGGTTAACACAGACGGCAGGCTCATTCTGCCGAACGGCATGAGCTACCGTGTGCTGGTCCTGCCACGGACCGACCGCATGACTGTGCCGGTGTTGCGTAAAATTCATGAGCTTGTTGTTGGCGGTGCTACGATTGTCGGCCCAAAACCGGTGAAGTCACCGTCCCTGGCCGGATACCCAGATGCCGATGTTCAGGTACGGGCATTAGCTGATGAGTTATGGGGGGACCTCGACGGCCTCAGCCGTACGAAACGTTACCGCGGAAAGGGCCTGGTAGTGTGGGGCCTGCCGCTTCCGGAAGTCTTAACTTCGCTGAGCGTACCGAAGGACTTCGAATACAGCCGTGCTTTGGACGCGAATCTGTCGTGGATACACCGCCGCACCGAAGAAGCAGATATCTACTTTATATCTAATCAGACGGATAATTTTCAGGAATTCGACGCTCGATTCCGTGTGAACGGCAAAGAAGCGGAACTATGGCATCCCGACACCGGTGAAATCGAACCGGCGGGGTACTTCATCTCAGATGACCGTACAACGGTAAAGTTGGGTTTGGACCCGCACGAGTCCGTGTTCGTTGTCTTTCGCCGGGCTGCTTCGTTACCGTCCCGCATGATTGCTCGTGCAGAAAGGACAAAGCTTGCAATAATTGATGGGCCATGGGACGTCAGTTTTCCTGCGAACCTCGGCGCACCAGAGAGGATTAAACTTGAAAAACTGGAATCTTGGACGACGAATGCCGATGAGGGCGTGAAGTATTTCTCCGGCGCGGCTACTTACACCACAACACTGCAGGCGCCGCAGTCATGGTTAAAGCCGGGGGCGAAAGTCCTGCTCGATCTCGGAGCGGTATATGACCTGGCCGAGGTATCGGTCAACAGCAAAGAGCTTGGTACATTGTGGAAGCCGCCGTATCGGGTTGATGTCACCGATGTGCTCAAAACCGGGACGAATCAGTTGGAAATAAAGGCCACAAACCAGTGGACGAATCGATTAATAGGTGACCGGTCTGCTTCGCCCGACAAGAGGGTACTCCCTGCGGGCGGCCGCATGATGGGTTTCGGCGGACCTTTGCCTTTGAAAGAGTCCGGCCTGGTAGGCCCTGTTACAGTGATTTCGGTTGTGAGTCGTTAAAAAAGTTTCAGACGAATTTTGGAGGTTACCATGTCGAATAAATACAATTTTACAATCGGTTTTCTGTTGTTGGCCTTTATGTTGTTTCCATATACCGCTAATTGCCAGATCGCGGATTCGCCCGATGATAGCGTTGCTGATATTCCGGTCAATTATACCGAGGCGAAAGTCGCAGATTATACGCTTCCCGATTCGTTGAAACTCGCAAATGGGCAATCAGTGCGGGATGTGGAAACATGGTACGAAAAGCGCCGACCGGAGATAGTGCGCTTGTTTGAGGAAAACCAGTTCGGCCGCTGTCCGGACCGCCCCGCCGATATGAGCTTCGATGTTTTCGATAAGGGGACACCGGCGTTTGAAGGAAAGGCAATTCGCAGACAGGTAACGATATATTTCTCTAAGGATAAGGCAGGGCCTAAAATGGACCTGTTGATTTATCTGCCTGCGGGTGCTGAAGAGCCGGTGCCGATGCTGCTGAATCTTGGTTTTACCGCGAACTGTTCTACCGTGGACGACCCGGGTGTCGGGCAGGGTGAAATCTGGAATCGTCAGAAACAGAAGGTACCCGCCAGAAGGGGCATGCGATTCGGCGGATTAAATGTTTTACCAGTGCTGGAAAAGGGATTCGGCATCGCAACTGTTTACTATGGTGATATCGATCCGGACTTTCAGGGCGGTCTTCAATACGGCGTACGCAGCCTATATCATAAACCGGAACAAACCGAACGAGTGCCTGATGAATGGGGTTCGATAGCGGCCTGGGCGTGGGGTCTGAGCCGGGCGTTGGATTATTTCGAAACCGATGAAGGTGTGGATGCCAAGCGCATCGCTATTATGGGTATCTCACGCTTAGGTAAGACCGTGCTTTGGGCCGGGGCGCGCGATACTCGTTTTGCGATGGTGATTGCAAGTTGTTCGGGAGAAGGTGGTGCGGCCCTGAGCCGGAGAAATTACGGCGAGACCATAGCACATCTGGCGGTGCCATCGAGATACCCGTATTGGTTCTGCCCTAATTACTGCAAATACGGCGATCAGGTCGATAAATTTCCGGTCGATGCCCACATGCTGCTCGCTCTGATTGCACCACGGCCCGTATTGCTGCAGACCGGGAACACGGACAAATGGTCGGACCCGTACGGAGAATTTTTGGCTGCGGTTGCGGCCGAGCCGGTTTATAAATTGCTTGGTGAAAAAGGATTGGGGACGGACAAAATGCCGCCGCCGGACAAGCCGGTTCTGCATACCGTCGGCTTTTTCATGCACACCGGCGGACATGGGACTCTACCGTCCGACTGGGATGTGTTTCTGGAGTTCATGCAGATGCACCTGCAGCCTGAGAAATGATAAGCGAAAGGTTTTGTGACGAAGACCTCTGCTTGCAGGGCGTGCTTTTTTCGGTGCTTCTATGGTGATGTATCTGGTTTTGTACCTCGCTGGACCTGCAGGAAGTCTTCGAGTTCGTCTTCTCTGACGAGCTGGCCGAGTTCGGTGAAAATCTTTGGGCTTGCCCATCTCCAGTGCTTGACGTGGCCGTCGGCGAAGGAGAAGTTGCCACCCTGCGAATGTCGGCCTGTTGGGATATCCCACCATTGTCGCAGATTCTCACCGAACCGCCAGTTCCGGGGTGGGATGCCGAAGTGTGAATCGAAGATACTGCGTTCATGGACATCGACGAAAAAGAGAAGTTTCGCTGGTGTTGGATTGTCGATATCGGTTTCTTTTGCAAAGCACGGCAGGTAAACTGTATTGTCTGGATATGGCAGGCCGTTAATTGATTGGCTCAGGTTGTAGCTGCGGGTCCGGCGAATGGGCAGGATTTCGCCTTCCTCCGTCCGCACCCGTGACCTGTCGGACGGGCATCTATAGATATCGGTCGATTTATTGTAAGGAAAGAGCTTGCCTCGTTCGATGTTCTCGGTGGTGGTATCGTATGGTGCCAGTCCGGCACACCATGTCATGTTGCTGTCGAAAGCTTTCGATGGCGTTTGCGTGCCGAGATTATAGACATTTCGATTCGGCGGCAGGAAGCCATCGTAGTCAAGCGAATAGAGTTTTGCACATATCTGAAGCTGCTTCAGGTTGTTCAGACAGGCAGCTTCCTGGGCCTTGGCTTTGGCCTTGGAAAATATCGGCTGCAGCAGCGCTATAAGAAGGGCGATAATTGCGATGACCACCAGCAGTTCGATCAATGTAAAACCGGTCAGACGGCGGTTTCGTCTGTCCGATGAGTTTAAGAACGTGCAATCTTTAAAGTATGATATCTTATCAAACATAACCAGCGTTTGAGTTAAGTGTCGCATGATGCACCAAATATTAAATCTTTGGTCTTATATGATAACACATTCTAATCTATGTACATACTATCTTTTTTATTGTGCAGGAAAATCTCTTTTTACGCGGTGTTGTGAATTTGTCGGCTCCGGATGGAAAATGTACAGATGCAGGAAGCGTTCCTTTGCAACCTGTGCAGCGATGTGTTAAATTGTAAGGACAGTTTCATTGAATTTTCCAGTTCAAGCGAAAGGAGATATCGATGGTCCGAATTGACAGGCGCGAATTTCTCTCTGCTTTTGGACGCAGCGCTTTGGGAACGGTCATAGGCGGTTCGTTATTGAATGCAGGCTGTGCCTTCGCACAGGGACCTTCGCAAAAGAAGCCGAACTTCGTATTGTTGTTTGCTGACGATATGGGATACGGCGACTGGAACCGCGGGGGACATCCTACCATCCTGACGCCGAACATGAACAAAATGGCCAATGAAGGTGTGCAGTTCACTCAGTTTTACAGCGGTAATCCGGTATGCTCCCCTTCCCGGTCGGCGCTTCTGACGGGGAGAAATTGTATTCGGACGGGCGTGATAAACGTGTTCTTTCCGAATAATGACATGGGAATGTCGCAGGAAGAAATCACGATAGCCGAAGCCCTCAAGTCGCTCGGGTATGCGACCGCCTGCGTCGGCAAATGGCACCTCGGTGACGGGTTCGAATATCGACCGCTCAGGCAGGGATTTGATTGTTATTACGGTATCCTTTATAGCAACGACATGGAAAATCCCGATATTTACCGCAACGACGAAGTAATCGAGCACCCGTCGGATCAGAAGACACTTACAAAAAGATATACAGAAGAGGCGGTCAAATTTATCGAAGAGAACAGAGACCGGCCTTTCTTTGTCTATCTGCCTTATACTTTTCCACATGTCCCTTTGTATGCGTCCGACAAATTTATCAATACCTCGGCTCGTGGTTTATACGGTGACGTTATAGAGGAGCTTGACTGGAGTGTTGGGCAGATAAATCAGACGCTCGAAAGACTGTCTCTGGCTGAAAACACCCTCGTTATATTTACCAGCGACAACGGCCCCTGGATAACACAGAATGAGCGTGGCGGGACGGCGGGACTTCTGCGTGGTGCAAAAGGTGATACGTGGGAAGGTGGCATGAGAGAGCCTTTTATTGCAAAATGGCCGGGACGTATCCCGGCCGGGAGAATTTCAACTCAGGTTGCTTCCGTGCTCGATTTTTTCCCGACGTTGGTAACACTTGCTGGCGGTGAAATCCCCATCGACCGGCCGATTGACGGCGTTAATATAATGCCCGCCCTCGAAGGTAAAGAAATGCCGGAGCGGACAATCTTCTATTACAGTTCGGATCATCTGGATGCGGTCAGAAAGGGCAAATGGAAAATTCACTTTAGATACTACGACCACAGCAAGGGTGGTTACGTAGTCGCCCGGAACTGGGTTACGCCTGATAAACCTCTGTTGTTTGATTTGCATGCTGACCCTTCGGAAAGGTTCGACGTTGCGGCTAAATATCCGGATGTTGTGCGTGACCTTAAAGAAACGGCACAAAAGTATAAAAAAGAGATCGAACAAAATGGTGAGAATAAGGATTTAATCGAGTGGTTTAAGGCGGGTAATCACTTGAAAGGCACGCCCTGGGGATAACCCCATCTGTTGCAACGGCATACTCAAATAATCCGAATACAATTCCGACGAAGCACCGACTAAAAAATAAACTTGAAAGAAAGTATCTTCGCAGTAAAATCCTGGATATAGGAGTTGTAATTGCTTTTTACAACAGAGTTGATTTATATCATTTCCACAGAAGACTAACATGTTGAGAAGCATATACCTGAGTTTGTAATTGAAACCTTTAATTAAAGGAGTATTTAAATATGTTGCGGAATCCGATAAACAAATATTTCAAGTCTATCTGCTGTTTTTTCTTGATAATCCTTGTCGGAATTGCATGCAGGACGGGAGTATGGTCCGGAACTGTCGCGGCCGCTGAGCCCCGGCAGAAAGAAGCATTGGTCGAGTGGGACTTTTGTCAGGACAAAGCACTCCCGAAAGGGATGGCCAAGCCCTCGACGGCAGAGACGCCCGTACCTCCTGAGCAGGCTCAATGGACCCGGCTTACAATTCCCCATGTATTTCGTCTTTCTGGCTTGCCCGATGAATCGGCCGGCTGGTATCGCAGGAATTTTACGGTCGCAGATAACGAGAAGGACAAGCGTTTCTTTCTCTTTCTCGAAGGCGCCGCCACTGTTAAGGATGTTTTTGTCAACGGCGTGCATATCGGCAGGCATCGGGGCGCCTACACAGCCGCCGCTTTCGACTTGACGCCGGGTGTTAAGTTCGGCCAATCCAATACATTGCTTCTGAGGGTAAGCAATCGCGACGATGAGTCCTCAAACTGCCTGTCACGCTCCACGCTTTACTACGTCAACGGCGGTCTCTACCGCAAGGCCTGGCTTGTCAAAACCGGTGCGGTTCATATCTATCCCGATATGGGTTCCTGCGGCGTTTATATCACACCTGCCAATATTACCGCAGCTAAGGCAGACTTAAATGTGCGCACCGTTGTATGTAACCCGCTCGATATATCCGTTAATGTCACTGTAAATCATATTGTCACTATACCGGACAGTGACCAGACCATACGCTTTGAAACACAAAAAGAACTTGGACCAAACGAGAAGGCT
This sequence comes from uncultured Pirellulales bacterium, assembly GCA_964508785.1. Lineage (GTDB taxonomy): Bacteria > Planctomycetota > Phycisphaerae > Sedimentisphaerales > Anaerobacaceae > JAFGPS01. The sequence goes on along the minus strand of CAZDVE010000023.1, from coordinate 48,928 downwards.
TTAGTCGGCGCAACCGGCGTCGTCCCGCAGCCCAAACTCTGGGACATTGCCAGGCCCAATCTTTATACCGTACGCACCGAACTGCTGGACGACGGCGAGCTCAGCGACGTATTAACAGAGCGGACAGGTTTTCGCACGATCGCAGTTAAGGACGATAAATTTTATCTTAATGGTAGCGAATTTCTGGTTCGCGGAGTCAATAAACACCATCAAAGCGAACGTCGCTGGAATGCTGTAACCGATGACGAACTGCGCAAGGAATGGGACATGATGATTGATATGGGCTGTAACACGGTGCGGCTTGCCCACTATCCGCACAGTCGGCTGGAATATTCCATTGCCGACGAACACGGCATTGCGGTGTGGGCCGAGAACGGGTTGGCCGGTCAGCTATGGAACGATCCGGGCAACGAAGAAAAGACCGTGACGGTTGACGGTGAGCGTATTACCCGCGAGATGGTACGACAGAACTGGAACCACCCCAGCATCCTTTTCTGGAGCAGCGGCAACGAGACAATTCAGGAGGTTGCAACGCACTACGCTGAGGTTATTCGTGAAGAAGATTCCACCCGATTAGTCACTTTCGCAGCCAACAGGAATATCCCGGAATACACTGATTTCGTGGCGTTCAATACCTACAGCGGCTGGTACGGAGGCCATTACGCCGACTTTAAAGAGCTGCCCAGGAACGCTTTCATATCAGAAACCGGTGCCGGCTCGTGGATCACTCATCACATCCCTTATGGTGTCATAAAATGGAATGTGGACCATTTCGAGTCCGAAGAGTATGCGGGCATGTTCGCCGAGTATCGGCTCCAGACCGTTTGTGTTGACGACCCTCAGAACCGCCCGATGTTTCTCTGGTGGAACTTCCGCGAATTTTACAACCTGAAATTCAAGAAAAATCGCAACACCAAGGGGATTCTCACCCTGGCTGGTATGCCGAAGGATATATACTACCTGTTTCACGCCTTTTACAATCCTGATGAGCCCGTGCTTCATATATGTGGACGCCATCATTTCCTGCGTCAGACGGCCCCGGACAACGGCATTAAAGTTTACTCCAATGCATCCGAAGTTGAACTTGTTCTCAATGGCACCAGCCGTGGTAAACTTAACAATGGTGACTACAAACTGCCCGACAGTGAAAAGAAGCAGAAAGACGGTACGATGACACCTGTCGCCGGTATTCCTGTCAACAACGTGTTCTTCTGGAAGGCTCCTCTGCGTCCGGGACGTAATGTGGTCGAAGTGCGTGACAATAAGGGTCTGAGCAAGAGCATAGTCCTTTATCAAAAGCCCTCCGATGGTCCCGTTCAGGCTGATGTCGATGCAATAGTCGCCGATTTGGAAAGTTCCAACGCCGACAATCCGGCGGTTTTCATCGACCGTCCCGTCGAATCTCAGGGCCCTTTCTACTATGACGTGGATGGCTCTTCAGACAATACGTTCGATGTCCTGCCGGAGCAGGTAGAAGGCGCAGCCTGGATAGCCACCCGACGAATGAGCGATTCGAACATGAAAACCGACCTGTCCTTCCGGTTGAGTGGGGATGCTATGGTTTATGTTCTTCACTCCACTGGCACTTTCCCAAATATTACCTTGAGAGAGCCGAATGAGCAGACGCAGAAGGCAGCTGCGGCTCTTACCGAAGCGCTCTCTGCCGCAGGTTTTCGAAATACAAAAGTTAAAGCCATCTGGCGCGGCCACGACCTTGTGCTGGCAGACTGTGGTCTATGGAGCCGCTCTTGTGAAGCGGGAGAGACCATAACTGTTCCCGGACAGACACTGGATTACGTTATATTGATTAAACCGGAAGTGCATTAATTCGCGGAACCATAGAACTGTTTTGGCAAACTGTACTATCGAGTTTGAGAATTGAGCAGGTGTTATAAATGGACAAGACCGTGTCTATAGCATTCTTTGATACGAAGTCTTATGACCGCGAATCCTTTGATACCGTCAACAAATCAGGGTATGGGTACGACATCCGATATTTTGAAAACCGTCTGAGTGTCGGAACGGCGCCTCTTGCTAATGATTCTCGTGTAATTTGTACGTTCGTCAACGACACGCTCTCGGCGGAGGTTATCGCCGAGCTCAAGAAACTCGGCGTAGGGTTAATTGCCCTGCGTTGTGCAGGATACAACAACGTTGACCTAAAGGCCGCCTACCGAACAATCCCGGTAGTTCGTGTACCGGAGTACTCGCCACATGCGGTGGCCGAGCATGCGGTGGCATTAATACTTAGCCTTAATCGCAAGACCCATAAGGCATACTACCGGACGCGGGACGGCAATTTCTCTATCGGTGGTTTTATGGGCTTCGATATGGTTGGAAAAACCGCCGGCATGATCGGCACCGGAAAAATCGGCAAGATAGCGGCGAAAATACTCCGTGGATTTGATATGAAGGTTCTTGCTTATGATCCCTATCCGGATGAGAAGTTTGCAGCAGCAACGTCGGTTGAATACGTCGAGCTTAAAAAACTTTACGCCGACTCGGATGTAATTTCTCTACATTGCCCGTTAAGCCGTGACACCTACCACATTATCGACAAGAGAAGTCTGGCTAAAATGAAGGACGGTGTCATGATTGTAAATACCGGCCGGGGTGGATTGATAGACACAGTAGCACTGATAGATGCCCTAAAAAGCGGCAAGGTAGGTTCTGCCGGACTGGATGTCTATGAAGAAGAGAGTGAGTATTTCTTCGAGGATTTCTCGACGCAGGTCTTGACCGACGATGTGCTTGCCAGACTTCTAACCTTCAGCAATGTTCTAATCACTTCTCACCAGGGCTTTTTCACTCGTGAAGCTATCAGAAATATTGCTCAAACCACTCTCGATAATATCAGGGAATTTTTGGCCGGTAAGCCTTTGAAGAACGAAATATGCTATCGGTGCGGCGAAGATAGAGATACATGTACAAAGAAACGAACCGGCCGATGCTTTTGAGTTGTTATAAGTCAGGAAGCAGACTTTCCCGTTTTATACAGACTGTGTAATAGTAGTTTAGGCTGCAAGAACAGAATATATGATTAATTTTGGAATTACAGAAAGGAAGAGACAAGAGCTTGAGCAACGTATGCATAACTGCAATCTGCTTGAGAATGATATTAAGGAAACATTCGTTTTAAGCAGTGGGAGAGGAGGACAGAAAGTCAATAAAAGTTCTACCTGTGTTCATTTGAAGCATATTCCCAGCGGGCTGGCGGTGAAGGTTCAAAAGAGCCGGAGCCAGGGACTGAACCGTTATTATGCGAGAAAGCAAATGTGTGAACTGCTTGAGAATAAATTACTGGGAAAGGAAAGCCCGGAAGCAAAAAAATTAGAAAAAATCAGGAAGCAGAAAGACAGGAGAAGGCGAAGAGCACTGTAAAATCTGGGGGTACCATACCTAATTTTATTTTCGTCAGGCATGTTGTCGGCTATGATGCTTGCATGTCATATCAAGGAAGATGGTGGAAGAATAGTAGAGGGTAGTAAGGAGCAGATATGGAAAAAAGTGAGAATCTTATATCGTTAGATAAAGGTCTTGTGGAAAATAAAGTATGGAAGAAGCACCTTGATGGATTTGAAATTAGCCTTGTTATGAAGATACGCAAGAGGCTTTATGAGGAAGTGCCAGGGCTTGCAGAGAAGTTCAACAGTGGGGAGAACAAGTACTTTGGTTACAAGAGGGGCAATGCACGAGATTCGGTCTATATTTATGTCCAAAAGAAAGGGCTTCTGATTGACGTTTGCATCCCTCGTGATTTCGAGGTTGACCTCAAACGGGCTGGATTTAGCATCGAACGCCGTAAAAACTTTCAGGGGCGGGCTGGTTGGATTACTGGATGGCGAGTCCCACATGATTGGAAAGCAATCAATGAAATAACGAAGTGGCTAAGGATGTCTTTAATTGCAAGTGGGAAGTAGTCAAGTTACTCAAACTGACTGATTTATAGTAAAGTATCGGCGTCAGTGAATATGTAAAAATAACCAGTCGCAGATTGTCATTCCTTCTGCGCAAGCAGGAATCCATTGTTTTAGTTCTGGATTCCGCATCAAGTGCGGAATGACATAAGGGGAAAAGTGAAACTTATTTAATGGAAATGGCACTAGTTTTGAATATTGAATACATAGTGACAATGACGTAATGGGAGAATATTTTGTTTAGGAAAAGATATTTTATTGACAAAAGGTAGTTGGTTACAAACCTGAGAAGTTCATATCATAGGGACTGTTGTGCGGGTGATTAACGATGGTTATTATAGCGTTCAGGAATTTAGGTTTAATTTTCATCGCAGCAGTTATATAATTGATATATTATGAGTGAAGGCGTAAAAAAGAAGATCGAACGGTTGCGTAACCAGATTAGAGAGCACGACTATCTCTATTACGTGCTCAATCAGCCGAAAATCAGCGACCTTCAATACGATAAGCTTTTCGCCGAGCTCAAAGCTCTGGAAAAAGCGAATCCGGGGCTGATAACGCCCGACTCACCCACCCAGCGTGTCTCCGGTCGGCCGCTCGAAGGTTTCATCAACGTAAGACACGCTGTTCCTATGCTTAGTATCGATAATACTTACAATGCCGAAGAGCTTAGTGCGTTTGATAAGCGCGTGCAAAAAGGACTCGGAAGCAGTGATTATGATTATGTTGTGGAACCGAAGATTGACGGTGTTGCTATCAGTCTTCGTTATGAAGGAGGCAGGCTTGTCACGGCGGCCACCCGCGGTGACGGGCGTGTCGGTGACGATGTCACTGCCAATGTTCGGACAATCAAAGCTGTTCCGCTCGTATTGCGTGACGGAAAAAATATTCCGGATGTGCTCGAAGTCCGCGGCGAGGTCTATATGCCAACAAGCTCCTTCACCGAGCTAAACAGACTTCGCACCGAGGCTGGTGAGCCGGTTTTTGCCAATCCGCGAAACGCTACATCTGGCTCTCTGAAACTACTGGATTCAAGTCTAACCGCAGAAAGGAACCTGTCATTTTTTGCCTATGCCACCGGTCAGCTTTCCGAACCATTAGCTGATAATCATTACCTCTGTCTGCAGAAGTTCAAAAAGCTCGGCCTGCCCGTCAATCCCAACATAAAAAAAGCCGGTGACATTGACAAGGTGATAAAAATATGTATCGGCTGGGGCGAGAAGCGAACGAAACTGGATTACCAGATTGACGGTATGGTGATAAAAGTTAACAATCTCGAACAGCGAGAGATACTCGGGGCGACCGGCAGAGCACCTCGATGGTGTATTTCTTATAAATTTGCCGCCGAGCGGGCCGAGACTATCGTCGAATCCATCGCAGTCCAGGTGGGAAAGAGCGGCATATTAACACCGGTTGCCAATCTAACACCGGTACAGTTGGCCGGGACAACCGTCAAGCGGGCAAGCCTGCATAATTTCGATGAATTGAAAAGACTTGGTGTCGGACAGGGTGACACGGTAATAATCGAAAAGGCAGGAGAGATAATACCGCAGGTAATCGAGGTAAAGAAAAAAGCAATAGGGAACGTAACGGCATTTAAGATACCGAAGTCGTGCCCTGTTTGCGGTTCCGGAGTAGTTAAGGATGAGAACGGTGTTTATATCCGTTGTGTGAATTCGGATTGTGTCGGTCAGCTCAAGGAGCGATTGAGATATTTTGCCGGGAGAGGACAAATGGACATCGAGCATCTTGGCCCGGCTTTGATTGACCAGCTTATCGAGACCGGGTTTGTGAAAAATTTCGCCGATATTTACAAACTACGGAAACAGGATTTGGTCGGCCTGGAACGGATGGCGGAAAAAAGTGCCTATAACGTGATAGAGGCGATAGAAAAGAGCAAGACCAGGCCTTTGTGGCGATTGATTGCCGCTTTGGGGATTCGCCATATCGGGGGACAGTCAGCGCAAATCCTGGCGGAATATTTCGGTTCACTGGATTCTCTTATCTCGGCAGACCAGGAAAAGCTTGCAGCGATAGACCAAATCGGTCCTATAATGGCAAAGAGCGTTTATGAGTATTTCCACGATGAAGGGAATTTGTCGGTTATTGAAGAATTGCTTAATGCCCGTGTCACGCCGGAACGGGCAAGGGCGAAACGTTCTGATAAAATGAAGGGAAAAACAATCGTTATCACGGGAACGCTGGAGAATTTTACTCGTCAGCAGGCCGAGCAGGCCGTAAGGCAAATGGGTGCAAAGACGTCATCGAGTGTCAGTAAGAAAACCGATTTCGTCCTGGCAGGTAAAAATCCCGGAAGCAAGCTTGACAAAGCACGTAGTTTGGGTATTAAAATAATAGACGAAGAAGAATTTTCGAAAATGCTCGATATTTGATATGTTATTGGAGATGACAGTCACGGCAGAAAAATACACGACAATGATAAACAGTGCCGACAAGTATATGCAAATGGCGCTGAATCTGGCCAAACGGGGCATTGGTTCGGTCGAGCCGAATCCCGCGGTGGGTGCTATTATCACAAAGGCTAATCAGGTTGTCGGTAAGGGCTGGCATAAGGAATTCGGCGGGCCGCATGCGGAAATAAACGCTCTGGAAGATTGTAAAACGCTGGGTGTTAAGCCGCGTGGTGCCACGATGTATGTCACGCTTGAGCCGTGTTGTCATAAAGGCAAAACGGGCCCCTGCACGGAGGCTATTATAGAGGCCGGTCTGGCAAAAGTTGTTGTCGCAACAAAGGACCCGTCGGAGCACACCAACGGCAAAAGCATCGAGCAATTAAGAAAGGCCGGGATCGATGTAGAGGTTGGTATCTGTGAGAAAGAGGCTAAGCTGCTTAACGCTCCTTTTATGAAGTTTGCCTCCACAGGGAAGTGCTGGGTGGTACTGAAATGGGCGCAAACTATTGACGGTAAAGTGGCAGATTCCGACAACGGCGACAAGCGTAAGTGGATTTCCAATGAAGCAAGCAGAAGAGATGTGCATAAATTGCGACGGCGCTCCCAGGCAATATTGGTAGGCATTAATACGGTTATAGCAGACAATCCGCTGTTGACAGCCCGACCAAGCAAAGGCAGAAAAGCCACAAGAATTGTCCTAGACAGCTTTCTTAGAATTTCCTTAGAATGCAAGCTGCTTATGACAGCCAAAGACAGCCCGGTTTTGATTGTCACAAGCCAATCTTCGGCCAAGGAAAATCCCTGGGTTGCTCAGCAGGTTGTGAGCATGGGTGCCGAACTGCTTACTTATCCGGATACACGCGGCCAGTCTAATTTATTTTTCTTACTGGAAGAATTGAGCAAACGCGGAGTCTCCCAGTTGCTGGTTGAAGGCGGCCCGACGGTATTGACCTCGTTTCTTAGGGAGGACCTTGCCGATGAGGTTCATGTTTATATCACACCGAAAATACTGGGAAGCCATGGCAGTGTCTCGATAGACGAACCATTTGCCGGACTAACGCAAGCCGTTGGTTTGCATAATGTTAGTATCAAACCTTTTGGCGATGATGTAAGGCTGTCCGGCCTGACAGAAAAAGCTCTAAGAGAACTTTCAATCTCTCAAGTCTAAAACACCGCAGATAAATCTCGCGTGCCATAAAAATTACACTTCATTCAATGTTTATCTGCCTCCGACGGATGCAATATCAGTTTTATGATTGCATCGAGGTCGTTTGGTGCCTCTATCGGCGGATTGCTGAACTGCCCTTGCTTGTCTTTGTGATAATTGACAGTGACATTCGGGTCTTTTAGAGGATGGCCGGTCAGCACACATGCGATACGCTCGTCAGAGCCGATTATACCTTCGGCCCGCAGATGTCTGAGCCCTGCGATGGTCGCCGCCGAGGCCGGCTCGCAGCCCAGACCATACCTGCCGATAATCGCCTTGGCATCGAGAATTTCTTCATCGCTGACAGCGCGAACGACACCGTGGCATATATCAATTGCACGCAAACATTTTTTCAGGTTCACCGGCCGGGATATTTCTATCGCTGATGCGCAGGTGTGTGGTGAAAAGTTGCGTGCCGTCAAATCGGTATAATATTCATCGATTGTTTTCTGATCGACTTTACTACCGTTCCATATCAGTTTTTTGTTATTGACTAGGTCGGTCAAAGTATCGGCTCCGGTCGCGTTGATGATCGCCATGCGCGGTATTTTTTCAATCAGACCTAATTGTTTGAGTTCGTAGAATGCCTTGCCGAATGCGCTGGAATTGCCCAGATTTCCACCGGGCACGATTATCCAGTCCGGCACCTCCCAGCCCAGCCCTTCGATGATACGATACATTATGGTCTTTTGCCCTTCGAGCCGGAACGGATTCAGTGAATTGAGCAGATACAATCCGAGCTTGCTGCAGACGTTTTGCACCTGTCGCATACAGTCGTCGAAGTCACCGAGTATCTGTATTGTCTGAGCGCCGTAATCCATTGCCTGACTGAGTTTGCCGAATGCGATTCGGCCTGAGCCGATAAAGACCGTACATTTGACGCCGCAGCTTTGTGCGTATAATGCGACCGAAGCCGAAGTATTGCCGGTCGACGCGCACGCACTGGAAGTGGCCCCGACCATTTTCGCGTGACTAAACGCAGCCGACATTCCGTTGTCTTTGAACGAGCCGGAAGGATTCAATCCTTCGTACTGCAGGAATAAACGGCCGGGCTTGACGTCGACATATTTTGCAACATCGTCGTTTTGCTGCAGGATAGTCTGACCTTCGCCGATGGTCACTTTATATTTATCTTCGCAGAAGTTCAAAAGCTCCCGGAACCGCCACACACCGGAGAAATCCAGCCGATTGGCTCTGGTGGCCCAGCGTCCGGCGAAATCACTCATTTTGTCCGGGACCTCGATTTTGTCCCAGTTATATTGTGCATCCAGCAGTTCTCCGCAGTTCGGGCATTTGAATAACGGCCGGCCGCGGTCGAACTCGGCCCCGCAGTCCGGATTTATACATTTTTGATAAGCTTTATCAGTCATTTTCTCGTTTTTCGTCTTAAATTCATGTTTTAAGAGCTAAAAGCGACGAATTTAGTATCGGCCTTTCTTGCCCAATCCTGTAATTATATATGATACACCGTGTTTTAGATACTGATAATCAACTTGTTTTTTCAAATCCTTTTTCGCAATACGCATTCCCTAGGGGACGCCTTACGGCGCACGATGGACGCAATACGAAATAAACCTGTCCCGGCGAAGTTGAAAACGAAGACGGATTGGCTTCGTTTGGGTTCGTTTCTTGTCCCGACATGGTAGCAGACGATGCCGGATTAGTTCATCCAAATTCCAGCAATATCTCATAATCTTTTTATTTCAAAGAGCTTATACTCTTTTACGCAGAACGCCGCACGCAGAACTCAATACGAGGAAATTGGGTTCGTTTTGAAAAAAAAGGCCGATTTGTCGAATATTCTCTACAATTGTCGAACAAGCTTTTTCGTGTATCGTGAAGCGTGAATCGTATCTCGTAACAGTACAAAACTAAAGGCTTCATGGTTTTTGGAAATTTGGGATTTTGAACATTCGATATTGTTTCGGGTTTAGAAATTAGTGCTTAGTATTTTTAATGATTTGCTTGCCCCGCTGCCCCCATTCTATGCTAACTTCTATTCGTTATATGCTATATACCAAATACCATATACTACATCCTTATTTATACCCGCATCCGGCGAAATTACAAGCAAAATCCCCGTTTTAATCTGAAGTTGTGCTTGATACGGTATTCTTATCGAGCGTAATGCGTATTGCGTATTTCGAAACAGCAAAGCCCACCAGTTGAATTGCTGAGCTAAATGTTTGGAATTGGATATTCGACATACGATTTTTACCACTAAGGGGTGAATTTGCTATCCCCAATGGCTTTTTGGGGTGTTTTGCATTCGTTATTAGATATTCACTATTGAATTGTTGGAAAAATCTTGTACAATATCATATGTTTATTGTCAATTGAATTCTGAAAAGGACTTGTTACCCAAATTCCGCCTAAAGCGCATTATGATAATGCTAGAATACAGGTTTTGAATCTAAAGAAATCTGAAAAGGTTTAGTTTCTCTGGAAAACTGCAAAAGAACATAATATAATATGAAATAACTTACCATATAGATAATATAGTAATTGAGTACTAGCTGATGTTCATTTTGGATTTCAAACATATGGGATTATTGTGACAAAAGCCCCAAAAAGTATCTCTTTTATAGATTTTAAGAAACCGCCTGTTGTAGAAGCGTGGATTGAGTTTTATTTTGATTTGTCAGAAGAAAATATCCCTTGGACTGAGGAATATGCAGTTGATTTTATAAAAGAAAATTTTCCAGATTACCTTCCAAAAAATTACGAATATTTTGCACGTATAAACGTAAACTCAAAGGGAGAACCGGATTTTTCAAAAACTGACAAGTCGTTCGATCGGATAAAAGCCTTTTCGAAAGATTCTGAATACTGTATTCAGGCTGGTAGAAATGTCCTGATTTTTAACCAGATAAATAAAGGAGACTGGCCCGGTTATGACAATATGCGTGATAAAGCGTTTGAAGTCTTGGAAAAGTATTTAGACTATAGGAGAATTGAAAAGTTACTTAATACTAGTCTGCATTATCGTGATGTTATCAATATTCCATCAGAAAGCGGAAAGATAAATTTAGAAGATTATTTTAAAATTTATCCAAAAGTTAATGATTCATTTGGAGATATATATCGTATAAATTTAGAGCTTGTATTACCTCGTTCCTGTGAACGAGGAGTAACCCTTTTCACCCTGTTACAAGTATTGGATAGAGATATTAATAATTTTAAATTTTATATGGATTGGCATATTACACCTAATGAAAACTCTATTCTAACGAATACTAAAGAAGCAAAGGTTTGGTTTGATTCCACACACTCTGATCTTAGGAAAGGATTTGAGGAGGCCTTTACAGATAGAGCTAAAAAGGAACTTTTCAAAAACTTGTAATTATGATACTTTCAAAAGAAAATATAATACCAACATCTTTTGACTACATTTCGACAGAAGACCAACACTACAGCCCCGAAGAGATTAATTCAAAAATGAATTCGAGCAATTTTTACCCTCTGATGGAAATCAAGGTTAGTGATGCGAGATATAGGCTTCTCTTCTCAATTGATACCCAAGTGCACTTTGATCCTATTAAGAAGAGATGGGAATGTTGGAATTATTCAGGAAAACTAAATTATATAGGTATTTCAGACACAAGCCGTGAAGATGCTATTGAAAACTTCAAGCTTCAGGTTCATATTCATTTCCAACAGTTATATTCTAAAAGACCTTTTGAAATGACAGAAGAAGAATACGATGAATGGATAAGATTAGCAAATACTATTGATTTGTTGCACTATAAAACGACAACACCTTTAGAGACACGTGAAATTGGTTGTGTGAGTCACGGTAAGTTGTCTTATCCTTACAGGATAAAGTGGCTAACGGATGAAAACTATATTATAGATCCCTTAAAAGTACCTGGTGAATTAATGAGTTACAAACCTGGACAATGGATTGAGGCTGTTGTTAAAAGAGATCCTGTTAGCTATAAAGTTCTTAGTATTAGTTCAATTAAGAAAATAAGGTTTCATATACCAAGACCCGGAGAAGCAAAAGTTGACTGGGACAAAATAGAGAAAATTAAGTTGGATAAAGACTCCACCTAATTTTTTCAGCCATAATATGGTTAAGAAAGAAAAGAGTTTTGAATGTTGGTTTTTTGATGTAGGACAGGGAACATCAAATGTTATATATCTCGGGGAAGGTAGAGCGATAGTAGTTGATTGCGGCCCTGGCAGATCAAAACAAACCCAACAGTTTTTGCATAAACATGTTTCTAATATTAAAGCTTTAATCTTTTCTCATAATGACTCAGATCATATAAATGGTGCGTCTGGACTTCTTGGTAATTTTGTTGATATCGTTGAGAAAATATATTTTTTAGCTGATGGGAAACACGAAAAAGTTTTAGGCTTATTGAATACATATGATCCTGAAAAGAAAATTCCTTGTGAGCGACTTGAGAAAACGAGTAAGGGTAGCAAGACTATTTTTCATGAAGGTAATACTAAATTAGAGATTATTTACCCTGGTTTCATTGCCAATCTCGAAGCAGAAAACGCCGGCAGTAGAAGAGCTAATCAAACGAGTGCAATACTCAAACTATCTTGTGGGGATAAATGTATTGTATTTTCCGGCGATGCAAATATTACTGCATGGAAGCGACTCTCAGAGGAATATTTAAAAGAAAAGCCATTTAAATGTGATATTATGACTATTCCTCATCATGGCGGCAAAATAACCTCAGGCAAAGGTGAATTGGAAGCTCAGAAAAAGCTTTATACAGAATTTATAAAGCCAAAGTATGGTATTATATCTGTTGGCACTATTAATGATTATGGCCACCCTTTTCCTGACACAATTTCTGCAGTTATTGAATCTGGTATTGAGGTTTTTTGTACTCAAATGACTTTGCAATGTTGTTGTGATCTTGAATTAGTTCGCGGTGTCAATCGTATAATAGCTCAACCGTCTTTATCATCAAGGGAAGTGGTCATGACGGGATCTGGTAGAAGTAAAAATGTAGCTTGTTTAGGTACTATTTCTGCGGAAGTTAACCCAGAAGGGTTGAAGATTAATCAGCTCAGAACACATAGGCGAAACATGGAACTTTTTAGTAAGATTTCGACTTTTAAACCTTTGTGTGGTAAATGCTGATATATATTAGCTAATGTTTTTCCAGCTATATTGTTTCTCACCTATGATAAAATCCTTACTACTTTAATTGTTTATTACTTTCATTGAGTCCATTCATATCTCGCGTGCGGCTATCCAAACAGTGGCGTCAATCCTTCAATTCCAATCATGTTTCGCCCTTAGCTTGTCGAAGGGATAGCATCCTTATGCTTTATTTATCAGATAAAAGTTGAGTTTGTCACAAAGTTTTTTGTAAGGAAAAATTGGAACGGGAATCTGCTTTTGTGGCCGCTTAACGGCAATAGCCGCTAAAATAAAAAACAGGATAGTCTTTTGCGCTTATTTTCCTTGTGAATACGGACTATATTACGGACGCTGATTCAGCGGTGTATGATTTTGGAGGTTAACCTTTGAAACGTGCCTGAGAATTCGGAAACAAAACCTGTCTTGAGCAAAGCCTGCACTGAGCAAGGCCGAAGTGTTGAAAGATTGATTGAAGCGGCAGTTGGGGGGCAGTCCTTTGTTATTTACGAGAGTATTGACAGGGGGTTGAATTTTTGCGATGATGCCGTATCCGGAAACAGTAACATGTTGGTTATAGATAAGGATTTTTGCTTATGGCTATCAAATTTCGCAAAGATTACAAATATTCCATGGTTGTACCCACGAGTATGGGCGTTCGGATTACGCCGGTCAACAGCCAGCCTGTTTACTGCAGCAAGTCATTTATCATGCAGACCACCAGCGCCGAGTCTAATGTGGCCAGTGTCTCCAGCTATCTTGGCCTGCCGGTCAAGGTCCTGACGCGATTTGTCAAGGGCAGTCCCATCGCCCGGTTCATTAAGGATGACCTTGCCGGCCGACATATTGACGTCGAGGCCAAAGAAGTTGACCAGGGCGGGCCGTGGGGCTATCGGCACCAGTTCAATATCGCCGATACCGGCTCCGGCTCACGTGGGCCGCGTGTGCATAACGACCGTGCCGGCGAGGTGGGACGGACGCTGAACGTCAAGGACTACGACCTTGAGAAGCTGTTCGGTAAAGACGGCGTGCAAATCGTTCATTTGTCCGGCCTGATTGCGGCGTTGTCACCGGAGACGGGCGTTTTCTGTCTTGAATTGGCCAGGGCCGCGAAAAAGCACGAGACCCGGATATCGTTCGATTTGAACCATCGTGCATCGTTCTGGAAGGGACGCGAGAAAGAGCTGCACGAGATTTTCTCGGAAATCGCCGGAGTTGCGGACATCCTCGTCGGCAATGAAGAGGACTTCCAGCTTTGTCTGGGGATTGAAGGGCCGGAGGCGGGCGGCCGGGAACTGGCGAATAAAATCGAGAGCTTCAAGGGCATGATAAATAAGGCGAAGAAGGCTTATGGAAATGCCACGGTGTTTGCCACGACGCTGCGCCAGGTTGTCAGTGCCAACTGTCACCTGTGGGGCGCGATTATGGCCGAGGGAGACAACTGGCATGTGGTCGAGCCGCGGGAAATCACGGTGCTCGACAGGATCGGCGGCGGCGACGGCTTCGTCGGGGGTATGCTCTATGCCATTCTGCGGGGCTGGGAGCCGGAAAAGTGGGTGCAGTTCGGATGGGCCACGGGGGCATTGGTTACGACGCTGCTGACAGACTACGCCCAGCCTGCGGACGAAGAGCAAATCTGGAGTGTCTGGGAAGGCAATGCCCGCGTCAGGCGGTAAGAAGGGGCGACTTGCTTGCTTTGAGTGTAGAGTCGCATTAGTTATTTATCACTTCTAAAAAATAGTGCGATAATCCGCTTTTGTGGTCATTTTGAGGTGATAGCCGCTAAAATAAAAAACAAGATAGTTTTTTGCGCTTATTTTCTTTGCGAATCCAGACTATATAACGGATGCCTGTTATGGCGGGCTCGGTCGAGTCGATTCGGCGAAAAAATCCCGGAGGTTAACCTTTGAAAAGTGTCTGATAAAGCGGAAAGAAAACCTGTCTTGAGCAAAGCCTGCACTGAGCAAGGCCGAAGTGTTGAAAGATTGATTGAGGCGGCAGTCGGCGGCGACCTTGAGAGCTTCGGCGAGTTGTGCCGGGAGTATTACGCTTCAATGGTCGCGGTTGGGTATTCGGTTCTGGGCGAGCATCAGCTTGCCGAGGATGCAGCACAGGAAAGCTTTGCCAGGGCGCTGGTCGGTCTGAGGAATTTGAAAAACAAAAAAAGATTCGCTCCGTGGATGGCCGCTATATGTAAAAATGTCGCCAAGGACATGCTGGCGGAAAAAGCCCGACGAATTAATTCCAGTGACTTTACACAAGTCGGTAAAGCCGAGGATCCTGATGGAGACGACAGGCTGATTCATCAGGTGGTTGAGCAGCTTCCCGAATCGGCGAAAGAACTGGTCGTCCTGCGATATTATGACGGTCTCTCTTACGAGCAAATAGGTTCTGTTTTGGGAATCTCAAAGGCCTCTATCAACGGCCGATTGACAAGGGCAAAAAGAAAAATGGCAAAATATTTAAGAAGAAATGGTTTTCCGGAGAACCGGCTATGAGTCCTACCAAAAAAAATAATAAGAATTTAGACGAATTGATTACCGGCGCTATCGGCCGGGACAAACCAGAGTTCGATTTTAATAAATGGCAACAGAATCATAAAAGAGAAATTGAGATTTTCGAATCACAAACGCTGGTCGGACAGACTCCGCAACATATCCGGCCGTTTAATATATGGGGAATAATTATAAAAAGCCCAATTACAAAAATTGCCGCAGCGGCAGCTATAATTATAGCAGCGGTGCTGATTTTACGGAATGGCTCCGTAGATATAACAACTCCCGTTTTTGGAGTCCAGGATGTGCTTGTTGCTATGAAAAAAGCCCAGTGGATGCATATAAAATATGAAATCATTGAACTGCATTCGGAATCTTTTTCTCCTGAAGAAATAATCAGGCTACCTGAAACTTGGATATCAGTAAATCCACATAGAATGGTTCAGATTTTCGGCAATGGAAATATTTCCTTCCGTGAGGATGAATTGTGTAAAGAGACAAGATATGATCCGGAATCAAATATAATAACAATCACATACAAATCAAGAGCTTCAGATGTTCAGCCTTCCAGTATAGAAAATTTGTTATTTAACCAGATCTCCGAAATAGAAAAAGAAGGCGGCATAGTGACCTATACTAACGATTTATTTCAGGGTAAACCTGTCACAGTAATCAATGTTGATACAACTAACGTATCTGAATCCGGATTAAGTTTGTCTCTATTTGTTGACCCAAAGACACGTTTACCGATTAAATTCACTCTTGGGAAAGTAGATGGTCAGAGTATAATGGCTTCCGGCATAATCGACTACCCCCAGGATGGCCCGATTGATATTTATAAGTTAGGTGCTTCACAAGATGCCGAAGTAGTTGTTATTGACAAGCGAGATCAACCAGAGTTGATTGAAGTCTTAAAGCCGTATAACAAGGCAAGAGAAAATCTAATCTCGGATTATATACTTGTAACAGCTCACAAATCCGGCTCATTAGTAACAGGTATTGAAATTGCATACAACCAGGGAAGAAAACAGAGAAGCGAACGCTCCTCAGTTCGGGTTCCGATTATATCCAGTGACGATGACATGATTGCTTATGAAAAAGTATTGGGAGATAGTGTTGAATCTCTGCTAACGTGGGCACGGGATAATAAAGGCATGACTTTAGATATTTATATATATGATGGGCAATTCTATTACCGCTCGAATAAAGATTCTTTTGGCAAATGGACCATCCATGAAGAATTGCATCGGCCTGAACGTAATCCGATACCTCTTGAAGACCTTTGTGATTTGGGCTGGCCGGGAATCCCACCGAAAAACTGTGTCAAGCAGATTGAAAACGATTATTCCGAAGAAAATAACCTCATTGCATTTGAGGTGACATCAGGTTCGGATATTCGCAATGGCAGAATTTACTTTACGGCCCAGAAAACTATTAATTATCTCGATCCGAGCCGTGATTATATGTGTGTGCGTAGAGAAATGTTTCATCATCCTCTTAGTGGCGGCCTTGGTGACACTAAAATAAAGGGTGTTGATTTCGATCCTAATGAAATACCGGATGAACCGAGTTTCATCAGATTCGTTTCCGAATTCGGACGAACGGAAAACGGACAATGGTATCCTAAAAAGATAGAAACACATTCGAAAAGATGGGATGCTGATGGAAAGGAGAACCCTCTTAGCCTTTCATCTATTAATACATTATATCTGAAAACTAATCCGGAGTTTCCGGAAGGGATTTTCGATCCGAATAATTTGCCAAAAGAAGGGGATTGAAAAGGAATTGGAAATATTCTTGATGCTGGGCAGGGTTTGGCTCGGCTTTTTTTATGCGCTTTGGGGTAAAGGAGGGGAAAAATTTTCTAAAAATCTTATAATGGCTGCCACAATCTTGTATTTTTCCCGTCATTGTTAGTGAAAGGAGAAATTAGTTGAGCGAAACCGAGCAACGGAAAAAGGGCCGGGACGACGATACGGCCGTTGAGCCTTTGACGCCTCAGATGCTGGTGCGAAAGTACGCATCGGCGGTTTTGGGTTTGTGTATCGCTCATACGAAAAACTTTCACGACAGTGAGGATATTATGCAGGAAGTATTCTTAAAGGCATTCACAAAGATTCATACCCTTCGGGAACCCGGCCGTGCCCGTCCCTGGCTGCTTCAGATAGCCCGAAGGATGTGCATCGATTATCACCACAAACGCTCAACGGCACAGACAATACCTAAAGATATGCCTGCCTCATCGGGAGCCGGCGATGAGTTAATCGGACGTTTATACGAGGCCATATCAAAACTGCCGGACGGCTACCGTGAACCGATAACTTTATATTATCTCGACGGAAGAAGCTGTGCAGGTGTGGCCCGGACCCTGGGGCTAAGTGAAGATGCTGTTCGCAGTCGGCTGGTGCGCGCCCGGTTCAGACTGCATGAGATACTTTCGGAGGATACGCTATGATTAATGAGAATGATTGCAAAAACCGCCGTGAAGAAATCACAGCGCTCGTGCTCGGTGAGCTGGAGCCGAAAGCGGCCGAGGAGCTTCGAAGACATATCGAAAGCTGTGAAGTTTGCAAATCGCTTTATCAGGAACTTGTCGGTGAAGAAGAATCGATTCGCACGGCGTTCAAAGTAATCGCCGAGAGGGGCGAAAACCTACAAAGTAGTCTTATCGAGCAGTTTGAAAAGAACGGACGAACGGCGGTTCGAGGAAATGAAAAAGCAGGAGAGACTATTAAAATTATCTGGAGAACAATTATGAAAAACAGAATAACGAAATTCGCCACTGCAGCGGTGATAATCATTGCGATACTTATAGCCATACATTTTTCCGGCGGTTCGATGGAAGGTGTTGCTTTTGCCGAGGCCGTCAGGCCGGTACTCGATGCCCGCACAGCTTCTTTTGATGTTGCCCTGGAAAGCGGCAACCGACCGGTACAAAGGTCTCATTTTTTGTGCATGTCACCCGGTCTGGTCAGACAGACAATGTCCGATGGAAAGATTAATATCGTGGATTATCAGCAGAGTGTGGCGCTGCATCTAAATCCGAAAGAAAAGAAGGCGAAACTGACCCAGATGGTGCCGTCGCGGGGCATAGGCACATCGGATGTTCTCGGCCAGATGCAGCAACGTATCAGGCGGGCCGTCAATCTGAGCGACGAATCGGTCGAAAACCTCGGTCACAAATTTATTGACGGCAGGGATGCGATTGGCTTTCGAGTGGAACTGTCCGGCGAGCAGAACTACCTCATCGGCTGGCAAAGCAAGGGTACGTTCACTATCTGGGTCGATCCGAATATGAAGTATCCGATTCGGCTGGAGTGGTACGACCAAATGACGGGTATAAACAGTATCGCCACTAATATTAAACTTGATGTGGATCTGGACGAAAAAATGTTCGATATGGAAGTACCCGAAGGATACGCATTGACCGAAGAACAGGAGAAGGGGCCTGAGGATTTGCCGACCACTGTTAATGAAGAAAAAATAATTGCTAACCTCCGCGAGTGGACCGACCTGACCGGTGGCACTTTCCCGTCGTCGGTTATAGGCTATTCTGCAATTAAGGACCTCGACCCTAACGCGGACATATCTTTCGAACAGAAAGAATGGAACGGCTTTAACGGTAATGTTCATGTAAATATGCCTAACTTGAAGACTTATCTCAAGGTCATGCAGTTATTGTCCTCCGGCGGCCTGATTGGCCGGATGCCTAAGGGAGCCGAGTGGCACTATGCCGGCAAGGGTGTGAAAATCGGCGATGCTAATACCGCTATATTCTGGTACAGACTGCAAAACGCCGAAAATTACAGGGTCATATATGGCGATTTGACTGTTAAGGATGTGCCACCGGAGGAATTGCCAAAATGAAGTGACTTGGCAGGTAATGTGGATTAATAAAAGCCGGGTTTCCCTTCGACATTGCTCAGGATATATTAGCTCGGCTTTTTTAATGTTTTCGATCCGGCAAAGCGTTAAAATTGTATCATATCCAATTTTCTTTATACCCAAACGACCATCTGATTCGTTTTATAATTAGCTGATGTTAATTGCCCATATATAAGGCTTCTTTTAATGAAAGACAATTTGCTTGTTAACAGGCGTAAACAAAATAGTAGAGATGTTCTGTGTAGCGTCTATGAAAAGTACAGAGACAGCCTGCTTGTTTTGGCGATAGCTCTTTCGAATGATGTTAATACAGCCGAAGATGCTGTTCACGATGTGTTTGTTTCTTTCGCGGGGACGTTAGATAACTTCAAGCTGACGGGCAGTCTGAAGGCTTATCTGGCTAAATGTGTCGCCAATCGTGTTCGTGACCTGACGAAAGTAAAGCGAAGCCGTGCAAAGATTCTCGATGACAGGCAGGATTGCCGTAAGACCGGAGATGTGGCCGACCCGGGCCGGTTGATTGTCTGCAACGAACAGTTGCAGCAATTAAGTTCTGCGCTGGCCCAATTGCCTTACGAGCAAAGAGAGGTTATCGTATTGCGGATGCGCGGGCAAATGCGGTTCGCAGCTTTGGCGAAATCTCTGGGTATTTCAGTTAATACCGCCAAGGGCCGTTACAGGTACGGAATTCAAAAGTTACGCTCAATCTTGAATAGTGAGATACAAAAATGAGTTCAGCGAAAAAAATAAAAAGATTATTCGAGCATTCGCATGTCACGGTAGGTGCAAAAGTCGATGAAAGGATTATCGATGATGCTCTGACGATACTCGATGAATCTAAGCAAACAGAATCAGTTGAGTCTAAGCTTGCTATTTGGAGACCGATTTTGAAGAATCCACTTGTAGAAATCGCCGCAGCGGCTGTGGTAATTTTTGCGTTTGCTCTGCTTTTTCATAATGGATCGGTTAATGTAACAAGCACAGCTTTTGGACTCGATGATGTAATCGCAGTTTTGAATAAAGCTCAATGGATGCATTCAAGGTATGAAATCATTGGAACGGAAACAAAGCCTAACAACATTGGTGAAGAGAATAGTCTGTCAGGATTCTGGCATTCAGTTAGTCCATCTCGAACGATAGATATTAGTACCGATGGAACGATAATTTTTAAAGAGTCCTCATTAGGTAAAGAGACGGTATATTATCCAAAATCAAATACAATAACAATTTCATATTCCGGGATAAAATCAAAATCACGTTATTCAAGTATCGCAGATATGGTGATGGGTGATATCGCTCGTCAAAAAGAATCTGGAGCAAAAGTAACTTATACCGATGGTTTTCTTGAAGGCAGTCCTGTTAAGATAGTTAATATTGATATGTCCGAAGCGTCTGATAGGTTAGATTCGAATGTGACTGTGTTTGTTGACCCAGTGACACACTTGCCGATAAGGGTAAAACATAATAGAATTCTCGGTGAAACGGTTAATTCAAACATATATCTTGTATATGAATTTCCTCAACAAGGACCAACCGATATATACGAGGCAGGTGCACCTCGAGATGCCAAAGTGGAGATTATCTATGGGCGAGACAATCCAAGACTTATTACGACGCCGGACAATCCCGATCTGGTTCAAGCTTTATCACCTTATAATAAAGCGAGGGAAAATATAATTTCGGATTATATTCTCATAACAACCTACGAATATGATTCCACCGTGCGATTGTTGGATGTTGTATATAAACAGGGGAAAAAGCAAAGAAGCGAGTGTTATTCTGGACGAAAGCTGGTTTTTCCAGATAGCGGTAACGAGTTTGCGGAGTACGGTTTTGGATATTTACTAAAATGGTCACAGGAACAATTTAATAAGCATGTGGAATTGTCACAGAAACATAAAGACGAGCATCTGAGTGTAGGAATATATGATGGTAAGAATTTCTCTAATATCGAAAAAAATTTAAATGATAACAGGATTACTGAAGGAAAACGGCATTGGCCTGATTATCATCATCGTTTTTGGGGACTTAATAATCTCTCCGATTGGGGCTGGCCTGATATCCCTCCTAAAAATAATATAAACCAAACCGAAAATGAGTATTCCAGGGAAAACGGTCTCCTTGCTTTCGAGAGGATATTAGAACCTGATGTTAGTAGTGGTAAGCTTATCTGTGCAGCCAAAAAAGAGATTTATTATCTTGATCCGAATCATGATTGTATGTGCGTGCGTAAAGAGGAATATCAACATTTCATTATGGGCGGCATGGAAATAAAAGACGTCGAATTTGATATGAATGAAATCTCCGAAGAATTAACCTGTGTTCAATTCGTTTCCGAATTTGGACAAACCCAAGGTGGTCAATGGTATCCCAAAAAGATTGAAACACATTCGAAAAGCTGGGATGATGATGGAAGGGTAATGCCTCTTAGTCTTTCATTTATTACCACATTATATCTGAAGACCAACCCCGTATTTACAGAAGGAATTTTTGATCCGGCGAGACTACCAATAATACCAATAACAAATTCCACAACAGCAGGGATGATGACGGAAAGAAAAATCAATAAGCCTTTCCTCTATTAATACATCGTATCTAAAAATGACCCTGAGTTTTCGGAAGGGATTTTTATCCGAATAATTTGCCGGAGGAAGGCAATTGAAATCAACTGATTGCTGTTGAAATGCACCACTTAATTATCACAGGGACAAATCTGGGGCTAAACGTTAAATACTATCGGCCATTGTGATATTTTTGCTGTTGATTTTTTCAATGATGGCCGGCAGTTCGGAGAGATGGTTTATTTTGCGAGTTCCGTCGGGAGTTTTTTTAGCGATGTTGGTATAAGCGGCTTTTAGGACAGCCTGCATGCCGAGTTTTTTAGCGGGCTTTATGTCCTTATCGAGGCGGTCTCCTATGAATAGTATATTTTCGGCCGTCTCGCCGATTTTCTCTGCGGCGGCTTTGAACATCTGCGGATTAGGTTTGCGAAAATCGAATTCGTATGAATAGAGCCTGACTGTAAAGAAATCCAATATTCCGATTTGTTCGAGATGTTTTTCGAGAGAATGGCCGTTGACGAAGGTATTCGAGACTATGCCGAGCTTAAGTCCGGTATTTTTCAGCGCAGTTAGAGTCTGTTTGATGTCCGGCTCGGTCGTAGCGATTTTCCTTAAAGGTTCGTACCAAAGGTCTGCAAAATGTCGCCATTGTCGGCCGTCGAGCCTGATACCTTTTTTTGTGCCGACCTTCCTTAATAGTGCCATTGAATTGAAATCTTTTTTTGTGATGCCGGAGATAAAGTGGCTGATACGCAGCGATATGAGATTCCGCCAGCAATAGTATTCGAAGTTGCCTACCGATTGGCCGCAACTTTTGAGATAATCATACGACAATCTGGCGCCTTCTCGAAAGAGCCGCATGACATTGATTTTGCCGAAGTTCAGTATAGTTTCGCCGAGGTCGAACAACACCGCCTTTATTTCGTGTTGCGTATTATGTTGTGCGTATAGCGCATCCATACTTTTAATTATTTTGATCCTTCGCAGTACTACGGAAAATTAACCGCCTCAGCCTTTTCCACAATACACCTGACGCAATACGCTTTACTCTTTTAACGGCGGCGTGTCATTCCCGAAGGCCTCTTTTACCCACTGGGCCATTTCCTTGTCCGATATCATGGACACTCTGTCCGCTGCATATTCGGCATCTATATTGTCCTTTATCTTGAGGACGCGCGGATCGTGCTTGGCGATTTCAATCTCGTATCTGCTCTCTATCCAGTGTTTGATTCCTGCTGCACCGGTCTTATCGGTAATCGCCACACCTATGGGACGACTAAGTAATTTATGTGTGTCAAAACAGTTGTATATTTCCTCGTTTTTCAACAAGCCGTCCGCGTGAATTCCTGCCCGGGTCACATTGAAATCACTTCCAACCAGAGGGAAGTTCGCGGGAATTTCAAGTCCCAGCTCCTTTTTAGCGTACTCGGCTAATTCGGTTATAGCGGCATAGTTGACTCCCTTAGTCAGTCCTTTCAACTGGGCGTGTTCGACAACCAGTGCCTCCAGTGGCGGATTACCCGTCCGTTCGCCACTGCCGAATATTGCTGCGTTGGCGGCGCTGCAGCCGTAGAGCCATGCGGTTGCGGCATCGATCAGGACCTTATGAAAATCATTATGGCCGTGCCATTCGAGCCGTTCGGGTGGAACGCCGATTTTCCGAAGACCGTGAATGAGCTTCGGGATACTCCGCGGCAGTTCGACGCCGTGCCAGGGTACTCCGAAACCAAGAGTATCGCAAAGGCGAATTTTGACCGGTTTGTCGTATTGTTCGGAAAGTTTCATCAGTTCAGAGGCGAAAGGCAGTACGAAACCGTCATAATCGGCGCGCGTGATATCTTCGAAGTGACATCGGGGAATGACACCGCTGTCCAGGGCGGCCCTGGTAATATCGAGATACGCATTCATTGCCTGTGCACGAGTCTTTCGCAGTTTTAAAAATATGTGATAATCGCTTGCCGAAGTTAAAATTCCGGTTTCTGTAAGTCCCATTTGCGAGACCAGCTTAAAGTCCGTCGCTACCGCGCGTATCCAGCCGGTTATCTCGGGATATCTGTAATTCCGCTGTTTGCACAGCTCGACTGCTTTTCTGTCACGCTGGGAATATAAGAAGAACTCGCATTGGCGGATTAATCCGGTGTCACCGTCAATCTCGTGTAATAAGTCGTACACTCGCAGGATTTGCTCTGGTCTATAAGGCGGCCGGGCCTGCTGGCCGTCACGAAATGTTGTATCGGTTATCCAGATATCATCCGGGATCTCGTAGTCCACTTTCTTGTTGTCGAATGATACTCTCGGGAACTCGGAGTAGGGGAAAATGTCACGGTACAGATTCGGCTTTCCCACATCTACAAGCTTAAGATTCTTATTTGTCATCATTTATCTCCAAAACATCATTAGTTAATTCGAACCCGGCAGAGTTTTCTACAGTTGAATCTCTGTTTTTGTTCAGAATCATCATAAAAAAACAGTAGCCGAGGTGGGATTCGAACCCACACGCCCATAACGGGCAGGGGATTTTAAGTCCCCAGCGTCTGCCATTCCGCCACTCGGCCGGATTATTCGTATTGTGTATATCGTAATGCGTATTGCGTTCCTGCGAGAGCCTTCAACGGACACCGTCAAGAGATTCGATGTTTGCCGCAATAAGCAATACACATCACGCACGGCGTAATAGGCTAACGCATTTAGAGAATTTTTGCAAATTCTTTCCCGAAAATCGCGTACGCGAGTGGCTTTTAGCGTCTTTGTCGTAATAATATAGCTGCTTTGATAAGGGTATGTTGCGAAAGATAATTGGAATTAAGCTCCTGGCAGTTGCTGGAACAGTGCCGGAGGGATTCGAGAAGCATTCGGAAGGCATGGTGCAGGCTTTTAAGTAACAGGAGTCAGTTCGACCGGGGTCTCAGTCGAGACAGGAGGAGTTTAATTCGCTCTTTTTGTTTTGCCAGCCGTATTCTGCGTTCGATTGTTCTTATCTGTGGGTCATCACCCGCTAATGACAGTGCCTTTTTAATCCTGTTTGCAGCATTGTTTAATTTGCCCATTGTGAGATAGACATAGGCCGAATCACGCAAGGCGGGAATGTACTCGCTTCGAATATCGAGCGTGTGGGTGAAAATCTCCGTAGCTTCCTCAAATTCACCTTTTAATGCGCTGGCAAGACCTAAGTAATAATAGGCATCTACGTTAGCTGAATCTACATCGATAGCCCGCAGAAGGCAGTGTATCGCGTAACCTGGATCGTCTAATTCCAGGAACATCGACCCCATTGATACAAGTGTATCAGCATCCTCCGAAGCCAGCTTAAGTTCCGAGACAAGATAGGCTCTTGCCTCGCTCTTTTTATCTGTCATTAACGCATACTGGGCCAGTCTATATCGCGGCCCCTGCAGTGTGTCGTCATTTTCAAGTGCCTGGTTATAAAGTTCTACCGACTTTTCATACTCTCCATTGCTAAAAGCAATCTCTCCGAGATAAAACAAGGCGGGTGCGAAGTTCTGGTCGAATTCGAGAATCCGATTGAATTTTTCCTTTGCCGATTCTATCTCTCCGACCTCGAGCAGCAAAAGTCCGAAATCGAATATAACTTCTATATCACCCGGGCTGAGCCGAATTTCAGACAGGAAATATTCCCGTGCCAGCTCCTTATTGCCGGCGTACCAGTAGGCCTGGGCGATTCGATAGTTGATTTGGGGATGGCCTGGTTCAAGTTCTGCGGTCCGAAGCCAGCAGCGAATAGCTTTTTCATATTGGCCGCGTGCGAACAGGCTGTTACCGATGTTATAGAAGCACAATCCGCAGGAGGGTTTTATCTGCTGGGCGAGATAAAACATCTGCTCTGCCAAATCATGCAGGCCCATCTCCGTGTAAGTAATGATTCGGTTACAATAAGAAGGTTCAAATTCAGGGTCCAGTTCCTGAATTTGCTCGAATGTACTTATAGCCAAATCATATTGACCGGTACGTGTATAATCGACTGCCAGTGAATTTAATATTTCCAGGTCACCCGGATTAAACTGTATGGCTATCTCATATTCGTTTATAGCTTCGGCAAAGCGGTCTATCGAATCCAACGTAAGGGCCTTGTTGAAGTGCCACGAACTGTTGGAAGGATTTATCTCAAGGGCCGTATCCAGTTCATTAAGGGCCTGAGCCAATTTTCCATCTTCGTAATGCTCGTAAGCTTTGTGTGCCATCTGTTCGGCCTTGTCGTAGGAACCAAATTCCATATCGTCGAAAATCATGACCTTACCTTTTTTGATACAATCACTAAGCTTGTACAGAGTTACCAACGGCCTTATCGCCCATAAAACAGCATAGCCTTAGCCGTTTCCATACCTGTGATGAGCTTTTTATCCACTCTAATTATTTACTGGTTATCAGAAATGTAAGCTCTTATAATTGCAATGTTTAACGGCAAGAGTTTTAATTTAACCGGCCAGTGTTATTTATATACCGGTCTGTTTTTCTGGAAAGTTGTTGAAGATGGTCTTATAATGTGTGATTAAGAAATGGTGGTTGGCAAAGAAAATTTACTGTTCTAAATAGTATTAAGACAGATGAAGGAAAGGCAGATTAAACGGGCCGATATTACATTGAGTCGTTGTTGTTAATCTTCTTAATTGACAATCAATATTGAGATTACTCTTTGCCTGAAGTTGATTGTACAGGAATTTTGTAACTGCTTGGAGATATCAGGATATGATTAAACAGATAAAGGGTCATTTAAAAGCGGGTAAGGGCAGTTACGCCATTGTAGTGAGCAGATTTAACGAATTTATAACTTCAAAACTGCTTGGGGGAGCGATAGATTGTCTCCAGCGACACGGTGCCGCTGATGAGCAGATATTCGTAGTTTGGGTCCCTGGTTCCTGTGAAATAACGCAGGCCGCTAGGAAACTTGCCAACAGCGGCAAGTACGTCGCAGTACTCTGCCTCGGTGCGGTCATTCGAGGTCAGACAGCCCATTACGATTATGTCTGCCAGCAGGTGGTACGTGGCATCGGACAAATCAATTACGATTCGGCGACCCCGGCGATTTTTGGCGTCCTGACCTGCGAGACGTTCGAACAGGCGGTCGAAAGAGCAGGAACAAAAATGGGCAATGCCGGTGCTGATGCAGCAAGGACGGCCATGGAAATGGCCAACGTGATGGAACAGATATAGTTTGTAGTCACGCGGTCGTAGTTCATAGACTGCGAACTACGAACTACGGGCTATGAACATGGATAAAAGAACGAAGGCCAGAGAACTTGCGATGCAGGCGTTATATCAGCTTGATGTCCAGGGTTCCGACATACTTGAGTCTTTGGCCCGGTTCTTTATAGAAGCCGATAAGGATAATTTTGTTAGGAATCTTGCCTCGGATTGGACGAAAGGGACGTGGGACAATCTAAAACAGTGCGACGAGCTTATCGGGGGCTCAACGATTAAGTGGGAGTTTACAAGACTCTCACCTGTCGATAAAAGCATTTTGAGATTGGCGGTATATCAGTTGAAATTCTGCCCTGATATTCCACCGAAGGTGGCAATTAATGAAGCCATCGAGCTTGCTAAAAAGTTCAGTACTGATAAATCTTCTGGATTTGTTAACGGTGTGCTTGATGCCATTCTGAAGAAAATAACAAATGAGAAAAGTCCTGGCCGATAGAGGATTCTCACTTGACATCTTATGTCGGGTGCTCGTAATATGGACATCAAGGACTTGGGGATCGAAATGAAAACGATCGCAGTTTTAAATCAAAAAGGAGGTGTGGGAAAAACCACAACGGTGACTAACACCGCAGCAGCCCTTGCCGCCCTTGGAGCGAAGGTGGTTGTTATTGACCTTGATCCTCAGGCACATCTGACAATTCATCTTGGTCTTGAGCCACAGTCAATTGAGTCCGGCTCATACAGGATTCTGACTCAGTCGGCGAAATTTGAATCTGAAATAACAATGGTGCGTCCGAATCTTTGGCTGTTACCGGCGAACATTAATCTTGTCGGCGCTGAAAGCGAGTTGGTCAGTGTCGTAGGCAGGGAGATTATCCTTCGAGAAGCTCTTCAGGCCAGTGAGGAAGAGTTTGATTATTGCCTGATAGATTGTGCCCCTTCGCTCGGACTGCTTACTCTCAACGCGCTTGCCGCCGCCGAAGAGGTTTTAATTCCCCTGCAACCTCATTTTCTGGCCCTGCAGGGTTTTGGCAAACTGTTGCAGACCATTGAGCTTGTCAACAGAAGAATCAATACTGGCCTGACGGTCAAGTGGATTTTGCTGTGTATGTTTGACAGCAGGGCTTCGCTTCCGAATGAGGTTAAAAGTGACATCGAAAGGTTTCTCCATAGCGCGCGCGGGACCAACAGCGCTTGGGCGCAGGCTCAGGTGTTACCTTGTTTTATACGAAGAAATATCAAGCTCGCCGAGGCACCGAGTTACGGCAAAACAATTTTCGAATACGAGGAAAATTGCCACGGCGCCGAAGATTATAGGAAAGTCGCCGAATTCTTACACGCTCAGTACCAGGGACAGGCAGAGACCGGCTTGTCGGAAATTCCCTTGGAGCAGGAAGCTCAGGAACAGCCTGTTGAGGTAACGCAAACAACTCCCACTGATGTAGAACCTGTTCCTACCGACCAGGCAAGTGACATGCAACCGTCTGAGACCGAGCCGGTTTTGCAGCCTGATGACACTGATGAGAATCGTGAAAAACCACCTATTGAAATCAGGGAAATTCAGCCGGATGAATCTCAAATATCAGATGAGTTAACTCCACAGGAAAAACAGCCGGATGAGTCTGAATCCGACCAGCAACAATATTGATCCTAATACCTCATTGTAGGTCTCACTATTATATTATTAGTCGAGCCCGGAGATTCTATAAAAGATTAGCATTTCTTAGATTACTCTATTTCTAATATGCCCTTACCACTAAATTGCAACATGTTTAGATTGTGGTTTTTTCCTAAAAATACGTAGTCACCACAATTGACAGGATATATTAACCTGTATATATTAAATAATCAGCAGTCATACTGGCTTCCAGCAAGCTCTTTAGTGGAGAAAGCCAATAATGACGTTTAATCGGCGAGATTTTCATCAAGACTAAGATAAGCAGGTCAAGCTGTGCATATTACGTGGCATGAGAATTTATACACACCGCACATGAAAACTTTACAGAGGATTAAAAGATGATAAAGGCAGTTTCACTCGTATTGTTATTTTTCCTGATCTGTTTTGTTCAGCCGGTAATTGCTAACGAATCAGAAGGAATCAGGCCTGTGGCAGATGCAGGCTCGTCTCGATACGTAGCCCAGGACCCCATTGTCCTCGACGGCACAGGCTCCTTTGACCCGGATAATTCCGGCCTGTTGAGCTATACTTGGCGGCAAATAACGGGACCATCCGTCGTCACTATAGATGCAAACACCGCTACACCTACTGTCGGTGGGTCTATGCAACCAGGCACAGGAAGAGACCCAACGCCCATATTAGGCGGCTTTACCCAGACAGATGTGATTCAGGAATGTGAGTTTGAATTGGTGGTTAGCGATGGGGAGTATGAAAGCTTACCTTCTATCGTTAAAGTCATAATTGTTCCGTATTTCAGTGGAATAAATATGGTCTTAGAGAATGAGTTCTTCGATCCCAACAAGCCAACAATCATCTATTTTGGTGGAGGAGACGGCGTAAATGGCCTGCCGGTCTATGCTCAGCCGCTCTGGAACTCCGCGGTTTGGAGCCAGAGAGCGAACCTTCTGAGTTTTCCAGATGGTTACAGTGCTGATCAAGATTTTGCCGGATGGCCTACTTACAATCGTCTTAGTGATGCAATCATAGTTTATTTGTCGTTGGTGGCGCCGCACTGCAGTCACTCCATACAAACTATAGGCTGGAGTACAGGAGGACTTCCTGCCGTAAGAGCCGCTACATATTTGAACCAAACTTATTCAGACAGGCGATATGCAGTAAACCATGTCACAACTCTCGATGCAGCAGCTCCTGGTGCTTCCGTCCTGATTAATCAGTTCCTCGCCAGTTCTGTGGATGGTGAACAGTGTTGGCTTGACAGCTATGTAAGTACCTCCTCAACTTTTTATTCTAACATATTGAATGTAGGTTTTGAGATAAATGATCATAGCCTTCCTCCCGACTGGTATGGTAATTCGCTAACTAATGACGATATAACCGAATTTAACGATGGTGTTGTTGCCGGGGCTTATTGGTCTGTGATTGGCCCGGGCAAAAACCTGCAGCTTGCCTGTACATCGGATGCAACGCAATATGTTTTCAACTGGTATGGCTCGGCCTCTTCGGGCGATATGGATTTTTATGACGAGGCCGATCACCCTGGTAAACTGCCTGAACCTGTCACGCTTGTTGGTCCTGAAGATAGCACTTTTGTCGATGCCAATGGTGCAGTATTCAGTTGCGAAGAAAGTGAAAACGCGGTCGGTTATCAGCTTCTGTTCGGTTCAGATCCGTTTCGAGTAATGGACTATATGATTATCTCGAACACTCTTGAGCCCCCAACTGATGTTATAAAGTCATTTCCTTATGAGCAGACGTGGTGGACTGTACGAGTCTATGATGCATTTGGCTCGACGATTTACGCCGATCCTTTATGTGTTTATCCGGAGAAGGTCGAGGCGATGGGACCTGGCCTGATTGCGCACAATATGCTGCGTGAGAACATTAAAAATTTTCTAAAAGGAGAATGAGATGAAAACAGCAAAAATATTAGCAATTCTGGTTTTGGCATTGGGCCTAACTGCGCAGGTTGCGAAGGCAGATTTCACCTTCGGCGAACCTGTGAACCTTGGGCCGACGATCAATACTTCGTCTGGTGATGCTCAAAGTTGCTTTTCATCTGATGGCCTGGAGCTCTACATTTCCTCTGATCGACCCGGTGGATATGGTGATTGGGATATATGGGTAGCCAGACGCCCAACGATAGAAGACGACTGGGGCACCCCTGAAAATCTTGGCCCACCGGTCAATGCTGGGCAACATGAAGCCTGTGCGTGCATCTCGTGCGATGGCCTGTCGCTCTTCTTCCACTCTGATCGACCGGGTGGATTAGGTGAAACCGACCTATGGTTAACGATGCGGGCAACGACGAATGATGAATGGGGCGAGCCGGTGAATCTCGGACCACCGGTTAACACGTCTGGCCAGGAGCACGCACCGCGGCTTTCTACCGATGGGCTGGAACTCTATTTTTCCTCCTACAACCGACCCGGTGGATACGGCGCTGCCGATATATGGGTAACCAAACGAGCAACAGTAAATGATCCATGGGGACCTCCAATTAATCTTGGGTCAGTGGTCAACAGTTCGGCTGACGAGAATTTTCCTATTATCTCAGCCGACGGTCTGTCACTCTATTTTTCCGAGGATTACTTGGGGCCATACCGGCCCGGTGGATTTGGCGATATAGACATGTGGGTAGCAACTCGGGCAAGTGTTAATGATCCGTGGGAAACTCCTCTGAATCTTGGTCATATAGTCAATAGTGCAAGTGTCGATTGTGGAGCGCTAATCTCACCCGATGAATTTATGCTCTACTTCTGCTCAGAACGACCTGGCGGGTTTGGCGGGACTTGGGGTGACATATATCAGGCGCCAATTATTCCAGTTGTTGACTTCAATGGCGACGGAATCGTAAATATTAATGATTTAGTGATACTCATTGAACACTGGGGCACAAGAGAGAGACTCTGTGACATCGGTCCTACGCCGCTTGGCGACGGTGTGGTGGATAAAGCGGATTTAGAAGTTCTAATGAGCTACTGGGGACAGGAGGTGCTTGATCACACACTCATCGCATACTGGGCGCTGGACGAGACAGAAGGCATTGTTGCTTGCGATAGTATTGATAACAACGATGGTATTGTTTATGGTGAACCGATATGGCAACCAGATGGCGGTATGGTAGATGGAGCACTTGAGTTTGATGGGATTGACGATTATGTTAGCACACCATTTGTGTTGAATCCTGAGACAAATAGCCTGTTCAGCGTCTTTGCCTGGATAAAAGGCGGCGCTCCAGGACAAATTGTTTTATCGCAGATAGATGGGGCGGATTGGCTTTTGATAGATCCCTCAGAAGGTTACTTGATGACGGAGCTTAAGGGATCCAGTCGGTTTGGCGCTCCTTTATTCTCACAGACTGTAATCACCGACGGCCGCTGGCACCGAATCGGATTTGTGTGGGACGGTTCTCAGCGAATGCTATACGTTGACGACGTTGAAAGTGCAAAAGATACCCAGTCGCAAGGCCAACTTATAAGTGCCGATGGCGGTCTATACATTGGTGCGGGCAATAAACTCGAAACGGGGACTTTTTGTTCCGGCCTGATTGATGATGTCCGTATCTACAGCCGTGCGATAACACCATAAACGAACTATCGATTCAGTAATCCGCGGACTTTCATCCAGTCGGCGCAGCGGTCAGGCCAGGTTGAAACGATGCCGAATTTTTTCTCGATGGCCGAGCCGTGCGGACCTTTGAGATAGATATGCATCTCGGCAGGCACGACTGCCTTGCGCAGAGCGAGATAGAAATAAATGCTGTTTTCCGCCGGGACTGTTGTGTCTTGGTTTGAGTGCACCAAAAACGTCGGCGGTGTTTCGGGCGTAACCTGTTTTTCGTTTGAAAGATTATCGACAAGCTCCCGGTCGGGATTTTCGCCTAATAAATTTCGCTTCGAGCCGCTGTGGGTGAAGGAATCGTCTAACGTAATGACCGGATAAATAAGTATCATAAAATCAGGTCGGCAGCTTATTTTATCTATGGATTCTTTTGCGTTGTAGTAATTGTTTTGAAAGTGTGTGCCTGCACTTGAAGCCAGGTGTCCACCTGCGGAAAAGCCCATAATCCCGATTCGTTCCGGGTCGATGTCCCATTCTTTCGCCCTGCCCCTGACAATTCTTATTGCCCGCTGTGCGTCCTGCAAAGGAGCCGGATGGCCGTATCCGACGCCGCCGTGGCGGTATTTCAGGATAAAACCGGCGACACCAATCGAGTTAAGCCAGTCTGCGATTTGCTGGCCCTCGCGGTCCATAGACAGGTGCCCGTAACCGCCGCCGGGACAAATCACTACTGCTGTGCCGGTTGCAATCTCCTTTGACGGCAGGCAAATTGTCAGCGTAGGTTTGTCACCGTCCTGGTTGCCTTTGGCGCCCGGAGCGCCGTTCGGCCAAAGCAGTTCAATTTTATGTAAAGCCGTCGTTTGAGCTGCCTGAACTAATCCGGCTGATACCACCATGGTGGAAACGAAAGCTAAAATGATTTGGAAATATCTTTTCATGTTTTTGACTCCTTGAAAAATCAGTCCATGTGTTCGGGATTCTGCAGAAGCTCTTTAATGAAATTCATGAACCGAGCCGCGTAAAAATCGTTTATGTCCTTATTGTCAACCGCTATAGACAGGCTTACTGTTTTACGCACTGCAGCTTTTCCATTTTTCGGAACTATCGTTCTGATGATATTTCCCACTGCTAAAATAGTGCTGGCCGGCGGCGGTACTATTCCGTAAAAAGAATCAATCCCATAAACACCGAGATTGCTCATCGCTACCGTCTCACCTTCAATATCGTCGAGTGTCAATTGATTATCACGAGCTTTGTCTATAAGCAGTTTTTCCTCACGGGCGATCTCAGGCAGCGTTTTCTTCCCGGCATCCCTAATTACCGGTACAACGAGACCTTGTGGTGCATTGACAGCAAAGCCGATATTAACGTGGTCTGCAATCTGAATATTTTCGCCGCACATCTTTCCCGCCATAAGGGGATATTTCTGCACTGCAAGGGCAAGAGCGTGAATATAAAAAGTGTTCGTTGTAATTTTAACGCCCAGCGATTTCCTGAGTTTGGGGCGAATCGCCATCAACTCGGTCACATCGGTATTTATTTCGAGGTAACAGCAGGGCTTGCTAAGCTTGGATGTCAACATCCTCTCGCCGACGAGCTTTTGGATCCTGGTCAGAGGTATATTCATTTGAAATCTTCTACAAGTAATAAAATATTCAGGACATTTAAGTGATCTGAATAAAAGGCAAGGTATTTTATCATAACTTATCGTGCTTGCAAGAGTGGAAAACGTATAGATTTTCCGAAGTTTTATCGTTATGAATTTCTCAACCGGCCAGTTGCCCGGATGGTGGAAAGAGGTGTTGAATTTAATGACTCCTGCATGTCATGTCCGCAAAATCCGCCTGGTAAAGAGCTAAATAAAAAGGATTTACAGAATCCATCGCAGGGCCGATATTTGAAAGATAAATGCGGTTTTTAAATTCAAAGTCTGATTTTCTACTTAATCCGGTCGAAACTTCTTCCGATAGTATCTTTTAACGGTTAGGTAATGTGACCTTTTATATAATTAGGAAGGATCGTGAAATGGGAATTCAGAATCTGTTAGAAAATGTTATATATGTTGAATTGCCCTCCGAAGGACAGGAGATATCCGACGAACTCAAGGCTATGAATGAGGCCATTAGCAACAGGGATGATTGCGATATCATTGTAGATTTTACAAAAGTCGAGATACTAAACTCTTCGAATATCAGTAGTTTGTTAATATCGCGCAATCTTCAGGAGGAAAGAGGCCGTCGGTTGGTGCTTTGTAGTGTCAGTACTGTTACTAAATGTATATTCGTGGTCGCCGGCCTTGCTGAAATCTTCTTTTTTGTCGATGATAAGTCTGCCGCCTTAGATGCTGTAAAAAGTGCTGATTGTTCGGTTCCCGGTGATTCTCCTGACCATCAGGATTTTTAAAGCCACCAATCCGAACAAAGCTATTGTGGATGGTTCCGGAATTGCTTTGGCATCCACATTTATGCCGTCTTTCGAATAAGTCCATCCATGCATGTCACGCAAGCTTGAGAGAGAGTATCCCTGCCCGATTCTTTCATGATGTTCTGCTAATGTAATCTTGTTAACCATATCGCCCTGCTCTATGTATATAATTGCGGTATCAGCGGCCATATCTGCTGCACAAATGGCCTTTCTTTCTATGTCTCTGGCCCGGTAATAAAACCGAAAACCGTGCCAGTTCGGATAGCATACAGGCCCTAATAAATAATTTCCGCCTAAGATTCTGTATAAAGTGTCGTCAAGAAATTCATATTGATTTTCCAGGGCGTCATATATCCATTCGATATTGTCACCCTCATTGAAATTATTATACACCCGGCCAGGATATGGGAGGACTAACGAGTAATATCCATACAAATCTCTTTCCGCCCTGCTGCTTTCGACGCTGTACCGGGCGGGGCTGAAATTTTTTTGATAGACAGTGACGGCATGAGCTTCATCAGCCGGACGGACCAGTATCAAAGCTGCACACAAGATAATACTTTGCTTTATTAAAAAGCATCTCGCAACGGCTCGTGTTGCTCGGAGGATTTCCCTGAAGATGTTATAATTAAAAATAGGAACTGCGAACAGACCTGGTGCCACAGGGATAAGATGTCTCTCACCAAGCCTGTTTCGCAGCGACTTCCCGAACGGTATCCGATACCATTGTGTCCCCGTTGCACGGGAACTGACATCCTTGACCAAACCCTCCATGGATAATTCCCTTAATTTAAGAACGGCATTCCCTTATGTGGGCGATAAAACACCACATTCGTTCCAACGATTTTTATTATCGGACTATTGAATAATAAATCAATCCCTTTTTTACAAATTTTTTATGGCCAGAAGAGCAGTCTAATTCCCACAAGTGCTAAGAAGATACCCACGAATATGCGGAAGAATCTCTGCGGCAGCCGGTCCAGAAGTTTTTTTGCCGCGTAGGCACCGAGAAAGGAGATGGGGATACAGGCAATAAGCGCATACAGCAGGTTCTCGTCCAGGCGGGTCCCTCCCCAGATGTAGCGCGAGATGCGGGTTACGTCGATGAAAAGTGCAATCAGACCGGATGTGAAGATATATATTTCCTTCGGCAAATTGAACGCCGTCAGAAAAGCTCCCCGGATTGCCCCGCCGACGCCGAAGAATCCGGCAAACAATCCGGAGAGGAAGCCGCCGCATACAGCGGTGCCGGAAGTCTTTGGTAGTGACCATTGTCGATTGATAAACAGAAAAATGACGTAAAAGATTAGAAATACTCCGAGGATTCTTTTCAAGGGCAGGTCCTCTGCATGTATCGATAGTGAGGCGCCCAGGAAACTGGCAACAATGCCGGAGAGGCCGAAGAACAGAATCAGTTTCCAGTCAAGACCTTTTTTGAACATCAATATCTTCCAGATGTCACCGCATAAATGAATAATCCCCACGAAAAGCAGTGCGACCGGCATTGGCACGAAAAGAGTCAGGACCGGAATCATAATAGTGGAAGTGCCGAATCCAGTGGCCGTACCAATCCCGGCGGCAACCAGCGTCAAAAGACATAGTAAAAATCCCTGAAACATAATCGGTTTAGTCTTATTTTGTTATTTTGGAAGCGGGCCGTCGGGGACGGGTTCGCCGAAATCGGGTGTTCCGTCTGATTTCCAGCCAAGCACCTGAACGCGTGTATGACGATCGGGATTGTTCAGCGGGTCTCCTTCAATCTTCTTGTAGTTGCGGGCGTGATAGACAATCAGGTCAGTCTTGCCGTCCTCGGCAACGGTGAAGCTGTTATGCCCGGGGCCGTATTGACTGTTGGCTTCGCTGCTCCTGAAAACGGGCACCGGCGATTTGTGCCATGATTTCGGGTCAAGCAAATCTGCATCTTCATCGGCGGTCAGTAGTCCCATGCAGTAATTGTGATTCGTACCGCTTGCCGAGTAGCTGATAAAGATGCGTCCATTGCGAATCAGGGCGGCCGGACCTTCATTGACCCAGAAAAGAATGATTTCCCAGGGGTACTCCGGCTTGGTAATCATTACCTGCTCGCCTGTGATGGACCACGGCGTGTCCATCTTTGCGATGTAGAGATTTGTATTGCCGCGAATCTTGGGGTCCTTTTGTGCCCATACAAGGTAGCGGATGCCGCGATGCTCGAACGTTGTTGCATCGAGCGAAAAAGATTCCCAGCTGGTCTTGAGCTGGCCTTTTTCTGTCCACCGGCCTTCAAGCGGATTGGCGGCATCGCATTCGAGTACGTACATGCGGATGGCCCAGATGTCCTCGGCCCGGCCGGCAGCAAAATAGATATACCACTTGCCGTTGATGTAGTGAATCTCCGGCGCCCAGATGTGGTAGCTCATCGGACCTTTTTCATGCTTTTGCCAGATGACTTTGGCCTCGGCTTTGGCCAGGACTGCTATGGTTTTCGCCCGGCGCAGCTCAATCCGGTCGTATTTAGGAACAGTGGCGATAAAGTAATAATAACCGTCGCTGTGCCGCATGCACCACGGGTCGGCGCGTTGTTCTATCAAAGGATTTGTTATTTCGGAAAGGGAAGTTTCTTCCATGGGTTTATTGACGGCATTCTCCCGGGCGCAGGCTAAGCTTGATATGGTGAAAGCGATAAGTGAAAGAGTTAAAAAGGCGGTTCGTATCGCTGTCGGTGTACAGTTAACCTGTGAATTTCGTTTGTGCTTTTTGAACATGTGTTTTCTCCTATAAGTGATTCTATTTTCCAAGCCATTATGTGAATCTGCTCCTGGCCTGTCAATCTGAATCGTACCGGCATGATATTAATTTATTAAAGTGCGATTGCTGGCATGAATATTTGACAAGATGTAATAAAAGATAAGATGAAACTTGAAATTCGGGCGAAATTCTACTATCATGGATTGTTATACAAACAGGGGTCCTCATGGCAGTTGGATTGGGAAATGTCGGTCATTTTATGTATCCGGAAAAATCTCTTTTTGCATAGAATTGGAAGGGCAGGATAATGCATAGAACAGGATTCACACTTATAGAACTGTTGGTTGTTATTGCTATCATTGCCTTGTTATTATCCATTTTAATGCCGGCCCTCCATCTGGTGAAGGAACAGGGCCAGAGGGCGACATGCCTGAGCAATCTGAGGCAGTTGACAATAGCCTGGATTATGTATGCCGACAGCAACGACGACAAGCTTGTCAACGGCGATACCGGAGAATACACAACCATTCACAGATACGAAACTCCCTGGGTGCTCACCGACTGGCGGAACGGTATGACCGAGAGCGAGAAACAGGAGGCTATCCTCGATGGTGCTTTATGGCCGTACTGTAAAAGTATGAAAATTTACAAGTGCCCGAGGGTCAACAAGGCCTTTCGTAGCAGCACGCAGGAGAGAATATTCCGAACGTACGCTGTGGTCGATTCTATGAACTGTAAGGACTGGCCGAGCATGGGGGTGGATATGATTAAAAAGAGAATGGACATTCCCGAACCGGCCTATCGGATTGTTTTTCTCGATGACGGCGGTACCAGTCCTGCGGCAATGGGCGGCTGGACGGTTTATGTTCAGGAAGAGAAATGGTGGGACCCCCCGCCGGTTCGGCACGGTGACGGCACCAACTTTTCCTTTGCGGACGGCCGCAGTGAGTATCACAAGTGGGAAGATTCCCGTACGATTGAGTTCGGCAACCTGATACCGCCGAGGGCTCAATCGCAGGAACAATCCGGCAATGTGGACGTTCGTTGGGCGGCCGTTGCTGCCTGGGGCAAGGCGGGAAGACGTTCCAATTAATTACTACCAACTCATGCGGCAGGTCGCAAAACGCATGAAGCCAGATGAGAAATCCCACAATCATCCTGTTGTATCTTCCCATTTATAAATACCTCTTTAGCACAATATAAAGCCCACGTGATTTTTGTTAGTTGTTATCCCCGCGTAAGCGGGGATCCGGTTTTTTAAATTCTGGATTTCGGTTCAAGCCCGGAATGACATCAATAAGAAAGTTAAGCACATTTAATGGAAACAGAACTAATTGCTTATATTTCTAACTAAAGTATGATAATTCTTTTAATATTGCAATTATGAGTGTATCATATTGTAAGGGTTAGTTATTTGCCGGGTATAAATAAAGATTCGGGAGGAAAACAAATGAATAGGCCATTTACAGTGTTTATCTTAACGATTATATCGTCAACGGTGCTATTTGCCGCGAATGCCACTGAGAATACCAATGGAGGCTTAAAACAAATGCATGAAATCGAACCGAATAACGTAGTCTGCGACAGTAATATGGTCAATATCACGGTTATATATGATAATAATCCTCTTAAAGAAGGGCTGGAAACTTCATGGGGTTTTTCCTGCCTTATAACCGGCCTTGAGAAGACTATTCTCTTTGATACCGGCGGCGACGGCTCACTTCTGCTTGAGAATATGAAGAAACTGGCAATTGAGCCGAACAGCATTGAGCTGGTCGTACTTTCCCATGAGCATTGGGATCATATAGGTGGGATGGAAATGTTCCTGAAGGAAAATCACAATGTGAACGTTTATGTGCCCGAATCGTTTCAGCAGGATTTCAAAGAAACAGTCACCGCCTCCGGGGCGAAAATAATCGAAACACAAGAACCGGCGGTAATCTGCCGGGGTGTGTATTCGACCGGGCAAATGGGGACATCGATTAAAGAGCAGGGACTTATTATCCGAACGGACAAAGGTCTGATACTGATTACCGGCTGTGCCCATCCCGGTATTGTGAAGATGACGCAGAAGACAAAGGAAATATTAAATGAACAAATTCTGTTTGTTATGGGTGGATTCCATCTCAACGCGGCCAGCCAGAGTCGGATTAAAGAGATTATCGAAGCCTTTAAAGAGTTAAAGGTTGAATATGCCGCCCCTTGTCACTGCTCCGGCGATAATGCGAGGGAGCTTTTTGCAGAGCACTATGGCGAAAAATATTTGAATGTTGGTGTCGGCCGGGTCATCGCAATTAAGAATTTAAAGTGAATCCAGTCATATATAAGCCGATTGGCGTTATATATTCTCCATTTAAGAATCGGGTCGGGATTCCTCGACAGGCCGTTGGCGCTACCGAAGTATCCGCAAAGATTGAGATATTCGGTGAATATATTGACGGCCTTTCGGATTTGGACGGATTTAGTCATGTCATAGTAATTTTCCACATGCACCTCATAGAGCGAAGCTCTCTGAAAGCATCTCCGCCGTGGGACAATAAAGAGCACGGTGTCTTTTCTACTTGCAGTCCTTTTCGGCCGAATCCCATCGGAATATCGGTTGTTCGTCTTGAGAGCATCGACCGAAATATCTTAAATATATCATGCATTGATATGGCCGACGGCACACCTGTGTTGGATATCAAACCTTATGTTCCAGATTTGAACCCAACCAAAGACATACGTTTGGGCTGGTTGAATGGTAGAGTTAAAGGAATGAACAAGAGTAAATCGGGCGACCGGTGACGTATATTTATTGGAAAATTTTTAATGGCTTGTAAATGGTATAGCTTATGCCCGCTGAGAAGATTCGAACAAGAGGGTAAACTGGATGATACCTGGGCGCGGAATTATTGTAAATCCGATAGCAATTGGAAGAACTGTAAGAGATACCAATTGGAAGAAGCCGGCCGTTATCATCCTAATAACATGTTGCCGGACGGGAAGATTGACAGCAGATTAACTTAGTTTAGACCCTCTTAAAACTTATATTTTCACCGAAGCAGGTGGACTGACTTGCTTTTATAGGTTTTGACGGATAGACTTAACTTCTGTATGGCTCTTGCTATTGAAACCAATGGATTGACCCGTTACTTTGGTGATCTTTGTGCCGTGAACTCTCTGGATTTGCGCGTCGAAGCCGGCAAATTCTACGGTTTCCTCGGCCCCAACGGCGCTGGTAAGTCCACAACCATTAAAATGCTCACCGGCCTGCTCGCACCGACCGGTGGTACAATGCGTATCCTCGGCCAGGACACAACTGATACCGGTAAGGCCAGAGAACTCAAGCGGCGTATCGGGGTGGTGCCGGAGGAGCTTGCTTTGTTTGAAAATCTGACAGCTCATGAGTATCTCACTTTTATCGGTCACATGTATCGTTTGCCGAAGGAGATTATACAGGAACGCTGCCGGGAGCTTTTGGCAATGATGAATCTGGACAACGAACAGAAGAAACTGACCCTCGAATATTCTCACGGAATGAAAAAGAAGCTGACCTTAGCGGCGGCGCTGATACCGAATCCTGACCTGTTGTTCCTCGATGAACCTTTCGAAGGTGTCGATGCGGTTTCATCCCGGGTGTTGCGAGAGACGTTAAAGCGCTGCGTCAAGCGCGGCGCGACGGTGTTCCTGACATCGCATGTTCTGGAGATTGTGGAGCGGCTCTGCACGCATGTCGGTATTATTGCTGAAGGCAAGCTGGTCTGTCAGGACACCATGGAGCAGATTGGCCGAAGCGGCTCGCTGGAGGAGCGGTTCCTTGAGGCTGTCGGTAGAGATCACATCGAAAGACAGACGTTAAGCTGGCTGGAGGAGTAAATGGACCGGCACTACCTTAGTACGATCCTCTGGCTTCGATGGCGTTTGACTCGAAATCAATGGTCTCGCGGTGGGCGATTGAACGCCGTCCTGACATTAATTATTCTGATAGGTGGATTTCTCATCGGGCTTTTAGGTGCCATTGCCGGCGTACTGGTAGGCGTCTTCAAGATGGCAGAGTTTTCGCCTATGATACTACTTGGTTCCTGGGATGCTGTTATTCTCGGATTCTTATTTTTCTGGGTGATTGGACTGGTTTCTGAAATCCAGCGCTCCGAGTCAATCGACATTAGTAAGATGCTTCACCTGCCAATCTCTCTCAACGATATATTCATGGTGAACTACCTTGCCTCGCATCTGACTCTGAGTGTAATTCTGTTCCTGCCTGCAATGCTGGGATTGTCCTTAGGAATGCTTCTTGGCGGAAACCTATACATGATTTTGATGTTTCCGCTGGTGCTCGGTTTCATATTCATGATAACAGCGTGGACGTATTGCCTGCGAGGATGGCTTGTCACGCTCATGGTGAACAAACGTCGACGCCGTGCCATTATTGCCGGTATAACCTTTGTGTTTATATTGGTTTTTCAGCTTCCCAATCTCCTGGGGAACATTCTTCACGACCATAATCGGCATATATCCCGCACTACGGAGACGGTACAGTCGGACCGGCAGACAGAGACTCCATCCGACGATAGTGACAAAATAAGGCACCGGCGTTTGGTATTGATTGCACATAATTACGTGCCCTTCCTATGGGTCGGCAACGGCGTCAGGTCACTGGCAATGGGCAATCCCTGGCCGGCGGTATTAGGTGCGGCGGGAGGATTTCTTATAGGCGGATTAGGTTTAAAAAGGGCATATCGCTCGACCGTTCGTTTCTATAAGGGCCAGTCGATCAGCGCGAAAAAGAAAGAGGAACGAAAGAAGGAAAAGGTGATCCAGATCCGAAAGGAATATACTGGTTGGCAATTGCCC
This sequence comes from uncultured Pirellulales bacterium, assembly GCA_964508785.1. Lineage (GTDB taxonomy): Bacteria > Planctomycetota > Phycisphaerae > Sedimentisphaerales > Anaerobacaceae > JAFGPS01. The sequence goes on along the minus strand of CAZDVE010000023.1, from coordinate 7,001 downwards.
GGCTTTTCGGCGGAAACTTCGGCGTTGGCGTCGGTCTTTTTCAACTCAATGAAAAGAGCGCCCGAAATAAAAATGATGCTGGCGACGAATCTTTTAATACTGCTGGTCTGCGGTGGAGCAGTCCTGTTGCGACGTTCTGCCGGCCTCAGTGACACCGCCAAGCCGTTTATCGCAACCGGCGCTGTAGCAGTGACGTTTTTTGGCATGACTCAGCTCATATTCAATCTGTTCGGCACGGACCGAAGTGGATTCCGCACGCTTGTTTTGCTGCCTGTGCCACGACAACGGGTCCTGCTGGGTAAAAATCTTGCATGCCTGCCGCTTGTATTGGTTATAGGATTGGTTGTGCTTCTTGTTGTTAAGTTTACCGGGCGTGTCCCGATTGTAGTTATTCTCGCTGCGGTTCTGCAATTGATGGCGGCCTTCCTGCTGCTCAGCATGGCCGGCAATCTGTCATCAGTGCTTACTCCTTACCGCATTGCCCCGGGCTCGATGAGAGCGACCAAAACAAAGACCATAACGACCGTTATGATTATTTTGTCACACATGCTGTTTCCGCTTATAATGCTACCGTTATTTTTTGTGCCGGCGCTGGGAATGCTCTTATCCAAATTGGGCCGGATGCCGGCGGGATTGATAAATATCCTGCTCTCGGCTGTTTTACTGGGACTGATTATCCTTTTATATAGGATGAGCCTGGCCCCGCTCGCTGACCTTTTGCAACAACGGGAGAGAAAAATCCTTGATGTCGTGACACAGGAAGTTGAGTAGAATTTTTTTAGCTACATTAAGATAATTTTAGACAATTTGGTATTTGGGTTGTTAGAGAATCATAGAAAGCAGGAGAAACACGATGAATGAGGAATATAGCAGGAGAGATTTTATCAGGCAAAGCGGCGCATTCGGCGCCGGTTTGGCGTTGACAAATTTGAGCAGTGTAGTTTCGGCGGCGGCACAGGCGGAAAGTTCTGCGTCTGCACCATCTGATGGAAAAGCACTTAGGATCGGTTTTGTGGGTATTGGCGCTCGTGGCTCGAATCTGTTGAAGATTCTTCTTGAGCTTGAGGGCGTGGAGTTTCGTGCTTTTTGCGATATACGTGAAGACAGAGTGACGCGAGCACAGCGCTGGGTCAGAGAAACGGATCGGCCGGAGCCTTCCGGGTACACAAAAGGCGATACCGATTTCAAGCGTATGTGTGAAATGGAGGAGCTTGACCTGGTCATTACAGCCACGCCGTGGCAATGGCATGTGCCCGTATGTGTCGCGGCGATGGAAGCGGGCAAACACGCCGCTACGGAAGTGCCGGCCGCGGTAACGTTGGACGAATGCTGGCAACTGGTCGAGGCCTCGGAGAAAAATAACAGGCATTGTATGATGCTGGAGAACTACTGTTATTTCCACAAGACCATGACCATTCTGAACATGATACGCAAGGGCGCATTGGGCGAGCTGCTGCACTGCGAGGGCCGGTCCTAGGAGAACTTGATCAGGGATAACTGGCACTTGTTCAATTCCGACGGCACCATAGGTTGGGCCGCCGAGCACTTTGCCCGGCGCAACGGCAATCTTTACCCGACGCACGGTTTCGGCCCGTTGGGGATATGGGCCAATATCAACAGGGGCGACCGCCTGGAGCACCTTATATCGGTAAGCAGCAAGGCGCGCGCTTTGAAGCTTCATGCCGAGAGCAGTTTTGGTAAAGACCACGCCCTGTCCCGGCGAACATACAATCAGGGCGACGCTAATGTCACGCTTCTCCGCTCGGCCGGCGGAGTCAGCTTTACGCTTTATTTCGGTTGCATGTCGCCGCAGCCTTGGTCACCCGAGTATAAGGTTCAGGGCACGTTGGGTAGTTGCATTGGCGAGATGTTTGATTATAGGGCCCGGGACGACGGATGGATTCAGGCCAAAGTCTATGAAAAGGCAAAGGGAAGTGACACGCACGGACGCTGGAGCGATTACTGGGACTATGCCGATACGTACGAGCATCCGCTCTGGAAGACGTTGGGTCGGGAGGCGAATAGACACCGGGCCAAAGACTGGAGCGGCGCTTACGATTACCTGATGCTGTATCAACTGGTCAACGCCCTGCGTAAGAACGCCGCTCCGCCGATGGATGTCTATGACGCTGCGACATGGAGTGCCATTTCGGAGCTTTCGGAACGCTCGGTGACTAAAAATAGCAGTATCCAGGACTTTCCAGATTTCACAAAAGGTAAATGGAAAAGCAATGCCCCAACGGATTTGTCACAGGTGTAGCATGAATAAAGGTTTGCTATTTGTCCTTTTTTGTATTCTTGCTGTTATTTTCGCGGTAAGCTGTCACTGGAATCCTTGCAAGCAACAAGCTGCAGATGACGACAACCAGGGGACTGTCGTGCTCGCTTTCCAGCTTGAGCTGAATCGGCAGGTGTATGAAAACAGCACCTGGGGCGACCCGCCGCAGCTTGCAATATGGCTCCGGAATCAGGCCGACCAGAGCATTCGTACGGTCTTAGTGACATATCGAACGGCCACCTGCGACTGGATTGGCAAGGTGGAGTGTTCCGTTGCATTGCCTTATTGGGTGACTTTCTTTAATAAACAGACGGGGACACAGGGTCCGCCGAGGTGGGATAGTCCTGCTGCCGATGCCGTCACTTGTGCGACGCCGATTGCGTCTCTTGCCGCTGCCGTGGAAGTTCCTCGTGGAACGCGGTGGCGGTACTTTGTGGAAATAAATGTATCCGGAGATTTCAACATTTCTTTTCCGAGTTTTTCGGCTGAGGGCTTTTCCGACAGATACGGCAACGGTCAGCCATCACTTGTCTATCATGGATACATTGAAGCGACCGATGGTTCGGCGAGCTGGCCGGAGCTGCTGGGCCGGACGGAGCAGTACGAACCAGTCGATTATCTTATTGCAGAGCTGGAAGGAATTACCTCGGCGAAGAACCTGCTTAAAAAAGTGTACGTATCATGTAAGGAAAAAAGCTAAAGATAGTTCTTACAGTTAATTCTGCTTTGCGAGGCAGTCAAGGCGCAATTATTAAACCATCGCAAAATATTGTGTTGTCAGGAGATGCTTATAAAATGTTATCATAATGTAAAAGATATGATTACCAAATTTTTCCGGTTCCATTAAAATTGTATCCATAGCGACAGAATAATTAAATGATAGGGACTGACAATGAATCAAGACAATAAACTTATTTATCGTGAGCAGCAGAGGTTTACTCTATTGCTTCGCTGGCTGGTTTACATATCCATGGGCCTTGCAATGCTTCTTAGCATCCTTTCGCTGAGGGAGATATCTTCCAGTCAAGGTTCACCGGGCGCGCAGGATATTCTTTCAGTCGTCCTTGTCGGATTCGGTGTGCCGATAGCGATAGTAGTTCTTTTTTTGTTCCTAAAATTAGAAACGGAAGTCCGCTCGGACGGTTTATATGTCCGTTATTACCCACTTCATATTAGTTTCAGGAAATTTTCGCCGGATGATTTGAGCGAATTTCATGCCCGGCAGTACAAGCCGATACGGGAATTTGGCGGCTGGGGGATTAGGTGCGGCTTATTCGGAAAGGGCAAGGCGTATAATGTCAGCGGCAATAAGGGTGTGCAACTGGTATTCAAAAACGGTAAGTGACTGTTGATCGGCTCTCAAAAAGCTGAGGAACTTGAAGAGGCGCTTCGAGCGATGATAGAGTCTAAATAGAATTTTAAAGCTTCTGTCGATTGCTGGCCGGAAAATAAAAATCAAACCTAAGCCGAACCGCAAAGATGAGCGGAGCTGTATAAATTTGGGGGTAAAAAATTTTAAAAATTTTTATTTGCATTTGTTCGGCGTGAGACTATCATTACGGCGCAATTGGAAGCTCATGCTGAGTTTTCCGTTTATACTGAGCGAGTTGAAATTATTAATTTTTTTTAAGGTGAGTAAAAATGTGTCAATCATGCGGGTGTACGCCGTGCAAAACCTGTGGCGCTCCCATCGAAGATGGAGTATGTTCCAGCTGCTTGGAACCGGCTGATAAATGTGTTTGTGAGCCGGTAGCTCAACTGGAAGATGACGACGACTATATGGAAGAGGAAGAAGAAGAAGAGGAAGAGGATGAGGACGAGGAGTTCGACGACGAAGACGACTATAGCTGATTTTTCCTCTGTTTATCTTAAAATTTTTCTTTACAAGCTCTTGGTTTCGGTTAGGGTGACATATATCTAACAAGCGCCGGCGATAACTTGTCTTGGCATAGCTGTGCCGCAGTAAGAAATATGTGGCTAAATAGTTTGCCGCGGCTACTTTGCTAAAACAGAGATGCTCCGAAGAGGCGACACGAATCGCACGTCCGACATTTGGCATTCTGTCATTTAAATCCGTAACTTCAAAAGGCAAGCCCCTTTCTTTTTTTCTTGCAAATTCCTTATCAACATTATAAAATGAAAGCATTGTGAGGAGTTACTCTGTGTTCTATAAAACAACTACCTATTGTTCCCGATATGCTTGTTTTGAACTTGTTAAATTATTCTTAAGATGGTTTTTGTCAAACGGAGCCGAGGGAAAGTCGAAATACATTATCCTGGTTAGATATATTTTCTGAATACAGGGAGGGTAAAAAATCGTTTCGGATATTTTATGATTCCAATTTTTCAATTCTGGAAAGGTGAATTATCATGTATAGAAAGCTTATCTTTTTGATTATTATTGTTCTGGCGCCAGCCGCCGGCGCGCAGACAATGGTAGAATTCTTCAGCGACGATTTCGAGACGCCGCATGACTATGTTGCTGATAACGTTGCGGGAACCGGCTGGGGCGGTTATTTCGGCTGGCTCCCTGGCGAAACAGTTGATGCTCTCAATGCATCCATAGATCCCAATCATCCGGGACAACTATACGTTGAGTCATCCGGTGCGTATTGGCATGAGCCATGGGATCCACTTGGACCATTTCTGTACAAGTACGTTGAGGGCGATTTCATAGCCAAAGTAAAGGTCACCGATTATGCCGGCACTGCAGATAACGTGGTCTATCATAACGATGGTGGCTTGATGGCCAGAGCTTCCAAGGCTGACCCCTATGACGAGGCCGGTGACGGTGAGGACTGGGTCTCCTTAGACTATTTCCCTATATGGACCTGCGGCAATTTTGTCTGGACCGCCGACGAAGATGTACGGATAGAGCAGTGTAACAATGGTGCCGAATGGGACTTGGATCCGTGGCTACAGATCGAGCGTAGCGGCAATACCTTTCATTTCAAGACCAGTTCCGACGGCATAACGTGGGAAGAAATGACTTGCTCACCCATAACGCGGGACGATTTTGACGGTCTGCCGCTGCAGGTCGGGCTTCGCCACGCCACCTATGACCCCGCCACTGGTTATGTGGCGTTTGATGATTTCAGTATTGTACTTATAAGGAGATTCAAAGCATACAACCCGGTGCCAGGTGATTCAGTCATGAACGCAGACCCAAATCAAGACCTTATTTGGAGCTTGGGTGTCAAGGCGGAATTTCACGATGTATATTTCGGTACTAATTTTGACGATGTGAACAACGCCGACACCTCTACGACCGATATTTATAAAGGCCGACAGAGCGAAACCAGTTATGAGCCTGGTACCCTAACATTGGGCCAGACCTACTACTGGCGTATCGATGAAGTAAACGAAGCTGAAAGTGATAGTCCGTGGAGAGGTCCCGTTTGGAGCTTTAGGGTTATGGCGTGGGAGGCCTCTGATCCTATCCCACAAGATGGCGCCGAATGTGTTACCCTCGATACTCTCCTTAGCTGGACGGGAGGTGCACAGGCGACTACACACTGGGTATACTTCGGTACAACCGACCCTCCACCATTCAAAGCCCTTAGATCTTCTACAACGTATAAGCCTCCGGAGCTCGAACCCGACACACTTTATTATTGGCGTGTCGATGAGAAAAAAGGCACGCAAACATGGCCGGGAGAGTTGTGGACTTTCAGAACGGTGTCCTCTGTATCGATTACAGATCCAAATCTTGTCTGCTGGTGGAAGCTCGATGAGGTCTGTGGCGACAGCACTACGGTTCTTGATTCGTCCGGCTACGGCCATCATGGCACATTAGAAGGTGGCCCACAGTATATAGATGGATATGACGGCGGTGCACTCGAGTTCGACGGGCGCGATGATTATGTGGAGCTACCCATCGGTTCAGTTATTGGCTCGCTGACCGATTCTACCTTCATGACATGGGCGGACTTTGCAAGAGCCGGGGGGCCCTCGCAGCGGATATTCAGTTTCAATTCCGATCCGAATATTTACATGTACTTCACGCCCCGTACTTATTATCACGGTCCACAGGGCTTCGGCATAAGTACAGCCGGTGCGGGGGGTGAGCAACAGGCGGTTGTGGACGGTAGACTGGAGAGTGGATGGCACCACGTGGCCGTAACGATAGACGCAGGTGCCGCCAATACGATTATTTTCTACCTCGACGGCCTGGAGATTACTCGGACGACCCAGGCAACGCTGAACCCAAGCGATCTGGGCGAAACCACCAACAACTGGCTCGGCAGGTCACACAATGATGATGATGCCTACTATATGGGTGCTTTAGATGATTTTCGTATCTACGACCGGGCATTGACGCAGGCCGAGATTGCAAAGGCGATGAGAGGAGATCCACTGCTTGCCTGGAATCCCAAACCGGCTAATGGTTCAACACCAGAGGCCGAACAAGTATCACCTATGAGCTGGTCGCCGGGAGATAATGCCGCTCAGCACGATGTCTATTTTGGTACCGACGCGGACGTTGTAGAAAATGCTGATGTATCCGATACTACAAATATCAATCGTGGTCGTCAGGATCCTAACACGTATACCCCGCCTGAAACTCTTGAATGGGATCAGACCTACTACTGGAGGATTGACGAGTACAACGATGACCAGACAATCAGCAAAGGTAGATTGTGGAGCTTTACAACACTTGATTACCTTATTGTTGATGATTTTGAGTCTTACAACGACCTTAATCCGGACGAAGAGGGCAGTA
>CAZDVE010000022.1:0-75187 GCA_964508785.1 uncultured Pirellulales bacterium | reverse complement strand
GCCAGAATTAAACTGAGAAAGCTATATCCTGTGGTTTAGCTCGGACAGAGTACTAGAGTTCTATTTCATTTGCACATAAACATTTATTGGAAAGGATTAAGATGATAAGAAACGCTTTTAAGATGAAACTATCAAGCGGGGATGTGGCCGAGTATAAAAGAAGGCATGACGAAATTTGGCCTGAGTTGGTTGATGAGCTCAGAAAAGCCGGCGTAAGTGATTATTCCATTTATTACGATGAGCAAACGCAGATACTTTTTGCGTTTCAGAAACTCACGGATGATAACACGGCCGATGATCTGCCGAAGAATCCCGTCGTACGTAAATGGTGGGATTATATGAATGACGGCATTATGGAATACAATGAAAAAAATGAACCTGTCTCTATACCATTACAGGAAGTATTCCACTTGGACTAATTACGTTTAGATATTCAAATCCTTAAGCCGTAAATAAATATAATAGTTATGTCTGTGAAAAGAATAAAAAAAACCGCCGAGTTAAATAACCCGGCGGTTTGTGTATGAGAAATATGACAATAGCAGTTATTCGATTTCTTGCGGAATGCCATAAGGGCCATTAACAACACAGGAGGATTTACCTGCGATTTCTCGAAATTGCACGATCATCTTTTCTTCCATCATTATACCATTCTTGCACTTGACTATAACCGGCACTGCTACAATAGAACCGAGTATTGTGTGACCCTCTTTACATATCGGGTGTATCTCCACGATTTCGGTGATTTTCTGCTCAGGAATGATGCCGTTAATTATAAATCGTAAGAACTCGTCACTCCAGTTGATACATGCCGGAGCGAGCTTACGAATCTCGTCGAGATTCCCATCGATTACGGCCTGATACAATTGACGGGTGACCAGTTGAACAGCCTCTTCTTTACTTAATCCTTCGGTCGAAATGCCGTATTTAGGATTACCCAAAAGGCTAATATTACTTTCAGGTATCGTCAATTCCTTCTCGATTAATTGTGCATCTTTAAGATAATCTACTGCAAACATACTATCGGGCAGGTCTTTATAATATGTGATTTGCCAGGCCCGAAAAGATGGAGTGCCCCTGCGTTCCAGGTTGCTCCATTGTATCAGTTGGATCGGCAGTTTTGTTTTCACGTCAAACCTCACAGAATATGATTGAGGTCCGAGTGAGCTGACAAAGCTGCATAGCATCGTGACATTTTCTCGACCGGTTGCTGGGTCTATGCCGTGAATAGTCTGACTGTCTTTACTATTTGCCAGCATTTTAAAAAGAAACGGGCCAAGCCATTGTGACACACCGGCTGTGATTGCATTTTCGCGATATACAGTATTATTCTGAGGTATATAAGTATATGTTTGTCCCTCTTCGACCCACTGGACGACTCCATTAGTGACGCGTATGACAATATCTTTCGATGATGTCTGCGATTTGTTTGCCCGCATCCATAATTCGCACCCCTTTTCCGCTCCATATTCATCCATAACAGAACCAACTATATGAACGGCATTGAAATTCTGAATCGCTTCAATTGTCTCAGAGATGGCCCAGGCGGGCGTATTGAGTTTGCCGAATGTAAAAAAGGCCAGCACAACGGCAACTATCACAATTGTTGCAGCTAATTTACCTGTGTTATTTTTCATGATTATTCTCCATATATTCGGCTGTAAATCGGCCGAATTATTCTTTTTTGATTTCTCTTGCACTTCGATAGCGTCACTAATAATTCTATTGTCCAGTTCGGATGGTGTTTTTGTTTTTGCTATCTTATTGGCACAAATGTTCTTGATTATTTTTTCGATATTCTTGTTATATTTCATTTTTCCACCTGGCCATTTAATATAGACCGCAGTTTGCCTAATCCATACCGATACCGACTCTGAATTGTGTTGATTGAAACGTCCTGAAATTTAGCTATTGTCTTAAATTTCATACCGCTCTGCAGATGCATGAAAATAACTTCCTGTTGCTCATACGGAAGCTGGGCAATAGCCAGTTCGACTTGCCGGCTCAACTCGGCTGATATTGCCAGTCGATCAGGTCCCTGGAATCCCGAACCAGCAGGTTCTGAATTATATGATTGAGCAATTTGCTGGTTTTGTGAGCGTTTTATATTTCGAATGCGGTTTGCGACACAGCTCGACAAGTATCCTTTTAAGCTCGTTCGTAACTGAAGTTTTTCCGCATACTCGGCAAATGAGACAAAAACATCATGGAGTACATCTTCGGCTATAGATTTGTCTCTTGAAAGAGTAATAGCCAGAGCCAGCAAATCGTCTTTATATTTTAGATAGATACACTGCAGAGCATCACAACTTCCCCGTTTGAATTTCCAAATCAGCAATTTATCTTCCAACATGCCAAACCTGCTCAATCAGTTTCGAAACTAACGATCGTCAATACTTAGACAATTTTTTTGTGATTTTAGTCTAAAGAAAATTATTTATTTTGTCATATAATATTTTTCTAATGCTAAAGTGAGGATTTCAAGCAAGTGCATAAAAAAGCCGTTGAGAATAAACCTCAACGGCGGTTATTTCCAAATAATGTTGTGATTCAAGGGATCAATCAACAACTCCTTTTTCCTTGGAACCGATTATAAAACAAAGGTTCTTACCTTCCATCTCGTAGAATTTAATCATGGCATTTTGAACTTCATTTTGTCCGGTCTGATCTCGAACCTCCATGGGAACATACCACAGTTCACCTTCCTGGTATGGCTCGCCCAAAATAACAACTTCTTTGACCCATTTACCATCTTCTTTCATCTTCCTGACTTGTTCCCAGATCTGGTCAGGCCAGAGTCTAAAAAACAGATCCAGTTTGCAAAGTGTAATCCGATCCAGGTCAATGAGAGCTTGGCCGGTCTGTTTGGCGATTTCAAGACATGCTTCTTTTCGTGTCATGTTGTCGGCAATTAGCCCGGAATCCGGATCAACCATGCAGTCAACCTCCTCTTCGACAATGACAGCATCTGGGGACATTTCGAAGATACCCTCAGGAGGCTGTTCATTATAGCGAATCACATCAAGGTTTTTGACGGCAAGAGTCTTTCTCATCATTTCCATAGGATTATCATCTCTTACAGTTGAAAAGCTTATCGGTAGTTTTGTCTTGGGATCAACGAGAAACTTTTGTTCTCGATTTGCCGTTTTAATATTAACTGCAATTAGCTCCTTGTCAGTTTTCGGGTCCTTTTCAGTATGGATCTCAACTGAGTCAGTTTTTTGGGCCTGACTGACAGCATCTTCAAAAAAACTACCGAACTTGATGAACCAGTTTTTATCCCTTTCGTCTCTACTGGCGAAATGGACTCTATTTGTGCGTTTGTTCAAACCAAAGACACCGTCGGGTGAGCATATCTTGCATAGGTTGTGTCCGGTTCTTCCGAGCCGGACATGGGTAGGTCTGTCCGGGTCTCCGTCATATTTCATCCAGCATTCGAATTCTCCCTGCTTATAAAACTCCCCTGCCATGTAAACGGCTTTGACTTCCTGGATTGCATTGATTGTCTGTTCCACGGCATAAGCAGGCGTTACCGACTTATCCAGGATTGATATTGATAGTAATACTACAATAATTATTACTGCCGCAGCAGCCAATTTTACTATTCTATTTTTCATAATCGTTCTCCGTATCCAAAACGCTTCTCGGTGCAAAATAGGCGTTGAATCCCTTAATGCTTCTATCGCCCTGCCTTGTCGAGCCGGCATATCATTATCAAAATTCCGACCAAGCTGTGTGAGTAAGCGGCTTTCATTTTCAAGTGACAGCAAATATTTTTCACACTGAGAACACCGGCTGATATGTTCATTGAGAGCGGCGCTTTGTCCTTCATCCAAAATACCAAGAATGTAATCGGGTATCTGATTTTGTATTTTCCTACAGAGATTATCCATTTCTATCTCCTTGATCAGCCAGTATTCGGTGTAATTCTTTTATCGCCTCCCGCAGTTTCACGTAAACAGCCGATGTGGAAACATCCAGATTTTCGGCGACTTTTCGGACGCTCTGACCATCAAAGTAGTACATAACCAGAGGCAACCTGATTTCCATCGGTAATTTCTCAATCGCCAACTGCAGGTTATCATTTTGTAGTGGTTTTCTCTCTGGTTGCTTTGCTTTTTCTTTTAAAATTTCCTTGCTGCGTTGCTTTCTGCGAACGATGTTTATACATAAGTTCCTAGCTACCCGGGTAATCCACGGTCCAAAGTGGGAGCTGTTTCGCAACTTCGATATCTCCAGGAATCCTTTTAATATTACTTCCTGGGCGGCATCTTCGGCATCTTCAACGTTTCCAATAACTCCCAGAGATACTAAGAAAATCTGCCTATAGAATCTTTCTACAAGTTGTGCGTACGCATCTTTATCTCCGTTGCGAGACTCAGCAACCAGTTTTTCGTCAGAATGGTCGTTCAATAGAAGCTCCTAAATCCAGTACCAATATAAAGACAAATATCAAACGACAAGTTTACAAAATAATTTCATTATCCACATTTTTTAGACTTTTCGTAAGGTAGAATTGAAAAAAGCCGAGCTTTTTAGGACTCGGCTTAGAGTTTGAATTAGATGAGAAAATATTGATTTAAAGGTTAATTTGTTGTGGGAATATATTCTTCTGCTGGAATCAAGCTATCGACCAGACCGCGTAATTCCTGCTCGCTAACCGGGCCATTGATAGCAAGAACCAAGTAGGTCCCGACAGGAGACTTGAGAATGTACCCGACGCGATTGTCGTGAGGCTCAAATCCTGAGCTCTTGAGAGCTAATTCCGTCCACCACATTTCAGTTTGTTTATCGTCCTGATGCAGCACCTTAAATCCGTCCTCTGATTCGTACATCCAGGGTATTTCTTCTCCGAGCTCCTGGATTTTGCCAAATGTGGCGGTAAAATATCTGTTAAAAGTTTCTCCCTGAGTAAGTGCAATGTCACGGCTGTCTTTCGAACTATATGTGACACAAAACATACGGGCCTGAACACTTGCCTCATCTGGTAAATCGTAGATAAGACATTTGTTAGTCCATGAAGGCGCTTTCGCAAAAATATAAACGGGATACGTGGCACGATGAATAATCTGCTCGATAGTCACAGTATCAGCTCCTTCACCGGCATCTATGTTTACATCGGTTTGCTTCGCAGCACTCGTATTAAGCTCAGACAAATTCCAGGAAAGCTCCGGGCTATCGACGGTCTCAGCAACAGTGCGGTGGTGTAAACGGGTTGTCGTACCCTCAAAGACGCATTCAACCTCATCGATGATTTCGGTATCAACATCGACTTTGAATAGGAAATAAGAATCTGTTTTTCCCCATGCGTCGGTAAATCCCAGCTTATAGACACGGGCCGGGGTTCCATCATTGAGTGTCTCCGAGGTAACATCCTTTATAGGTGGATAGTGTTTAGCGGGAACCGTTCCTTTAATACCAGCAGCGATTCCCAGAAAATCCGCAGGATTCTCTGGTATCTTGAATTTTTGAGTAACTGCATCCTGTTCGATTTTGAGTATGCCTGCCGGTTCTTTGTTTGCCAGATAAACAAATTGGCCGTCGTAAGAATTGGCAAATAAAATGTCGTCACCAGTTTTTAATACACGCGCAAAATATCCTGTGACAGGATCATACCAGGAAAGATCCGATACGATGATTATTTTGTCTATGTGCTTGGCAATTTTGAGCTTTTGCTCATGAAGCTCTCCGTCCGAATCGAGCGAATAAACGGGAAGCCATTGATAAGACAGCCAGCTTTTAATGAATGCCACGTTCCTGTCCTGTGTTGTATCGGCCTCCAGCTCATCGAGAAGAGCGCTTGTATCGGATTCCGACTGTGGATACATGATTATCTCATTAACAATGTGAACAACACCCTTCTGACCAATAAAAAGCGTTTTCTCGGCGGCAGAGGCGCGCGAGAGTAACGTAAGTGAAGATATTTGCCGGGCCGAATCTGGATTGGAATAAAACCAACCAAGAACGGCTATGAGAATCAGCACGGCGGCTGCCGCAGATAATTTTGTTATTCTCGAATTCATAATATTTCTCCAAATCTTTATAGATGGTGATTCTTGCCGAGGTTGCCTTGTAAAGGAGGCGATTAGATCTCTTTCGAGCTTATCACGATGAGCATAATCCGGCTTATCGTCGAAAACAATTCCACGAATAAAATTCTCAAATTCTTTTTCGTTAGATCTCATTTTATCATACCTCCTGCTTAAAAGCAGTCTTATCGATACTTAACTTCCTACGCAGTTTGGATAGTGCTCTTGCTAACTGGCTCCGGATGGTACCGGGATTGCTATCAAGCACCTCGGCAATTTCTGTTAATTTTAAATTTTCAAAGAAACGTAGTGTGATGATAGTCTGATACTTGGGTTTTAGTGTTAATACCGTTTGCTTTAATGTCGCTAATTTCACAGCACAATCTTCAGAGGTGCAGTTTCTGTTATTTGATTGTTCCTGAAAAATTCTAATTGCTGATTTATGTCTCGCAGATTTTCTCAGGTGCTCGTTAATAATGTTTGTTGCAATTTTATACAGCCAATTTCGAAACTGCCTTTCACTGCCTTTGAAGCATTGGAATTTCTCAACGACTTTAAGAAAAACCTGCGATGTGATATCTTCAGCCAAATGTCTGTCGAAAAGCCTGTGGACACAATACTTGAAAACAGCATCATAGTGTCTGCGATAGAGCAATGCAAACGCGTTATAACTTGTTCGTGCCTGAACAATTAAGTCATTTTCTCCAGGACTTTTACTGGAATTGTTCACTATAGCAAAACTCCCAATTTTACGGGTATCAGATATCACCGTAATTATAAATGCGCATAGGGCTAAAACGTGGCAAAAAATATGAAAAATTAACCACAGATTACGCTATGTTGATGAAATCTGTAAAAAAACCACGGAATACGCGATTGATAAACTATGAATTAAATGCTATACGATAAACGCTATGAATAAGTTATATGGCTTAATATTCGATGTCGATGGTGTAATCGCCGATACCGAAGCGGTTAATCGCCGGGTATCGATCCAGGTATTCAAGGACTTATTTGGAATCGAGGCTGTTAAGCCGGAAGATTTTACAGTTGGCCTGGGACGTGGTGCAGAAGAATACATAAAGGCGGCAGCAAGAGTACATAATCTGGATTTGTCGGATAAGCAGGTGCAAAAGGCGGTCGCGTTGCGCCAGGATATGTTTCTTGATATCTTAAAAACTGAACCATTGCCTGCTTATCCCGGTGTTCTGGAACTTATCGAAGCAACATTGACCAGTGATGAATTTCGTGTGGCTATTGCAACCTCTGGTACACTGGAAAAATCGCGAGCTGCTCTTGAAGCGGCTAAGATTCCATTTCGGAAAATGGTTTGTATAAACGGTGGCGATGTGAAGAAGAAAAAACCTGACCCTGAGCTTTTCCTGCTTGCAGCCCGGAGAATGGGTATCGAAGCTCAAAGATGCGTTGTGACAGAGGATGCTCCTAACGGAGTCGAAGCCGCCAAGGCCGCCGGAGCCAAATGTATTGCTGTTACAAACACAACCACCGCTGATAAACTTACACAGGCGGATTTAATCTGTGATTCCCTTGATCAGATAAACCTCGATACCATTAGAAAACTTATTGGTTAACCTGACGAAGCTAGCATACCTTTTTGCATACGTTATATTGAACAAATTTTATTGCTAAATCCATTGACTTGTGTGATGTATAATAATATGTTATCCCATATTTAAGAAGAAAAAGATTGTGATAGTTCTTGATAAAAGGCAGAAAAGTATGATGTCCCCAGAATTACAGAATTAAAAACGATTAACTTAATGCCATTATAGGGTGCCCCCAAAATTCCGAAAGGAGAACACCCATGGCTAATAGCACGAAGTCAGCTATAGGCTATACACTTGTGTTGTTTGCATTGATATGGTTTTTCTTAGTTTTATTGGCATATCTTAGATCCCGTCCTCAGATTAAGATTTGGAACCAAGCTAAAGCTGAAACGGCTGAATTTGCGCATTCCTTAGGGCTTAAAGAAACCGACCTAAAAGACTCTGATCTAATGGTCAAAATACTGACCGAAGATCTCAATGCGAGATATTTGGCTATTAAACGCGAGAAACGTAAACAAGAACTGAAGCGCGAATTAGACGAGGCACTACAGGACTGGAATAGTGAATTCCAGATCGTTAAGTATGCTGCTTGTGTGGCGACACTGCATTCTTTCCGACAGATAAAGAGTACCTTGCAGTTCTTACCGGGCACAATCGCATTCATAGTTATTCTCATAGCGGGACTATATTTTATACCTATCTTTGTCCCATTAAATGGTAATCTGAAAGAACCCGAAGAAACTAAATCGTGACCTTGCTTTCTCCTTAATAAAAATCAAAAAATTGGGAAGTAAATCCCGGTGTTGCATTATTTATCTCGTGGCGCTCAGGAACTGCTCAACGAAAAGACGGTTTCCCACAATTTTTTTGTCTTTGTAAAACCTACTTTATCTTGTATATAACATAGCTATGACGACTAAAGGAATATCTTTGAAGACAATTGAACAGCTTCCCGCAAATATATCCTGGGAGGAGATTCAAGAGCGGATCAACTTTATCACTATCGTGCACAAAGGTTTGCGCGAATTGGACAGGGACAAGTATATCGGTCACGACAAGGTCGAGGAGGAATTCCCCGAACGGCTTACAGACCGATGTTTGGCACGCTCCAAGGGGGAT
This sequence comes from uncultured Pirellulales bacterium, assembly GCA_964508785.1. GTDB lineage: Bacteria > Planctomycetota > Phycisphaerae > Sedimentisphaerales > Anaerobacaceae > JAFGPS01. The sequence continues at coordinate 66,471 of CAZDVE010000022.1, read as the reverse complement.
ACTCAACTATCACTTAACTCGTCGTAATTCCGGGACACCTCACTCATTTCAAAATGTTCAGGGATTACTTTGAGTTAAGTCAATAGTGGTTGTAAAGAGGAATTTATGGGTGATTATTTCTGTGGCGAGGTTGGTCCATTTCCGGCAACCATCCAATACGAGACTGTCACTACTGACTACTATAAGATCGGTTTTGATTAGTTCGGCGTCGGGACTTAGCAAAAGTTGAATATCCCAATCCCAGTTTTTATTACCTGCCATCTCAGCAATCAGTGTTTTCAATCGGCCACTGTTTGAAACAGGTCTGTCCAGAAGCCAAAACACTTTATTAATACCAAATTCCTCCAGAAAATCACCTATCAGCTCTATTGCCGGGATGGTCTCAGCAACCTTGCGATAAGTTCCATGTACACTTGCAAGATCTCTGAAACAACCATCCCGACCCTTGAAGATAACTCCCCCACTCATTGCCGCCTCAACCGTTATCAACAGATTGTAGCCGTCGATAACAATAGGATGGCCGACGAGGTTTTTTAGCTCAATTCGGCGTTGACTTCTGGAGGCAAGTTGCTGGTCGGAACAGGCACTGCGCATTATAGCCAATCTTTGTCTTTGTATAAGAGAGAATTTGTCCCCGACCAATTTCAAAGCACTTTTATCCGAATAATCCTTTGTTAGTAAAAGTGAATAGTCAGCCAGCGCGGAACGTAAGTCATTAATTTTGTTTGAAGCAAACAATTTTACATCCGCCGGATGTGGGCCTCTATGAATTCTCTTGTCAGGCACTGAATATAATCTCCTTAGTTATTTATTCTTTTCTTTTTGTCCGATAGAAAGCAAAGCTTTAAATCCTTTAATCATCTCCTGGCCGAAATTTCCCCCGTTTCTTGTTACATCCTGAAAAAAACCAATTGTGCCTTCTTTAATATCTTTTATCGGAGTTTTTGTGAATAGTTTGGCCGGTGGAGATGACCAATGTCCACGTATGTAAAATCGAACGAGCTTTTCTCTTAAATTAAAAATAATATCGGCAACAGGAGCTTTCCTGACAAGGTCATACAATTGTCTTAGTGGTACAGTTATTACATACATATCAAGCTGGCCGGTTTGAAGGTCGATTGTTCCTCCTGGTTCTATCTCGATTGCAGCAAAGGGATTCGCAATATGAGCACTTTTAATTTTTACGAGAGTTCCTGTCATATTAAATGTGCACTCGGCATCGGATAACTTTACAGGATCGAGCTTTGACAATCCCAAAGCGCTGAATATATATGGGATTACTGGGATGACAGTAATATCAGCATCATTAAGAAGGATTTGTCCATCAGCATTTAGGCTTTTTAAGTTATTACCTTTAGATCCAAAGTTGTAGTTAAATGAAAGCAAGCCTTTCGCAGCTTTTTTATCTCGCCCGCTCAATAAAGATGTAAGCTCTGTGAAGCTAATATTTTCTCCTGAAAACCGGCCGTTGATTTCCGTTACCTGATTTTGTTCGGTTTCGATGTAAACAGAACCAATAACAGGCCCGTTATAAACATTTGCACTAATCTCTTCAAAATTAATGTTTGGGCCCTCAAGCTTAGCTGTTGTGAACAACTCGTTTGCTAAAATCATGTCATTAACGAATACGTTCCAATTATCAAATTCAATTTTACCGATCGATTGTAGCCCCAATGGTTCATTCAAATGGCCGTTTACTGTAACATCAGCAATAAGTTTGCCTTCCGACGTAACATCAGGAGTACCTAATGCTGCAAAGAAAACAGCGGATTCCTGCTTTGTCATATCGTGATCTATGTCAAAAGAAAGACTGGCCTGCCAATTTGCAGGATTTATAAATCCTCGTATAAACATTATACTCGGTTCCGGTTCACGGGGCTTGCTTAACATCAATTCAATATTGTAAAAGTCCTCATTTTCGGCAGACTGCATGGACAGATATTCGCATACTATTTTAGATTCCGGTCTTTGAGCAATACTTACAGAAGCATTTTGTACATTAATTTTTTCAAGGTTGATGTAGTTGTTTTTTATTTCTGCGGTTTTGTTTGAAGAGAACTTAAAGGGAATCTTGAGCTTACTATCAACCAGATATGCGACCAATTCAAGTCCATCTATATTTATCGCTGTTAATACGGGTTTTATTCCTGGCCAGTTTCCAAGAGTTAGTTGAGAGGTCTTGATATCGAGCCATTTGAGATTATTTGGATCTTTAACGATAAGGTTCTCAAGATATATTCCATCCGAGCTTATTTTAATTTCCGTGTCAAATTTACCTTTTGTTTCCTGGTTTTGTCCTCTTATTATCCAGTTCTCAAGTAGAATTGAACCTGTAGACTGTAACTGTTTGAGTTCCTTATAATTGCCCTCGATTGTAAAATCAGCAGTAAGATTGCTGCCTTTAGAAACTCCGAGAACCTTAAGGGCGTTAAGAGGATGTTTTATCTTAGCTTTTGTAAACTGATGTTTCATCTGCAATGACGCACTAAAGTTTGTGTCTTGGCGATTGATTTTACCTTTGACGAAAAAGGTATTTGACCTTTCACTACCGACCCGATTCAGTATATATTCATATTCATGATCTTTAGTCCTGACTGCTGATAAAGTCAGGTTGTCAAAATGTATTTTATAACCTTCATTGTCTATAACATTAATTATTGCTTGTTTAATATTGAGTTTTTGAATATTGAGCCTCTTACCGGGTTTGAGGGACTTCTTTGATGAAAGGACTAACGGCAAGGACAAACTTCCATTAGAAAATAATGCATTCAGGTTCAATCTTGTTACTTCAATTTCCGTTATAACAGGATTAAGGCTAAATAAATTAGTTAAAGTTGCCTTGACATTATCCAGGTATAGCCACTGGTCCTTTGCCTTGTCGTAAAATCTGATTTCTTTTAGAAAAAGATATCCGGATAAATTTATATCTATTTCATCAATCTCAACCGGTCCTTCACAAAACTTTGAAATGTCTTGTTCTATTGCTTGTTTAATTCTAAGGGGAATAAACCAGGCGGCAGATACGGCAAAAAATACAGACATTACAAGAAAAAGGCAGATGACTATTAAAACACGATGTCTTGACTTACGTTTTTTGTAGGCATTTCTGTGCTTATCATTTTGTTCATTATGCATTAAGATATCCCCCTCGACCGAGAATTGTTAATATCTTTTTTATATACCAACCTGAAGAAAATTAGTCATGAACTCACCGTGAGTTTGTACAAAAACAAATTGACACCATCCTGTATCCACCCTACTATAATATTTTTGTTGGATTTTATACAGGATAGTTTAATGCCCAGCCATAATTTAGCAAGTATAAAGATAGATGAACTGGAAATCATCGGTTACTCGGTTGCGGGTGAAGAGACGGTTATTGCAATACCACAGTTGGACGTTTGTTTCGATATCGGCAAGGCCCCCGACCAGATTATTCCCATAAACCATGTTCTACTTACGCACGGGCACATGGACCACGCTGCAGGTTTTGCATATTATTTGTCTCAGAGAGACTTTTGTGGCCAGTCTGCTGGGACAATATTAGCTCCGAATAATCTTTTAACACCAATGAGACAAATAATCGATGCTTGGTCTCGATTGGATGGTAATCGGATTCCCGCCAAAATCGTTGGAGTAAAACCGGGAGACGAATATCAGATTAAACCAAATTTGTTTGTGAGAGTGTTCCCTACTAAGCACAGTGAGGGCTCTGTTGGTTATTGTGCGATCGAAAAACGAAAAAAGCTCAAGTCAGAATACTCCGGCATGACAGGCAAACAAATTGTTGAACTCAAAAAACAGGGGACGGAAATCGACTATACACTTGAGCTTCCAATCGTTACCTATCTGGGTGATACACAGTATGTGGATTTCTCACAATTGAAATACATTGTCGAGAGTAAAATTTTGATCGCTGAGTGTACATTCTACGAAGCGGAGCATACCGGAAGGGCTGAGGCCGGCAAACATATTCATATCAACGAATTTGTACAACTAATTGAAAAGTTACATAATGAACATATCATCATCGTTCATACAACACAACGCACATCGTTAAGAGAAATTCACAAGATACTAAAAGAAGCTCTGCCACCGCAGAAATATAGCCGGACAATTCTACTAATGGACAAAATGTGAAGGTAATAGAATCTCTAATGATACCTTGTAATCCATGAAAAATTTGGTATATTGTATAAGCTTGCAAAGCATAAGTCTTTATAAAGCAGCTATATCATCCAAAGTTCGAAAACAACAAACCTAAAAAAGGAATAAACACAAATGAAAATAGTTATTGTTGGGCAGAAGAACGGTAAGCATAAGGTCAATTGGCTGAATTACTTTCTACTAACATTCTGCTGTGCTTTAGTGGAGGGTCTTGGAGTCTCTGTGGTCTTCTACTATCTTTCAGGAAGGTGGAGTCATGGAGCGGCTCTCTATGGGATATTCATTGGAATTGGAACAGCTTTTGTCGGGCTAATATACGGCCTTATGACACCGATAGAAAAGCTTCAACCATTGACATAGGTATATTTTCAGATACATGATTCAAAAAGGATGGACAAAAGCTGGGAGAACGTATAATCATAAAATAATTGGAGAACACATGAAAAATATAACCACACGCATAATCTTTTGTTTGATGTTTGTAATGATTTCAAATAACACGTTATTTTCATCACAGCACATCCAAAGCTCCTCTGAGGAATGGTGGAACGTGCCTTACCCGGATAGATTTGACGGCGATAAGATTGACACAAAGCTAAGTTTTATACATGTGGAAGGAAATAAGTTTGTTGATGGAAACGGAAACCGCGTGATTTTTAGAGGAGTTAATATTTCCGATCCGGATAAAATTAAAAAGAATGGTCACTGGGAAAAAAGGCATTTTGAAGTTATTAAAGAATGGGGTGCGAATATCATTCGAATACCAGTACATCCCGTGGCCTGGAGAGATCGCGGTAAAGAGGAATATTTTAAGCTGTTGGACCAGGCGGTTATCTGGGCTTCTGAGCTTGATTTGTATTTAATTATCGAATGGCATTCTATCGGAAACCTGAAAATCGGCCTTTTTCAACATCAAATGTATGACACCACAAAACAGGAAACGTTTAATTTCTGGAGAAGTGTTGCCTTTCGTTATCAGAATGTTCCAACAGTTGCCTTTTATGAAATTTTTAATGAACCTACAATGTATAACGGCCAGTTGGGACAGATGACCTGGAGTCAATGGAAAGAAATTAATGAAGAAATTATTCGCATCATATTTTCTCATGACAAAAACGTCATTCCGTTGGTTGCCGGTTTTAACTGGGGCTATGATCTTAAGCCGGTTAAAGAAGATCCGATTGAAATAAAAGGAATCGGATATGTCTCTCATCCGTACCCGCAAAAAACTACGGAACCTTTTGAAGAAAACTGGGAAAGAGATTTTGGTTTTGTAGTTGATAAATATCCGTTGTTCGCGACAGAGCTTGGATTTATGGCTGCAGAAGATCCCGGCTCGCACATACCCGTGATAAGCGATGAAAAATACGGCCAAAGAATTGTCAACTATTTCAAGAAGAAGGGCATATCCTGGACGGTATGGAACTTTGACCCTGATTGGCCGCCTCAGATGATATCGGACTGGAATTACACTCCCACAAAACAAGGCACGTTCTTTAAGAATGTAATGCTAAATTGGGAGGATTAATTGTAGTTCTTTAATCCCCCGTTTGTACAACCGATTGATAATAAAAAATTAAATCGCAGGTCGTGAGTATGTCAGGCAAAGGTCTACAAGCTCATCGATAATTGCCGTACCTGCACACATGACTTTGTCCGCCCCGCCCCAATATAGTTTCAGTGTCCCGTCATCTTCTGGAACGGCGCCACAGCTAAAGACTACGTTATGCACATAGCCGGTGACTTCCCATGGGTCTTCCGGTTGTAATATCCATCGGTCGCCGATGCCGAGAATTTCTGCCGGGTCGTCGAGCTTATGCAAAGCAACGCCGAGCCGATATACATGGCCGTCCATTGTTGGAAATACGCCATGATAAATGTTAAGCCAACCCTTATCAGTTCGGATTGGTGGAGGGCCCGGTCCGATTTTCATCTGGTCCCAGTGGTAAGGAGTGGGTTTTATTATCAATCTCGAATCGCCCCAGTGACGCAGGTCCGGCGAATAACTTATCCATATCGACCAGGGGCTTATTTCCGAGTGAGGTCTGTCCAATTTGACGAATCTGCCGTTTATTTTTTCAGGGAAGAGCACTGTATTTCTATAATCCGCCTGTGTAATAAAGGCAACACGTTCAACTGAATTGAAATCTGTAGTTTTAGCTAAGCCAATACGTACTCCATGTACTGAATATGCACTGTAAGTGATATAATACTGCCCTTTCAGATATGTAATACGCGGGTCTTCAACTCCGAAAGCCTCATATTCAGAAAAGTCAGCCTCTGTACTCGGTACCATAAAAGGTTCAGGACAAGCCGTAAAATTGAATCCATCCTGGCCTTCGGCTATACCGATTACAGACCTGCCGGTATCAAGGTGCGAACGAAACAGCATTATATATCGGCCGTCATATTTGGTAACGCCGGCATTATGTACAGTCTCAACTTTGTAAGGAATGTCTTCCTTTGTTAGAATTGGATTGCCTTGATACCTTGTCACAAAATATTTTTGCATTTGTATCTCCATTGACCTTAACATTGTTATTAAGGACACCATCAATTTTGCTGATGCTTAATCATTACTGTTTACTGGCTGTATTGTATCCTCAGATGAGCTCTTTTGCTCAGGCTTATTCTTCTCGAATTTTGTTATTTTAGCTTTGTCAATCAAAGTAAAATAATCCTCCTCTGCGTTGAGTTTCAGAAGAATACTCAATTCAAACGGTTTTTGTGTCTGGGCCTTTTTGAACGGCTCAGACTCATCAAATGCAGAAGACACACTCACTGACGCCCTTCCGTGTTTCCGCTCCTTTGTCCGCAGTCCTTTCTGAAATCGTACAAAATCACTCACAGCCTGGGGCGATAATCTAAAAGTTGACATCATAACGCTTTTCTTCCGAAATCGGCCCTGAGTAATCTCTTCTCGCTCGATGATTTCGAGGGGAAATTTATATGAGTCGCTATGACCTTTATCATCCGTAAGCCCAATTACAAAGTTAGTGCTACTGGATTTCAGAAGCATGTCAACGGGAAGAATAATTCTGGCCCTTAGTTCGTTCGGGTCGATGGAGGCAACGTTCTTAACTGAGAAGTTTCTCATCCGCCACATTGTTCGAAGTGGAACCACGGAACAACCACCGAGAATCAGACCCACTACTAACAAAATGATTGTTCGTTTCATTTTTTTACTCCTTATATTGTATCGGCTCACTGATTTACAAAACTACATTTGGACTATGTCGTTATTGTTTTTTCGCTTCCAGTCGGAATATTTCGGCATAGACTTTTTCATAGCTTTCTACCATACAGTCAATGGTAAAATTCTCTTCTACTCGCTGACGGCATTTTTTACGGTCTATCAGATCGATTTTACCAATGGCTTCAACTGCTTCATCTACGCTATTGACAAGATAGCCGGTTTGCTTGTCGGCAATGACCTCATGACAGGAGCCTAAATCAGCCGCAATCAAGGGAACACCGGCCGCCATGGATTCTGCCATAACCAGACCGAACCGCTCGGGAATAGTATTGAGATGGAGCACCGCATAAGCTTCTTTGAGCAGTTCATTACGCTGGACAGGATTGACCGGGCCGATGAATTGGACTGAAGATTGATTCAGGTGTGGTTTGATTAGATTGTCGAAATATTCCTGGTCCTGTATTATTCCGGCAATTATCAAATCCATACCGCTTTTTTTTGCAGCTTCGATTGCCAGATGTGTCCCTTTGTCATTATGTATTCTTCCGTAATGAACAAGCTTATCTCCGGGTTTTTCTCTAAAGGTCAGGTTTGATAAGTCGATTCCGTTATAGACTGTTGCCAAGTACGGTAATCCCGGGTCTCGGTCTGAGTCGCTGATGGAAACAAAGTAACTATCTTTGTGGTCGTAATAGACCCTAAGTATATCCGGATCGGAAAAACCATGAATTGTTGTTAGCATAGGTGTGTTAATAAATGGTATATAAGTCAAAGGAAGATAATCGAAATTGCTATGAATCAAATCAAATTCCGCTGCTCGTTCTAATGCTTTGGATATGTGCAAACATGTGGAGACCAGAGGGATTTGCGATTTGTTCTCTTCGTAACCTTTTTCAATCCACCCTACAAGCTTTGCTTTTGTAATAGAATCTTTGGTTGCGAACAGTGTTACATTCTTCCAACCACGAGCCACAAGACCTTCGGTAATATTGCTTGCAACGGTTTCCCATGCCCCGTAGGCACGTGGAGGTGTTCGCCATGCCACCGGCGATAAAATTGCAATTCGTTTACTCTTTAATTCCTTATCAATCATAAATGGCAACTCATTTCTGTTTTGATTTTTTTCTTACTTCTTCCTTTATTCGCTGTATATGTCCCCGCCCTAAGGCTTTAACTTCACAACCCAGTTCGAAATAACGACGAATTTTATCATCGTTTAATATGCCAAAGCAATCAATAACCGCCAGTGGCCCACATGCCCATTCAACTATCTGTTCAGGTTCAAGTTCCAGATAAGGTTTATGCGGTACAGCTAATATAAGTGCCTTAGCACCTGCAAGAGTATTTTGAAGATCACTTTGAATCCGAATATTCACAAGGTTATCCTGATTGCGAAAAAATCTTGCCAGTGAATGTCCCGGAGCCGGATATTCGTCCTGTTTTTCCAGTTCGTACCAATGTTCAAGATAAGGATCGTGTCCCCTCATTTCGGCTCCCATTTCAGTCAGCTTACGAACCACTAACTCGGAACCGCTATAGCGAGTATCCCCGACATCCTGCCGATAACTTGCACCACATATAAGTATTGTTGCGCCGGCGACCTGTTGTCCCATATTTCTAAGAGCGTCTCTTGTCAATGTCGCTACATGCAGACTACGAGTGTCGTTGATATCTATTGCCATTGGTGTTATTTTAAAAATTTCATCACCAAAACCAAGGATATGTTTATACGCCCAGTAACCAAGCCCGCCGTCTTTCGGAAGGCAGTAGCCGCCAATCCCCGGTCCGGGGAATATAATATTGCTGTGTGTCGGCCGGACCTTAATCGCGTTGATAACTTTTATTAAATCCACGCCGTTGCGCTCCGCGAATAGGCTCCACTCGTCAAGAAATGCTAATATAGCAGCACGAAATGAATTCTCAATGATTTTGGTAGTTTCAGACTCGATTGGACTGTCCATTACGGTAAGTGGAAATTCTTCGGTGTTCAGTACTTCTCTCAGGAATTTCTCAACCCGTTCTTTCGCCTCGGTGTTACAACCGGAGCAGACTCGCCAAAAATCCCTCACGGAAGCTACATAATGTCTGCCGGGCATAACACGCTCGAAACTGTGTGCCAATAGTGGTTCTGAGTTTATACCGCGAGTGTTAAAAACCTTTTTCAAAATAGGCAATGCTACAAATTCTGTAGTCCCGGGTGCTACAGTTGTCTCTATTAATGTCAAGCAATTAGCCGGTATTTTTTCACCGATGGTTTTTATTGTTTCTTCCAGCGCCCCCATCTCCGCCCTGCCGCTTCTCATATTACCGAGGTCATTTTTCGTGTAATCACATTGTACATCGACAACAACACAATCCGCCAACTTGAGGCAGTCGCTGTTGTATGTTGCTATCAGGGTTTTCTTTTCAAGAACGCATCGGGCAATCATAGGTTCTACTTCGGGATCTTCTGCTTTTACCGGGGATATGCCGCGGTTCAACATAGGAATCTTCCAGAAACTTCGCGTGCTGGGTCTTTGGCAGCCGATAACGAACTTATTAGGCATGCCGGTCTTCTTATCAACAGTATCCGCAATAATTGCCGCCATTACTGCACCAACAAAACCGACACCCATTACAACAACAATTTCTTTACCTTGATTACGCGCCTGTTCTACTAATGATTCAACACGTGTGAACTCTGCTGCATATTTATCCTCTTCCGGAATGGGAAATTTTTCACCTGCTGGGCTTACAGAAAAATAGGCCACTATTTTACCTCTTTTATTATAAAAATCTTTGTTTGTAATCCATATTATGGAATACAATACTCGGACGGTAAATAACGAATTGTCTTCGGAAGTGTATCAATAATCATTAAAATATCAAGCTTTTTCTTCATATCTGTGTCCTGCGTATGAGTTAAGTCGATGTTGTTCTGTTTTCATCTTGCAAAATTGTTAAAAAGATGCTAATATAATCAAGGGATATTGGACTATTCTACAAAGGTTGCTCAGGCCTGATTTATAGCCGGCTGGAGGATTTGAATGGGAAAAAGTCGCCCTTTATTAATGGTTATAATTTTTTTAGAGCTCATGATTTTAGGTTCCGTTCGGGCTCAAGATTACGCATTCGAATACCCATGTTATTTTGTCGGTGAATATGACGCCGACGAAAGTTGTTGGACTGGTATGGATGCTGATGGAGTGTACGAAGGCCCAATCCGGGTTGTTCCGGAACGATGGCTTGTTGGCCCTCCCCTTTCGGAAAAGTCAGGAGTCACTCTGCCTCCGGACCATTGGGTTGAAGTTCAGTTTAGGGGCCCTATCGTGGACGGTCCTGATGAAGATATATTGCTCATAGAACTGGGGCCGGTGAGAGAGCAGGCTCAAATTTTTATAACAGATGGTCTCAACCAGGAATATTTGCTCGGAATTGCTACATCCGGCACTATAGGAAGTGGAGTGGAACCGACAGAGATTGGTTTTGACATTTCTAATGTCATCTTGCCGTTTACACCACGCGCGATACGTATCCTCGGAATAGATCTGGGGGGCGGTGCGCCGGGTTTTGATATCAGTAATGTGCGTGCGAGAATATGCACAGAGTGTGAAGAAACTACATGCAGTCCTGTCCCTGTTGATGGTGCTGTAAATGTTCCGATTGATGCGGTCTTAAGCTGGTCCCCTGGATGTTATGCAGAAAAACACAAAGTCTATTTCGGCGAGGATTTATCTGATGTGGGCCCATACGCGGCTCCCGTTAATGATCCAACACAGCCTCAGGATGTCAACAGCTATGATCCCGGCGGACTTGAATTGGACAAAACCTATTATTGGCAAATCGATGAGGTCAATGATGCTAATACATGGACAGGCAATATCTGGAGCTTTGACACCGCTGACTATCTCGTTGTTGATGATTTCGAGCACTACAACAACCTCGATCCTTCTGATCCCAACAGCAACAGATTTTACGATGTATGGAAAAAAGCTAATGTAACTCTTTGGACGGAACCGACCCACGGATGTGGTAAAACATCAATGGCATTCTACTACTATTACTATCGTACATCCATTTATTCTGAGGCGGTTCGTACATTCAGTACGACACAGGATTGGGCGATTGCTGGCATAAAGGTATTAGAGCTGTTTTTCTACGGCACTACATACAATAATACGGCACAGATGTATGTTGTTCTTACTGATGAAGATTCTGAGACTATCATACCATATCGTGGGGATGCCAACGATTTAAGAAAGCAAACATGGCAGCCCTGGAGAATTGACCTGCAAAATCTTGACGATTTAGACATGAGCAATGTTAAGAGTATCGCGATTGGTTTCTGTATAGAAGCAGACAAACCATATAGTAGTGGCACCGGTAATGTTTATTTCGATGATATTAGACTTTATTCTTCGGTGTGTCCTGAGGAAAACGTACTAAGAGCGGATTTCGATTGTGATTGTGAGGTTAATTATAAAGACCTTGAAAAAATAGCAGATGATTGGCTCGATAACGGATACAAACAATTATCCATCTCGGCTCCCAATACTCCATTGGCCTGGTACAAATTTGATAACGACACTCAAGATAGTATCGGCAATGCTCACGGCCGGACGAGTGTCAGTCCAACCTATGCTCAAGGTGTTTTTGGCCAGGCAATCAACTTTAACATTAACGAAGACTATGTTGAATTAACCGGTGCATCTGAATTGTTCTCAAAAATCATAAAGGGAATAACAATCTCTTTCTGGCAAAATGGTCAGGACTCACCACATCTTAACGATACACTTTGTTGCTCAGATTATATTTATGGTCAGCAGAATCCTGCTATAGCTATTAATCTTGGTTGTTGGAAGCAGCCGGGCAAATATTACTGGGATTGTGGCTCGCCATGGTCTTACAACAATCGGCTAAGCGGAAATCATCGGCATAAAGCTGAGTGGTCGGGTCGCTGGAATCATTGGGCTTTCACTAAAGATTATTCAACCGGAACCATGCAGATTTATTTTAATGGTCTTTTTTACGACAGCCGAACCGGCGATAAATCGCCCGTTTCAGAAGTCACATCATTTCAGATAGGCACAGGCTGGTATGGTAGATACGATGGCCTGATAGATGATTTCCGAATTTACGACTATCCCCTCTCACAACAGGAGGCTGCCTATTTAGCTACTAACGGAACGGGTATTATTGATCTGCCTCTTTTCACATCGACTGATCTATTCTATGACAATCAAATCGATTTTAAAGACTTTGCCATACTTGCAGATGGTTGGCTTGAAAATCAACTATTTCCCTAATTTTAGTATAACAGCCAAATTATTCCATAATAAGTTCAACCATACATTAAGGTGCTTATATCGATTCTTAGTATCTTCGTATTAACCAGGGACATTTTATCAATTGATGATATGACTAATTGATTGGATATGTTTTGTTTGTCAGCGAGGGAAGCGACCATGACACTATAAACTTCTTTTGGTCTGTCAAGTGTCTATGAGATGCTCGCTATAATTTTTATTCCAGCCAGGTTCCGAGAGGTATCTTTTTAGGCTCGTTCTTTTTTATCTGTTCAAATGATTGTGGTTCAGCTACTTTTCGATATCCCAGGGCCTTTATTACTTCGAGTACTTCTGTCCAGGTCGGAAATGGCCTGGAATTTTTTCTCTTGTACTCATCGATTGCCATGAGAAATGTAAATTGTTCTTCAGACATTTGTCCTTCTTCGGCAGATTTTCGCTCATCTGTAAGCCGTCTGCCGGGACCACGCCGTCTGTCCAGACCTATCCGTCTGTCAACAACACTTCTCCTGCGGTTCTGATTATCGCGACGTTCAGTAAAATTATCATCGTTCATTTTAAAAATCTTCTTCGAAAAGATCTCCATCAAAATCACTGTCCTCTTCATCTTCCAACGCAAAATCATAGAAATCGTCATAAGCTTGTTGAGACTCGATTACAACGTGTGCTTCATCAAGGAATTCTTCCGGAACCATGACAGCAATTTCTTTTGAACCTATCGGCTGTTCTTCATGTTCGCTTATCACTGCAGGGATATCGTTAGCTTCCAGAAGAGTTTTGTATTCTTGAGCTTGCTCAAAATCCTCAGCAAAAGCTACAACAACGTATCCTTCTAATTTGACCTGTGACTTATGAATTTTTTTTGACCGCTTTGCCATATTTTCCTCCAAAATAGACTTAACTTCCAAAAGTATTCCCCAGTACTTCGGGATAGTAATTAATGATCAAATACATTGGCATTATTCTTCAATTAACTTTCTTGTGATTATTTTCGTCATATTCAACCTGATAAATTATTAAAATTTGTATGTTAGCTCTAAAAAACTACGAAAAACTTTGCTTACACCTTAAAGTTCATAAAAGCGGATTTTCAGGATTTATGTGGATTTGTTGTAAAAATTTAGCTTTTACTACTATTTTTTTGTTGCAAACTTGGCTTCTTGAATGTAATAAGAAACTCATATGATGCTTTGGGCCATAAGGATATGGCGTTGATTTTCTACAATTTTTTTACTTTTCAATAAGGAGGTCTTTCATATGGCAAAGAAAAAGGAATCTTTGATTGTAGCAAGCAAGGTAAAGGCTTACATTAAGAGCAAGAAGATGATGACCTCATCTGATGCGCTTGAAGCAATCAGTGATCAGGTCTATAGTATGCTTGATGCTGCCATAGCAAGAACTAAAGCGAATCGTCGTAGTACAGTTAAAGCGCAAGATTTGTAAAATTAGTTCGATGTTGTTTGGTGTCTTATTTCCATGCAGGGAGGCAAGATGTGCGCTAACATCTTTTGTTTAGACTACTTACGTTTGCAATATCGTCGAATGGAACAAGCCATTCCACCTTTTCAAGGGCGGAATGGCTTGTTTTGATTAAAATGGACCTATAAAATGCCTTTATTAGCATTAAAATTAAGGTTTTTTTGATTATTTTTTGAACATTTGCCACCCCTATACCCGATTTATATAAAAGGTAAAGGGGCATATACCTTGTTTTCCTGTAACAATAGTTAAGATAAGGCGATTTCTTGCCGATAGAGGATTTTATTAATATTTTGATGGTTTTGAGCTTTGTTCTCATAATTTTGGCTTTCTATAATGAAAACCATCATAAATATATGCTCAACAATTGTTTATAGGACTTAAATAACGGGTGAATATATGAGAATTTTCATGTTAGGCTGGGAGTTTCCACCGTTCATTAGCGGGGGTTTGGGAACTGCCTGCTATGGTCTTACAAGTGCGATGGACCAGCTTGGACTGGAAGTTACATTTGTTCTCCCCAAAATGGTCGAAGATAAATATACAACTCACGTTAAATTGTTAAGTCCTGGTTCCAGACAATCCGCTTTTTCATTAAAATTCGGTGAGCTTAAAAACGTTAAGTTTCACGCGATAAGCTCACCCTTACAACCTTATTCAACAGCTGATATTTATCAAAGGCGAATTGAAGAGACTTTGAGACAAAAACATTTGGCACAATTGGGCAATATCACTTCAGCAAGCCAGCTTACTTCATCAATAGACTATAGTTGTGATATGTACACCGAAGTTCACCGATATGCAGCGATTGCTGCCGAATTGGCGGAATCTGAACATTTTAATTTTGATATTGTTCACGCACATGACTGGATGACCTATCCTGCGGGAATCACGGTTTCTTCAATAAGCGGAAAACCACTGGTTGTTCATGTACATTCGACGGAGTTCGACCGCAGCGGTGAGCATGTTAATCAGATGATTTATGATATAGAACGAGAGGGTATGGAGCGGGCGGATAAGATAATTGCGGTAAGCCATTTTACCCGCAATATAATCATAAGCAGATATGGAATCAGCGGTGAAAAAGTTGAGGTAGTTTATAACGGAGTCCAAAGAAATGGAAGCTGGTCGTCTTTAATCGAAACCGGAATCAAGAAAGATGAGAAGATTGTCTTGTTCCTGGGCAGAATTACAATGCAGAAAGGGCCTGAGTACTTTCTCCATGCTGCCAAAAAAGTTCTGAATATAATGGATAACGTCAAGTTCGTTATGGCTGGCTCAGGGGATCTCATGCACAGGTCTATTGAGCTGGCGGCGGAGCTTGGAATTGGAAAAAAAGTACTATTTACTGGTTTTTTACGCGGTGAGGACGTACAGAAGATATATAAAATGGCTGACTTGTATGTAATGCCTTCGGTCTCGGAACCATTTGGAATTGCACCATTAGAAGCCCTTGATCACGATGTTCCTGTCATAATAAGCAAACAAAGTGGCGTATCTGAGGTGTTGATGCATGCCCTGAAAGTTGATTTCTGGGATGTTAACGAGATTGCTAACAAAATTATTGCAGTTTTGAAATACCCCCCGTTGCAGATGACTCTTAGAAGCCATGGAAATTTCGAGGTAAGAAAACTGCGTTGGATCGACTCAGCAGCGAAGTGTGCGAAAATCTATGAAGATTTATTACTTCCTGTTTGAGTATCTCACAGAAATAACTAAATAATGCACCCAGCCGGGTTTTAATTGCATACCGGCGTATATAGTGTGTGAGAATAGGATTATTATGCCCTCCGTATGTTTTTATTTTCAAGTGCATCAACCTCTAAGATTGAGGCATTACACGGTATTTGACGAAAACGAACATTACTTCGATGAGCATAAAAACGGCTCAATATGCAGAAAGGTAGCAAACAAATGCTATCTACCGGCAAATCGTTTGCTTCTAGATATTATACGCCGTTTTAATGGCAGATTTAAAATAGCCTATAGCATAACAGGCGTTTTATTGGAGCAGTTGCAACAATATTCACCTGAAGTAATAAGCACTTTCGACGCCCTTGCCCGGACAGGTTGTGTCGAGTTTTTAGCCGAGACATACTATCACAGTCTGAGTTTTTTGTATTCACGGAATGAATTTGTAGAGCAGATAAATAAACACGTCGAAGCTATAAATTATTATTTCGGACAGACACCGCGAGTATTTCGAAATACCGAACTGATATACAATAATGACTTAGCACTTCTGATAGAGTCTATGGACAAGTTCGATGCCATCATTTCAGAGGGAGCAGATCATATTTTAGGCTTTAGAAGTCCTGATTTTGTGTATCAGCCAAAAGGCTGTAATAATTTGAAACTTCTGCTTAAAAACTATTCACTTAGTGATGATATCGCATTTAGGTTTTCTAACCGTAATTGGCCTCAATGGCCTTTAACAGCCGATAAGTTCGCAAAATGGATTAATAATGTCAATGGCAACGGCAATGTGGTCAACCTGTTTATGGACTATGAGACATTTGGTGAGCATCAATGGGAGGATACCGGTATTTTCGATTTCATGCGTCATCTTCCGGAAGAGATACTAAAGCACCCGGATAACAGCTTTAAGACCCCAACTGAAGTTGTACAGGATTACGACAATGTTGGAATTATTGATGTTCCACATATTATAAGCTGGGCTGATACTGAAAGAGACCTCTCAGCATGGCTTGGGAATGCAATGCAATCCAATGCAATTCACGAGCTTTATCGCCTTGAAAGGAAAATCAAACAATGTGGTGACGAGAAGATTATTACCGACTGGCGAAAATTACAGGTATCTGACCATTTCTATTATATGTGTACGAAATACTTTGCCGATGGTGATGTACATAAATATTTTAATCCTTATGACTCACCTTATGATTCATATATAAACTTCATGAACGTGCTCGATAGTCTCCACCGTCGTTGTTCCAAACAAGTAGATGGGGGCCAGTTATGCTCTGTACCCAGGCAGGATACAACGAAATGTATTTTGGGGGTGAAACCACAGGAGAAAAAACCACCCGATTTAGAGCCTGCAGATCGGATCACTTGATGCTTTATTGCTTTAAGCTGTTCCGGTTCCCGTATCATCAAACGTTGTGTGTCCATATAATACGATTTAAGTAAAAGGTTTACTAAGCGCCTTACATGTTACAATTAAAATGTAATTTGGAGTAAATTTGTGCTAACATTGCAAAAAGTCAACGATGGAACAACTCTCTCTTTATCAACTGTTGATAAATCTATAGAAGATTTATTGACCAAGGAGTGGTTGTTAACCAACGGCCGCGGTGGTTATGCATCATCTACAATTGTAGGCTGTAACACCAGAGCATATCACGGACTGCTCATAGGTTCGCTTAATCCGCCTGTAAACAGAGTAATGGCGCTGTCGAATTGTCTGGAAATGATAATATCTAAAGGGAAAGTATTTAATCTTTCTACTTTTGAATTCAGCGATAAGTTTGCACCGGCAGGTTATGGTTTTCAAAAAGGATTCCGTAAAGATATCGGTGCTCATTTCGATTATGAAATTGAAAAAATTGAACTTACTAAATCTGTTTACCTGCTCAGAGATATGGACACTCTCGCATTAGTTTATGATTTTCAAAATGTACCAAAGACAGTGGAATTTGTTATAAGACCTTTTATTGGTTTAAGAAATTTTCATACTCTTCAAAAATCATATGCTCCATTGAGTTCAAGCCGGATTGATAATGGTTTGTTAGTTCGCCATGACACCCCGGAGAGTTGTCAACTTTTATTAAGTTGTTCTTCTGCAAAGTATGTAAAAGATTCACAATGGTGGTTTAACTTCGTATACCGTGTTGATAAAGAAAGAGGCCAAAATTTTACCGAGGATTTATGGGCGCCAGGCTTTTTTAAATGCCGCATCGATTCACGGACAAAAATTGTTCTATGGGCGAATCTCCACTTGCCCGCTTCGGGTTTTGATCCATCAAGTTTGATTAATAACAATATCGAGTTGGTTGTCCAAAACCTCCAAAAACATCAGAATAACATCAAACGACAGCTAATTGATTCAAAACGTAATCTCCGGCTCTCACTTGGTAATTGTAAGATTAAAAATCAGGAATTGCACGAAGCATTTAGTCTTGCTGCTGATCAGTTTATTGTAAAACATCGAGCAAAAGAGAGTTGCAGAACGACTATTTTAGCGGGGTATCCATGGTTCGCAGACTGGGGCAGAGATGCCTTTATTTCTCTGCCGGGTTTGTTACTATCAACCGGCAGGCTTGAAGAAGCATTCTCAGTACTGACAACATTTGCCGCATCAGCAGATGTAGGCATGATTCCATCACGTTTTGATGACACATACGGTACAGCCTGCTTTAATAGCGTAGATGCTTCTCTTTGGTTTATTAACGCAGCTTTTCAATATCTTCGAGCCAGCGGTGATTCAAAGGGCTTCACAAAAGAGCTCCTGCAAACAATTAATTGGATTGTGGATTCTTACCATAAGGGTACTCGGTTTGATATTCATGCTGATTCTGACGGGCTTATTACTGCAGGCAATGAGCAAACGCAATTAACCTGGATGGATGCAAAATATGACGGCATAGCCTTTACACCCAGATGTGGTAAAGCGGTTGAAGTTAATGCTCTGTGGTTTAACTGCCTATGCCTTTTAGCACAATTCTATTCCGATCAGAATACACAAAATGCAAAGAAGTATGAATCATTGGCAAATCAAGTTAGGAAGTCTTTTTGTGAATTATTTTGGAATAAGAAGAAAGCATACTTAAACGACTGTATCTTGCCTGACGGTTTTGTTGACCAGAGCATTCGACCAAATCAGATATTTGCAGTTTCTTTCGAGCATTCTCCGTTGTCCGACGAACAGCAAAAGTCAGTTGTAAATATCGTGCAAAGTCAATTATTGACTCCTTATGGACTTAGAACTTTGGACCCGTCATCGAGTAACTATAAACCTAAATATACCGGGCCTCAACAACAGCATGACGAGGCTTACCACCAGGGTACAGTCTGGCCGTATTTAATAGGCCCGTTTGTCGAAAGTTATCTGAAAGTTCATAAGTTCAGTAATGAAAGCAAGAAACAGGCTGCTGAATTTATTCTGCCTTTGCTCCAACATCTAAACGAAGACGGCTGCCTTGGGACTGTCGCAGAGATTTTCGATGCTGATGCTCCTCATGAGCCAAAAGGATGCTTCGCTCAAGCCTGGAGTGTAGCGGAACTAATAAGGGCATATTTATTGATAAACACCTAAATCCCTGTGACCAGCATTATATTACTGACCACGTGAAATCCTGTTATTTTTCAAAGAGCTAATCAAAAACAGAAACGAATCTTCCACCTGCTTAAAACTCGGACGTCTTATAGTTCTCTTAGAGCGTGACATCATTAGTAAATAATCGAAGTTGACTGGTATCCGGTTCTGGTTTAGCCGAAAAGCTTCACGCATTAATCTTTTCAGGCGATTACGCGTAACTGCATTGCCGTGAATTTTGCCGATAGAGACGCCTAATCGAGGAAAACCACATTCATTCTCGACCATATACAGAATGAGCAGGTCGTTGCGTGCGCACCGACCATTAGCCATAATGGCCTTGAATTGCTCGTTGCTGGCAAGCCTCTTCTTCTTTGATAAAGTAAGACGTTTCAAAATTCCGCCTTTACAAAAAATATATTAACAAAACTCAGCTATAAAGGAAAAATACCTATATTAAATGTCCTTTTATTCTGTTCGGCGTTCGTACGCTCGATACAACAAATCCAGTTCGGCGGTTTTATCTTCAAACTTTTGCTGTAATGCTGAAAGTTGCTCGGGATTCTTATATATAGTTGCGTCACCAAAACATTCTCTCAAACCGGCCAGCTCGTGTTCAAGTGACATTATCATCTCCTCGATTTTTTCAATAGAATATTTATTAAAACGCTTAAGTTCTTCGGGCGTCTTTGAGCGTTGTTTGCTGCTGGCGCCGGCCGGGCGACGCTTCCGACCTTTGATGGAAACTGAATCCTGCTTATCCTGCTGTGCTTCAGTTCGTTCGCGAACCAAAGAGGTATAGTATGAATATACAGGTTTGACATTAACGGATTCTGTCTTACCCAGACAACGCTGTCCCAGCTCATCGACACCAACGACTATCAATTTATCTACGATACGATTCAGAAAATAACGATCGTGACTTACCACAATCATTGTCCCTGCGTAATCGACCAAAGCAGCCTCTAATATTTCCCGGCTGGCAATATCAAGGTGGTTAGTAGGCTCGTCCATAATAAGCACGTCAGGCTCGGCCAGAACCAGTTTGCACAGCATCAGGCGATTTCGCTGACCTCCGCTCAAATCCTCGCAAAGCTTGAACACATCGTCGCCTGTGAAAAGAAATGCACCGAGTCGGTTTCGCACCTGCTCTGAAGAAAGCTCCGGATTAACGCTCATGGCCTCGTCCAGAACGCTTCTGGAAGGCTCCAGTACATCTCCATGCTGGTCGAGATAACCGATATGAAGATTTCTGCCGATTCGAATACTACCGGCAGAAGGCTCAAGCTCGCCCAGAGCCAATCGTAAAAGAGTGCTTTTACCCATTCCATTGGGCCCGGTTATGCCGAAACGTTCACCTTTGAGCACATCGAATGTCAGATTTTCAAACAGCGTCAATTCACCGAATGATTTGCTAAGACCCTCGCATCGTAAAACTAAATCACTACTATAGTCTTTTCTGCCGAACGAAAAATTAACTATTTTCTGTTTGGAAGGTTTATCCAAAAAATCGGAATTCTCTTTCAGCAACCGTTTTAATTGAGTCTTTCTGCCGCGGGCAGTTTTTCGCATCCCTTCCTGGTCCTTGTTGCGAGCAATAAAATCCAAAGTCCGCTCGACCATCTCGACACGCCTAATGTGCTCACGCTCTTTCTGTAGTCGCAGGGTCTCTTTAGTCTGGACATAGTTGCTGTAATTACCCTTCCAAATTTTTGCCTGCCGGTTTTCCACTTCAATAATCTTACAAGCAATTTTATCAAGCAGGCTTCTATCATGGCTTATAATTACGGCTGAACCGTTGAAACCAACCAAAAATTTCTCCAACCATTCAGTCCCCTGTATATCAAGATGGTTAGTCGGTTCGTCCAAAAGCAGCAAATCAGTTTCCAGCATTAGAACCTGAGCCAGACCAAGACGTGACAACTGCCCGCCGCTAAGAGCGGAGGTTTTTGCCTGATGTAGTTCCGGCTCGAAACCCAGTCCCGTCAGAGTGATTTGAATCTTTGTCTCATATCTGTAACCACCGGCGATTTCAAAATCGTGACATAACCTGTCGTACTGTTTCATCTTAGCCTTGAGTTCTGAGCCGTTTAGCTTTTCCATCTCGTGCGATACGCTATGAACGGCCTGTTGAAGACCAAGTAGTCCTTCGACGCCGGCATGCATTTCCTCCAGGACTGTCCGCTCGCCGCTGAACGTCGCTTCCTGCGACAAGTAGCCGATACGCAGGCCTTTTTGAGTGGATACTCTGCCGATATCAGGCTCGATTTGACTTATGATAAGCTTCAGTATGGTACTCTTACCTGAGCCGTTAACGCCCACCATACCGACCTTCTCGCCTGCGTGAAGCTGGAGATTCAGCTTATCCAGGACGATTTCCGGGCCAAAAGATACGTGAATGTCACTTAATGTTACTATAGCCATGGTGATATGTTATCGGTGAAGGCCTTAAATTTCAAGCTTGTTAAAAGGCGTTGTAATTGTATGGAAGTGTCTATCAATTTTCTCTCCAAATTCAGTCTCATTATTCTAGTCTATACTCTCGCATTTGTTTTCTAAATTGCCTTGAGTCCCCTACCAGCTTATCCATAGCATGCCAGAATTTTTTGCTGTGGTTCTTGTGCTTGATATGCATCAGTTCATGTAAAATGACATAATCTTGCAGTTCCTGCGGCAGCCGAACTATTTTCATATTCAAACTTATATTATCCTTGGAGTTGCACGAGCCCCATCTGGTCCGCTGGTTCCTGATAAATGCTCGATTATAAGTAAATCCATACTTATTCGACAGGTAATCCAATTTCTCAGTCAGGTATTTTTTGGCTTTTCTTTTTTCGCCGACGGTTAATTCCGGGAATGGTCGAACTTGTTGGTTTTGTCGTTGTATTTTTTTAAGGTGTCTGTTGACCCAGTCGATTTGCGATTCGAAGAACTTCCGTGCGATCCTTAGCGTTACTCCTTTTGGAATAGTAACTCTTATACTTGAATCGTGCCTGACTGTAATCGAAAGATGCTTCGCCCTTTTGGAAAAAGCAAAGTGCACAACGCCGACTGGAGCAATGGCTATTGTTTTACAATTAGCATGTTTTTCACAAGTTTCGGTCATTTTCTGCTTTTGAGTCATATTAATTCAATAGAACAGCATAAAAATCTGCATTATATGCAATACCAAAAAATTGGGTTTGTACCCTAAGAGATAAATTGGGTTCGTTTGGGTTCGTTTTTGACTCGGCATCAGACTACACAAATTCTTATAAGACCTTGTATTAATTAGTTTTAAGCTCATTTGGACGTTTAGTAAAATTGGGTTCGTTTTGAAAAAAATGCCCCGATTTGTCGAATACTCTCTACAATTGTCGAACGAGATGAGTATATGCGTTTATGAGTGTATGTGTTGATGAGTATATATTTTAACTCATTTACACTTTTACTGATGTACTCATTCACCCCCACCGCCACCATTTTGATTCGATATTCGAAATTCAGTATTCGATGTTCACTATTCAATTTTAGGGTCGGCATTATACCAAAAAACGGCCGAAATACAACAAAAATTCTCTTTTTTTGTAAGAAATTTATCTTTACTCGTCTATTCTAAAATAATCGAGTGAATATTTGCTCTTGTCTTCCTGAACTTAGCTAAGCGAAGTGAAGAGCATGGTCACGAATTGGAGGGAATCAGCTAATGCTGCCAGACATCTCTACCCAAGGCGGATATAGCTCGACGCGGTAGACCGGCGAACGCAAATATATAAATTTTACCATAGATGCCTTTTTGCAAATACATGACCAGAACCTGATTTCAAGTATTTTTCAAACAACTCAGCACGATGATCATTAGTGAACCGCAGAGCAACCACTATTTGCCAAGGAGCAAACCTTGATGTATGTGGTGACTTTCCAGAGTTGTGTTCCTTTAAGCGTTTCTCTAAATTCCCAGTTATTCCGATATATCGTTTGCCTCGATAAGAAATACTCTCAAGAAGATAGACGTATTTCAAATTATTTCCCTTCTCATCTCAGATTTGTTTTTACATTTATGACCTACTTCGCCTTTCCATGCTACGTAGGTCATTCTGCATATCTCGGCCAAAGCCGAGCGACGGAGAATGGAGCCGAAGGGGATCGAACCCTCAACCTCTGCATTGCGAACGCAGCGCTCTCCCAATTGAGCTACGGCCCCTGTAAAGACAATTTCTATATTTTAGATTCCCGCACCATAAGACGTCCCCGGACGGACCTGCGCGGGAATGATAATTCAGAACCGCCATTTATCATAGCAGATTATTTCATCCATGGACAGACGATTCGGTTGTTTGGCACTATCAGCCGGATAACCGACCGCCATCAATTCAATGATATTTATATCGTCAGGAATACCCAATATTGTCCTGACTTTTTCTGCTTTAAAAGAGCCTATCCAGCAGGTCGCCAGACCTAATTCGGTTGCCTGCAGGCAGATATGTTCGAGTGCGATAGAGACGTCTATAGGCCCGATCGCCTGCCCGCATTGCATTACAAAATCGCTGTTACTACATGCGACTATGATTGCACCGGCTTTGCTGAAGACTCCCGGCCTGTTGGTTGTCGAGGCGACCTGAGATTTAATTTCTTCATCCGTTACAACTATGAAACGCCAATCCTGCGTGTTTTTCGCCGAAGGTGCCAATCGGGCCGCCTCCAAAAGTTTATCAAGTTCTTCCTGCTCTATCTTCTTTGCCTGGTACGAACGGCAGGAATATCGTTTTTGTATAGCTTCAAATACTGTCATTAAAACACCTTAAATTCAATTTTTTTGGTCATGGATTAATTAACAAACAGATAAAAATATAAATTAAAAGCTACCTGCATGCAATATGTTTTCCGTTTTATTGTATCGGGCGTCCGTCCCATTCGAAAGTCTGCTCCTTCTCGATTTCAACCTGGCATGACACCCTGCCATAGCGTAAATTACAGGGATTGCCTAAAAGCGAATGTATCTTAGCCAGAACAAGTACTCTGTTTTTCCATTTTATATCTACCTCAAATCCGCCGCGGGCACGAAGTCCCGAAACCTCGCCGCTCGGCCATGCTTCAGGCAATGCCGGCAGTAAAACAATTTCACCGGTGTGGCTTTGAAGCAGCATTTCCGCGATGCCCGCTGTGCCGCCGAAATTGCCATCGATTTGAAAAGGCGGGTGTGCATCGAACATATTCGGATATGTATTGCCGGCGATTGCATCGACGAGCAAGCTATGGGCATGGTCGCCGTCATAAAAACGCGCCCAGCAGTTAATTTTCCAGGCCTTGCTCCAGCCTGTTCCGCCGTCGCCCCTGAAAATCAGCGATTGTTTGGCTGCTGCAAACAACTCCGGTGTTCGGGTAGTAATTTCCCAGCCCGGGTACAAAGCCCACAGGTGGGAGATGTGTCTGTGCTGGTTATTTCTTTTGTCTATATCTTCGAGCCATTCTTGTAGCTGACCGTAACGGCCTATCTGATTCGGTGCTATCCGGGCCTGCATCTGGGTGAGCTGGTCGGCGAAATCTTCGTCCACTTCAAGAATCGCCGCTGCTTTGACGGTGTAATCGAGGAGACTGCGGATAATCTGGTGGTCCATTGTTGGGCCTTTTACCAAACCGCCCTGTTCGGGAGAATTGGACGGGGTACTTACCAGCCAGCCGGTATCCGAATCTTCCGATAAAAAATCTACGAAAAACTGCGACGCTTCCTTCAATATCGGATATGCCTGTTCGGCGAGAAATTCCTTATCACCGGTGAATAAGTAGTGCTCCCATAGGTGGTGACACAACCAGGCGCCGCCGGTGACCCAGATGCCGTGGTCCGAGGCATTGATTGGCGCTGTGCCTCGCCAGAGGTCGGTATTATGGTGCAGTACCCAGCCTCGAGCACCATAATGAGCTTCAGCGGTCTTGCGACCGGAGATTACGCAGTCATCGATAAGGTCGAAAAGGGGCTGGTGACACTCAGACAAATTGCAAACCTCCGCCGGCCAGTAGTTCATCTCCACGTTAATGTTCGTGGTATATTTACTTTCCCACGGCGGGTCAAGCGAATCGTTCCATATTCCCTGGAGATTAGCGGGTTGTGTGCCGGGCCGGGAGCTGTCGATAAGCAGATACCGTCCAAACTGAAAGTAGAGTGTTTCCAATTGCGGGTCGGGAATATCCGCCGCATTTTTAATTCGCTGATCCGTGGCAAGGTTGGCCGCCTCCGTGGTTCCGAGTTCTAATTTAACTCGATGGAAAAGCTGTTGATAGTCCCGGACATGTGCACCAAGGAGCGTATCGAAGGATTTTCCGGTAACCGCATTTATAGTTGCTTCGCAACGGGCTTTTGGGTCGCCTCTGACGTCCTGAAAATTATTGAAGCTGCTATGGCCGGCCAAAAGCAGCATTGCCGAATCGGCATTTTCTACTGTAATAGCCTGGTCGGTAATGGTCACCTCGCCACCTTGGGCAATTACCTGCAATCTTGCCTCGAACGTAATCACGCCATTTGTGACATTGCCGGTCATTATCAATTGATTTTCGATACCGGCTTTTATTTCGGTTGATTCGTGTAGGCTGTCTAATGTCGTTGCGAAGCTCACCTGGCCTGATTTATCCGAAGACATCCTCCAGACAATGACCTGGTCGGGATAACTGCTGAACGTTTCACGTTTATATGCCACATCGCCGAGATTATATGTCACCGTTACTATCGCCGTATCCAAATCCAGTTCACGTCTGTAATCAGATACATTATTATGATTTTGGAAAGAAATGCGCAGATTCCCAAAGGGCTGATATGCCTTTTGCCGCAACGGCACACTCATGAACTCTCTCATGGCAAGGTCTTCGGCTTTGTCCTGTTTGCCTTCGTCCAGCAACCTGCGAATTTCGGGCAAAAATTTCACAGCTCCCTCATGATGGTATTCATGTGGCTTGCCATTCCATATCGTATCTTCATTGAACTGCAATCTTTCCTCTTCGATACCCCCGAACACCATCGCTCCCAGTCGGCCATTGCCGATTGCCAGGGCCTGCGTCCATTCAGAAGCCGGCTGCTGGTACCATAACACCAACTCGTTCGCAGAGACCATAGAACTTAGAAACAGTCCCGAAAGAACACTTAAAAATATTTCTCTCATTTCTTTAACTCTTTCATAGAGCGACTCTTATGTTACATATATTTCAACAAAGTTAACGAAGTAAGCTCAGTAGTTCATCAGAGGATAAGTTAACATCGGGACTAAACTTCTCCGATTCCATATACGACAAAAGACTGTGCAGAAGCTGGCGTGCTACCGGCCTTGTTCCCAAGTCACTTCTAATATCGATAGTACAAAGCATAAGACGGCCCTGCTCGATACGGGTCTCAAAAAGTAAACCAAGCTTGCGGGCGTTGTTCCAGTCATCGATTAGTTGAACAATCGGCACCAAATCTTCAGTCAGATTGTCCATAATCATCGGCTTGCAATGATCGAGCAAGTCCTGCCATTGCCAGTTACTATGAAAATCCGTAGGGAATGAATCAAACGCGTGATGCTCCGGGTCGCAAAGAATCCCCATTGTGTGTACGGTCTTTTTCGGAAAGGTAATAAGGTTCCAGAAAATCGGCTGAAAAGAACCCATTGTGTCACCGGAGATTTGTTTTTTGTCCGGAATCAGGAGTACACATTCTCCATCCTGGAGTTTTGTTAATGCCTCATTCGCATCCTGAGTAACAAGAATATCCTCTGTATCTCTTTGTTCCAGTTCTGCAGGATAGACCCAGATGTTCCAGTCATTGACGTAATTTGTCCCCTGTAGCCGTATTTCCAGATTTAGCTTGGTAGCATCCTTAAGACTATTCAAAGGCACATCGATTTGACCGGCACGTGTTAATCCTTCGGTCGCCAAAGTTTCGACGGCAAGTTCGCCGTTTGCAACAGAAGGACCACCGGATTTGCATAAAGCCCACCTGATAGTGACGTCGGTCAAATCTTTCGAGCCGTAGTTTGCCACATCGAAAACGGCCTCGAAGGTTTCATCACAAGTAAATATGCGTTTTTTCATTCTCGCCAGCGGTACGACATCGTTGCAGAACCTTCGATACTGCTCCGGCGTAATATAACCTTTGCTCTGCCATAAGGCATTCAGCACTCCGACCGGAGCCGTCCCCTGACCGGGAAAATCGTGTAAATCGAGCAGTTGAAAACCAGCAAAGCCCGGGGTTCGCAGGGCCGCTTCAATCTCCTGCTTATAAAGTAAACTCTGGAACTTTCCGGAAGCCATTAAAAAATCGTGTGCAAGATTCGCCATACCGGCTTTTTTGAGCTTGTCACGAAAGATAGCCATATTCTTTGCCTTAAGAACGCCGGTATATTGGTTCTGCTCGGCAATATCGGGATATGCACACCACTGGCCTATTTCATGACCTATAACAGGCACAGGACGAGCATTTACATGTTCGCGATAGTCATCGAATGTCTGTGGTGGCTGGTCGAACTTTAACGTTTTCCAGCGCTGGAGACGTACAGCGTGTTCGATTGAATATTGGTTTTCTTTTATCTGTGGCCATCCCGCACCGGCGACATAGAACCTTCTGTTATCTTCTTTTTTAAGGGACTCAAGTAGTTTACCGAGAAACTGTTCCCGATTGCGACCGCCTGGTTCATTGCTCGGTGAGAAGAAACAGAATGACGGGTGATTGCCATAAGCTTTAATCATGCCGTCGATTTCTTTATATATCCATTCATCGAGAGCTGTGCCGTCACCAAAAGATGCCCAGCAGGACCCTTCTGCCTGCAAATAGAAACCCTCTTCGTCCGCCGCCGCAAAGGCCGCCTCCGGCGGGCACCAGGAATGAAACCGAAAGTGATTAAGGCCATGTGCCTTGGCGATGCCGATGATGCGTTTCCACTCAGCTAAATCAGTCGGAGGATAACCATGCTGCGGGAAGATACAGCATTCCAGAGTCCCTCTTAGAAAAATCTTTCGGCCGTTTATTGTAAACTGTTTATCTTTGATACCAAGCTCTCGCATTCCAAAAGTAACGGTTTTCTCGGCGTTAAGATTTATACCGGTAAATTTTATTTCGAGCTGGTACAAGGCAGGGCAATACTCGTCCCAGAGCAAACAATCCCGTCCCATTGGATGAACAAATGCTAACCTCCCCCCCTGCCTGGTCCAATCCGCGGTAACGGTTTGCGAATTTGTTGTGTGTTTCGTTGGACTATTGTCACTGACGGCCCTGACACTTATACTGCCTGAACCGGCTTTTCCCGTTCTGTTACCGAGCTCGACTTCGACCTTGATTTGTTTGTTTTCGATATCCGGAAATATCTGAACATCTTTGAACCATACTCTTGGAGTTGTATATAATTCAATTCGGCCTGCTATGCCGTTCCAATTCGACTGGGTCTGGTCTGAAATACTGTGAGCATCCATGCCGACAGGTACGACCATACTGTTATCTACTCGAATCGTAAGCTTATGTTGTCGGCCGGGTTTACAAATATCAGTAAGGTCATATTCGTGTGCCGAACCGAGTGTTTCACGGACACCGGCCTGTTGTTCATTGACCCAGACTGTAGTTTGCCAATGTGGACGCTCAAGGAAAAGTACTATGCGTTTATCCGCCCAATCCTGCGGTATATTTATTTGCCGTTGATACCATGCCGGGCCAACGTAATGACGCTCGGGAGTCAGCCAGAACGGGCACTTGAAACCCTCTGATTGAATGTATTCGGTGAACCGTGGATCGTCTAAAAGCTGCTTTCCAATTCGGGTAGTCCATTGCGTTTTCGCGGATGGTTTTTCCCCATATCCCTGTTCCTGCAGTGAACCGGGCAAATTAATAGACTCGTTTAATTGTCGGTTAAACCATTGACCTCTAATTCCGACATCATTCGGGTCCAATTCGAAAGACCAGACGCCTGATAAATCGATTGGTTGAGCCTGAACGCAGGCAAATGACATCGAGACGATAGCCATGAATATAACAATTTTTTTCATATTATACCTCTCACCTTGATTCGAGAATGAATGTTTGCTCTGAAAGAGCTTTTATCCCTAGTAATTTTGCCGTCAAATCTTCCGTGACATCAAGACGCTTCTGAACGAAAACCTCTTGCCCTTTTTGCCAGGGTGAAATCACAAGTACAAGCTCTGCATCAGGCTCAGCCAACTCTTTTTTCCAGCGTTTAATACCCACTTCCCAGTCGGTTTTCGACCAGAAGTTATCAGCTACGAGCGAACCATTAAGATACAGACGGGCTGTGTCACCTATGTACTCGAAACAGACAAGAACGTCACTTACCAAATTCCAGTCGATTCGGCCAAACCGGATACGCCAGGCTTTAGGCGGGGCATCTTCTTTTCTAAAAGGATAATTACTATCGGCCGCCGGTATTTCGGTGTTTGCCTGAAAAGTCACGGAGACCTGTGGCAATTTTCGAATCGGT
The DNA here is from genome assembly GCA_964508785.1 of uncultured Pirellulales bacterium. Taxonomy (GTDB): domain Bacteria; phylum Planctomycetota; class Phycisphaerae; order Sedimentisphaerales; family Anaerobacaceae; genus JAFGPS01. The sequence continues at coordinate 36,639 of CAZDVE010000022.1, read as the reverse complement.
AAAGCATATACTGAAAACTCACCTGCTCTCTGCGGTGCGATGGGTATGCCTTGATAAAAGAATTTCTGTTCTGTAGCCGGGTATATACGAAGAACGGCTGGTGCCGATTGGCAGGTCCTGAATTTCAAAGAATCACCCTTTTGCCATAGTTCAATCGGACAAAGAGCCATGTGGCGTCTGCCGGCGATATTAATCTTCCATGTATTAAGGCTATCCTCTTCGGATAAAAGCAGGATCTCAATCTTAGCTCCGTTTTGTGTCGTCATACGACGGATTTGACCATTTTCAATAACAGGCCCCTTTATCCCGGTGAACTTGAACTGTGTCTTAATACCAGGCAAACGCGATATAATCAATCGAGTCACTTGACCGTCCCGCCAGCGCATCAGCGGTTGTGCCGTTGCATATACCAAAGTCGCATCTGCTACCGGCAAATTGACAGGCAAAATGCCCAGGCTCTTTGAGGGGATTGTAACAGGTTCTTCGGGAAAGAGCAGTTCATCCTCTGCAAAAGTCACAGCAAACTGTACATTTTCGCGGGCCGGCATATTCAGGTATCGTTGATGATTATTAAAAAACAAAAAACCCTGCCATTCTTTAGAGCGCAGGGCATACCGCAATAGGGAGGGATCTGCAGCTTCCGGTTTTTCTTCTGGTAAAGTAGGGGTCATTTGAGCAAGATCCCGACCAAAATCCTGAATAAACTGGTGTAATCGTTTAAGTGCATAATAGGATGTATTAGTTTTTCCGAACTCCTGAAGCGGGGCCTGGAAATCGTAGGATACGAGCGGCATGTCACCTTCTACAAGCCGTCCGGTCCGGCCTAACGGCTGTGAACAACCATGATACATATAATAACCAATCATATTGGCCCCTTCACCCAGCCGGCACAGGGCCATCGCCTCAGTATCTCTGGATTCAAGGACAGGACGTCGCAGGATTTTGTGATGCATGCCACCGCCCAATTCGGCCGTGGCAAAAGGATAACGGGACGGGTCATACCGCCACCTTTTTTGTTTAATGCGGCTCGTTACCATGTCACTGGCTACATTTGTATTAATGACAAGGCTGATTAAATCGGAAAAAAGCAGCTCATTAAACGGAGGAAGCTGATCAGTCCCGGCGGCCCAAAAAGGATCAACGTATGAGCCCTGTACGGGCAAAACTTCATCCCGGGGTACCCAGGCACCGCCCCAGCCGGTCACCGAGTAATAGGGAACATCCATACCCAATCCGAGGGCGATTTGTTTACATTTGAGAATGTAGGGTTCACCGCCCCTGCCGCCGACATGGCCGAACTCATTATCGAATTGAATGCCTATGACAGGGCCGCCGTCTTTATGATAAAGTCCTTTGACCTGTTCGGCCACCGCCGTGTACCAACGCTGTACCTGCTCAAAATAGGCCGGGTCCATACTTCGTGGTTTGCATACCTTGCTGAGCCAATCCGGAAAGCCGCCGTTGCGAGCTTCACCATGACACCAGGGACCTATACGAATCCAGACGGGCACATCGTGTTTGTGACATAACTCAACAAACCGGCGCAAATCACAATCCCCATCCCATTTGTATCGGCCCTGAATTTCCTCGTGGAAAATCCAGAATACATACGTGGCAATAATATCAATTCCGCCGGCTTTCATGGCCAGCACTGAATCTTCCCAATACTGATTCGGCACACGGGCGTAATGAATCTCACCCATCACCGGCAGCCAGGGTTTGCCGTTACGCGTGAAGTACAGGGAATTCACACCATAGCTTGTCCCGTCCGGTCCGGACGGGTTTCCCATTTTCAGATGTCCTTCCAGAATCCTGGGCGGCTCCATGGCCGCTTTTATTCTTAGAACACGAGAATCCGAAGCGTTTGCTTGTTTAATTGATGTGACGCATATTAGAGATAAAAATACAAATATATAAACGAATGACTTGATTATAGATTTTATCATGATTTTTTTGACTTACCAAAAAACAATATAAAAAACCGCTACAGCTATGAGAACCAGTCCACCGATGATTCTAACTTCCGGCGCTGTTTTTATTTCCATATCCCCGCGAACAGGTAGTTCCTTCGGTTTGTCCAGCGGTTTGCAGAAGGTAATTAATCCCATAATGACCAGTACAAGCTGAAATGTTGCAGCGACCTGGATTAGAAAATGTAAGTCACCTGCAAACTTCTGGAATAATCCGTAGATAATCGGACCGGAAACCAGTGCCGCCACACCGGCAATACCCGGTGCGTTTGTGACTAACATTCCGAATGCAAACGCTGCAACAACACCCGGCCAGATGTATCCCTGGAACTGCTGGATATACTGAAAGACACCGCCGAACTTAGGATTGTCCAGCATAGGCGCCAGCAGGCAGCCTATAACCAAAAAAACCATTGTCATAATGCGCCCCAATAGCAATAATCTTTTTTGCGGGGAATTTCGATCGAGCATTCGGTTGTAAACATCTATTGTGAAAATTGTGGAGGCGGAATTCAGCATCGAAGCCAGAGAGCTGATAACGGCACCGGCAATGGCTGCAAACATAAATCCGCGTAATCCCGGTGGAACCAGATTTCGAATCAACATAGGAAACGCTTCGTCCGCCAAATCCATCTGGTTGCTGTAAAGCTGGTATGACATAATCCCCGGTATTACAATAGCAAAAGGCACCAACAACCAAAGAGCACCGGCTAAAATAACACCTAATTGGCCGTCACGAAGTGTCTTTGCCGCCAGATTGCGCTGAACAATGAACTGGTTCAAACCACAATAATACATTATAACAATCCACATTCCGGAAAACACGCCGGTCCAGGGCAGACCTTCGTGACCGGCCGGAAGTACCATGTGTAGTTTGTCGGAATTAATTGTAGAGAATTGTTCCCATCCTCCGCAGGCTTTCAAGCCCAAAAAGAATGTAATTATACCTCCAAGAAGAAGGCCGCAACCCTGGAACAAATCAGCCCATGCCACCGCTTTGAGTCCTCCCCAGACGGTGTAAGCAGCGGCAATCAGGCCGATGAGCCAGACCCCCTGCCTCATGGAAAATCCGAAAATCGTCCGAAGTGTCACCCCCCCGGAATAGAGAACGGCGGTCAACAGAACAGCTACATAAATTACAACTGTCATCAATGCCATAATTGCACGGGCCGTTGAATTATAGCGATATTCGAGGTATTCCGGCATTGTGTATATCCCAGCTTTGAGAAAACGGGGCAATAAAGTAAAGGCGATAATTACAATGCCAATACTGCCTACGAGCTGCCAGTTACTGACGGCCAGCCCCACACTACCGGCACCCTGGCCGGCCATGCCCACAAACTGTTCGGTAGATATATTTGCGGCGACTATTGAAATCCCAATCAGCCACCAGCGAAGACCCCGCCCGGCCAGAAAATAATCGGTACTGTCCTTTTCTTTTCTGCTCTTAAACAGACCTGTCCCGACGACAATCGCGAAAAAGGCTACAAATATGATGATATCAAAAGCATTCAACTCCATTATTCAATTCCTTCGAATAATCTTCGGATTACACACAATCCCTTATTTTCGCGCATCATTGATCGCTTCGAACATAGCCAGAATATTTTCCGTTGGCACATTGCTTTGGACATTGTGGATGCTGTTGAATACGAAGCCGCTGTTCTCGCTGAAAATTTCGATACGACTTCTTACCTCGTTATAGACTTCCTTGGGTGTTCCAAAAGGAAGTGTCTTTTGTGTGTCAACGCCGCCGCCCCAGAAAACCAGTTGATCGCCGAACTCGTCTTTAAGCCGCTGAGGCTCCATTTGAGCCGCCGAGCATTGCACTGGATTAAGAATATCGAATCCTGCATCTATTATATCAGGAATTAACTGATAAATTGAACCACAACTGTGTATGAATATTTTCCATTTCGTCAGCTTATGAATTTTATCATTGATTGCTTTCTGGAAGGGCTTATAAAGGTCGCGATAGGCCTGGGGAGAAATAAATGGCCCTCGTTGTGTGCCGAAGTCAGTCCCACTGACAAATGCGACCTGCACTTTATCGCCCAGAGCTTTGGCGAGTTTTTCAATGTTCTTTAATCCAATCTCACACTGATGTTCAAAAACTTTATAAACGTAGTCACGCCGCATTATGGTCGAGATATACCATTCCTCGACATCCCGTATCCCTTTAGCTTCTTTCATCCAGGGGGCAGGAACCAGTGCAATATCTCCGAACGCCACAGCCGGTATTGTCAGATATATTCCATAATCCGTATTTTTATAATAATCGTCCACTCGCTTTGAAATACTGGCGATGTCACCATCGCTTAATATATCGAACTCTTTACAATTATCCATAGGATCAAGCTGCTCTTCGATGACAGGCTCCTGGCGCCGGATCGAATCGAAAAAATATCCGGATTCCGGCATTTTAGCACACGGAACTGCTGAGGTATCACCCTCGGGATACATCAGGATATCTGCGTTGTCTGAAACAGTATAATTGAACTGACCGGGTACGAGCACTTCGGTACCATCGACAGGCATAACAAAAGATTTGAAGTCTTTGTTTTCAAAACCGAACATGTTTTTAGGAGGATCGACACCGATTACATCGATGCCCAAAATTTGTCGCAACGTATCATCGATCTGGCCCAGCATCTGATACGGTTCAATTACTTTAACGCGCCATTCATTATCACCGGTCAATGCCTGTCGAAGTCGATTTACGGCACAGACTCCCATCCCTGTCTGCCCGCCTGCTCCAAAATCTACGCATAAGTTGTCTACAGGCTGATGATGAAGTGCGGCATTCAATCTCTCTCGCGGTGTCATTTCAAATTCGATTCTTCAAAAAAAAGTCACTACTTGCCGTCACGACAAAAAAGTTATTGTGCATTTCGGCGTATAATTGCCTCGCCTTGTTCGACTTCAATAGTCAATCCTGAAAGGTCGATATCTTCCACATGTTCGAGTACAAAACCACGCCGGGCCTTGATTTTGCAATTCTCGAATATTACATTCCTTATCGGGCTGTCTTTAAGGCCGTGCATATCGCCGACATTATTCGTTGTACCGGAGACATTAATAATTTTCACATTATGCACTACCGGCAGCGGATCGGATGGAGGCTTGGGATTTACCATTCGCCATGCCATGTTGAATTCGAACGCTTTTCGCGTGTCCTTTAGTACGATGTCCCGATATGTGATGTTTTCCACAACTCCGCCGCGACTCGGCTGAGACTTGAAACGAATCGGAGCCCAGTTATCCTCTTCCATTACGCAATTAAGAATTTCCACGTTGCGGATTCCTCCTGACATTTCGCTGCCCATCGAAACGCCGCCGTGCCCATAACGAAACACACACTTTTCAATCAGAATATCTTCGGCAGGACGATTCACCCGCAGCCCGTCCTCATCTTTGCCGGATTTAATCGCAATACAGTCATCGTTCACATCAATGTCACACCCTGTGATGTGGACTTTACGACTGGAATCCACATCCATACCGTCGGAACTGATGATATTATGTTCTGCTCGAATAGTCAGATTCTTTACCTCGACATTCTCCGAATAGAGAATAAAAAGTCCCCAGCACGCCTGATTCTTCAACGACAGGCCAGAAACTTCAACATTCTTACAGTTTTGAATAGCAATCAGACGGGGCCGACCTGTTTTTAGTTCACGGCTACCTCTCGGGTAACGGTGCATCCATTGATCACCGGAGCCGTCAATCGTTCCTTCCCCACTCAAGCGCACATTATTCATATCGAAGAAATTCACAAGGGCAGCAGTCCATTTTTTTTCTTCACCTTCCCATCTTGTATCTATCTGAGGATAATCATCAGGATTGACCGTGCCTTTGAGGATACCATCCTTTTCCAGATACAAATCCACATCCTGCCTGAAATAGATTGAGCCGGTCAGGAATGTCCCTTTGGGTATAACCAGGACACCACCTCCGTCAGTTGCGCATTTATTTATGGCAGCTTGTATTGCTTTTGTATTTAATGTTTGCCCGTCACCAACCGCTCCGAACTCGGAAATAACGTAACGTTTTTTTGGTTTAGCATTGCCTTCTGCGGCACAACCCAGACCGGCACTTAATATAAAAAACGTAAGAGAAAAAATAAAGAATTTATTGTTTTTCATGATATCTTCCTTTCGTGACACCTACATTAATCATCGAATTACACAGGTTGAAGTGGCCAGTTAAGAGATTCCGTTCGTGCGGTTTTAAGGTACTCCTCAATCTGCGCAACAACATCCGGATGTTCCGAGGCCACATTATGCTGCTCTGCTAAATCTTTAGATAAGTCGAACAACACCAACGGCTCACCCCGCTTTAGTCTAATCGCTTTCCATTTTTTCCACCGAACCGCCTGCTGGAATCCGCTCTCAAAGTATTCCCAGTAGAGAAATCTGTCACCTATATCCTGCTGTTTACCGAGCAGGACCGGAACGATACTTTTACCGTCGATATTTTTCGGCAGCTCTGCTTTTGCCAGATCAGCTGCTGTCGGAAGCACATCTGCAAAGTACCAGGGTACGTCGCTTGTCTTGCCGGCGAATACTTTTCCGGGCCACCGAACTATCATCGGCACACGGATGCCCCCTTCATACAAATCGCGCTTATATCCGCGAAGAGGCCCATTGCAATCGAAGAAATCTGCAACCTCGGTCTGTATTTTGGTAGGTTCGGAACGCGGCCCATTGTCGGAACAGAAAAAGACGATTGTTTTATCATCGATTTTTAGTTCCTTGAGCATTTGCATCAGTTTTCCCATATTTCGATCTAATTTATGAACCATTGCAGCATAGGTTTTAATATGGTCGGGCCAATCTTTATCAGCGTATGGTCCTAAATCCGAGATCTCGAGCGGACTGTGCGGATTATTATAGGAAAGATACAAAAAGAAACGCCTGTTCTTATTGTTCTTTAGGAATTCAATAGCTTCATCCGTACAAAGGTCTGTGCTGTATCGGTTTTGTTGTCTATTTCGATTAGCTGTGATATCGTACAATTCTCGATTTCGATATCGCTGCGATGGATAATAGCCACCGGTTGAACCGGTCCTGACCAGCCATCCGTAGAATTCATCAAAGCCTCGATTCAACGGCCCTGCATCGGGATTATATGCGCCGAGATGCCACTTTCCCACGAGAGCCGTTCTGTAACCGGCTTTTTGCAGCACATGACCAATAGTTTGGTCTTCTTCGGTCAAGCACATTCTCCGGACCTTTCGCTTGCCTTTGTATCCTATTGTGCCGCCGACAGTACACATATTGCCTCGAATACGGGTATGACCGGTATGTTGTCCGGTCATAAGAACGCTGCGAGAAGGGGCACAGATAGTCGAGCCGGAATAGCAATTTGTGAAACGTAATCCCTGACCTGCAATTTTATCTATATTGAGCGTTTGAATTTTCTTTTGTCCGTAACATCCTAAATCTCCATAGCCCATATCATCGAGCAGAATGAAAATAATATTAGGTCTGTTATCATCAGATTGAGACGCCCTGAGCTGTATCGGTAAAGATACTACCGCGGTTCCTGCTGCTATTTTTCGCAGGAAATTGCGCCTGCTTATATAGTGTGACATTATTATTCCCCTTTTACTGTGAAATTATTCAATCCTAAACCAATCGTAATCAGCGTAACCAGTGTTTTTCTTTTTCTTTTTCGCTATCGAGAACAAGCCGACCTTGGCTCCGATCCATTTTCCTTCTCTGGCGGTAAAAGGTTCACCGATCGATGCAAATTCTTTCTGGTCATTACTGTAGCCAAAATCACAAACTGCCCCATCGCTTATCTTAACTCTCAACAGTATGATATTACCTGGAATATTGACTTTGCTTTCATTAACCTCATTGTTTCCATCTATAGCATCTTTACAGGAATTCTTTATAAGTTGATAACCTGAAGCCCTCTTTTCGACGGCAAGATAGGAATAGGACTGGCCCATAATAATCAGGCCGGTTTTTTCTCCAACTTCGAGCCCGTTTATATCCAGCTTCATGGTAACCGTGAATTCAGGGGCGGGAAATTTCTGGAGAATCAGATTAGGGGCCGGCCATAAATTATCCGAATCAGCAGGTATTGGAACTGCAAATAGTCTCATCCAGCCGGGACGTGCGGTTAGTGACATCCAGTTATCTTTCGGATTGGCATGCCATTGCCACTGCAATCCCATTGTATCCAAATCGAACCGGTCGCTTGTTTGCGGCACTTGTACCGGGAAAGTTTTTCCCACATCCGGTTTTTTGTATCGGCTGACAGGTTCGCCGACGCCGTTACTGTTCAGGTCAACTCCCATTAACGGCCAGTCATCGACCCAGCGTACTGGATTCAGATGAGTAATACGACCATAGGCACCACGATCCTGAAAGTGTATGAACCAGTTTTCACCACTTTCCAGTTCGATCCAGCCACCCTGATGTGGGCCGTTTATGTCGGTCGAACCTTGTTCCAGCACTCTTTTTGCCTCATAAGGCCCAAGAACATTTTTCGAACGCAAAGCCAATTGCCAGCCCGGTTTCACACCTCCTGCCGGTGCAAAAATATAATACCAGCCGTTTCGTTTATAGAACTTGGGGCCTTCTATTGTCGGCTGAATTCCATTTCGACCGTCGAAAACCATCGTCCCTTCGTCCAGCATTTTTGTACCGTCGGGGCTCATCCGTCTGACCGTTAAGATGCTGTTAATACCAGAACGACTTTTCGCCCAGGCGTGTACAAGATAAGCTTTGCCGTCGTCATCCCACAAAGGACAGGGATCAATTAAACCTTTACCTTCCTGAACCAAATGCAACGGCTCCCATGGTCCCTGAGGTTTTTTTGTCTTAGTCATTAAAATACCGGCGTCAGGATCTCCAACGAATATCCAGAACCAGCCGTTATGATAGCGAATCGCAGGCGCCCAGATTCCGTTACCGTGTTGCGGCACATCGAAACGTTGATCTTCAAGGTCTTGAATCGCATGGCCGATGAGCTTCCAGTTCACAAGGTCTTTGGAATGGAGAATCGGAAGCCCGGGGACACAGTTAAAACTGGAGGCAGTCATGTAGAAATCGTCTTTGACTTTAATAACGTCAGGATCGGAATAATCTGCAAAGATAACCGGATTTTTATATGTACCGTTTCCGTTGTCAGGTTTCCACACCGTTTCCGCACAGGAAATAACCTGGCAAAAGGTGCAAAAACCAATAAATATAATTATATTTTTTCTATAACACATCTTATGTCCCATTGTAACTTCTCACTCCAAGTATATAATGCCAATCATGGCATTGGCTTGAGTCCTTCCCAGTGTATATTCCATTTGCCGTTATCGGGAAAACCCGGCGCACATCGATTGGGACAACCATCCCATCCGGCGGCCATCATAGCAACAGCCGTAAGCAGTCCGCCATTACCGGGCAGGTATAACGGCAATCGGCTTGACTGATAATTGTGTCCGTTTGCCAGGTATCGATTTTTCTGAGCTTCCACGAACAAGGCATCTATTGCTTTTTCCGGCTGGCCCAAACGAGCCGCAGTCATCGCCATAACCGGATAATCCCAGCCCCATGTGCTCGGCCAATCCCATTCCTGAAAGACGCTCTCCAATGTTTTGTTCATAACATTCGGGTCAATCAAAGGAGTTTGTGGCAAAAATCCGAGCGCACACAGCATCGAAGGATGGTCTTCGGTTATCGTATAGGGTGGTGTCTCAATACCTGTGTAAACGTCTTCGCGAATAGTCGGCTCCGATAAATTCTTAATAACCCGGTCCCAATTCGGTTCGCGTTCCATTCCAAGCCGATGGCGCCATTTTTGAGCAGTTTCGAGAGCCCAATACCAATAGGCCAATTCAAAAGTCGGATTGATAGTGTTTCTCCTGTACCGACCGTAACTTTCCTGGGCGGGAATCAAGGCCGGTCCCAATACAAAACGTTGGCCTGATTCGTCCCAGACGGGATAGGAAGCCATAAAATCAGCAGTCTCAAATACAATATCTCGATATTTTTCCAGAATTTTTTTATCGGAGTGTTCCCGATAACACAGTTCAGCATAGTAAATCGGATGCGGCTGTTGCCAAATCAGAAAGACACCCACTGTGCTCGGACTGTCTCTGCCGTCAGGTGAGACCATCTTGGGCCAGCGAACACCTTCGTAACCCTGGAGCCGTGCGGTGGCTTTGGCCATGGGAAGTATCTCTTTATACCACGGCAGACTGCGTTCTAAAAGCGGCAGACGGTCCCACAAGGCAAAATGTACGGCATGCCACCAGTGCATTTCCAGATGGAATTTACCGAACCAGCTATTGCAGACCAGACCGGTTTCCTGCGGTGGACGTGACCCGCTGCATTGAATGGTAGTTAGATACTGCGAAAGCACTACTCTGCGTTCGAGTTCCGCTGCCCGCGGGTCGGTGCATTTTGAAAAATCAATCGCCCCACCACTCGACCAAAACTGCTGCCAATATTTAGCAGCGGCGGTCTGTACGGTTACAAAATCAGGCAACGACTCAGTGACCTGTGTAGGTGAAAAGGCAAACACAATCTCCAAAGGTTCATCATTGTTCTGATAAATCCGGTATTCATGCTGTGACTTAGCTTCGATTTTACCTGATTGAGAACAAACAATACTGACAAAATACTTATCTTCATCAAGAATACGAGTTAAATCCGCCTTGTTACCATTATTTTTTGCGTGAGTTGTATGTAATTCCGGATGGTTCCAGTCCGCTGCATTTCTCCATTGCATACTCCCGTAAGGAAATGCGAGTAAGACAGATAATCGTTTTTGTTGTATCAAGGGTGATTCAATGCGGACTGACAATATGTCACGATTCGGATGGCAAATGGTTAAAACTTCAACCGGCAGGTTTTCTATTTCAAAATGACTGCTTAAAATTCCGTTCCATAGATCGAGCGTTTGGGATGTATTAGTTAAATCATCAATTTTTGCAAATGAACCATCGGATTTTCTTATACGCAAACCGATTTGCCCGAGGTGCAGGCGATGAGGATTCGAACGCAGCCAGGTTGCAGCGGGAGAATATCTTCCGGAGTAATCCTTATCGGAGGCATACGGAACTCTTCGCCCGGCAACCTCATATTCTTCGAGAATATCAGATATCTTGTAATCATTCGTATTTGGCATAGAATGCCAGCCCCAATGAGATTGGGTGCCGAGCGGCATGCCTTTTTCATGGAATTCGGGAAAGCTCTGCAGACCCGTGATATCGGCTGTGAACGCAAATTCGCCGTTACCGACGCTCAGTGGCGTTAGTGGGTCGGCTTTTTTCAGGGTAATATTATGTCTTGTAACTAATGCACGGCGATTTATCTTGTTTTTTGCTCTCGTCACCTGTGGCGAAGAAGCATGCAAATTCCTAACGCAACCGAAATCAAATAATAAAAAGAGTATGCCGGCAATAGTAAGGATATGTTTTGTCCGTTTCATAACTCACAATGTCCTTTTTTTAAATGTAGGATTCATATTACTACATTATTTCTATTTGTAAAAGCGGAATCTTCCTGCCTGTTGGGTATGGATTAGCACCATCTATTCTTATTAAATGATTCTGCAGCAAATTAATTCGCGTCACTTTTTCTTTATCTGCCCGTTAATCTGCTGCTTTTACAGGTAATAAATATCCGGATAATCCGCATTCCTTGAGCACACTAAGTCCTTCGATAACACATTTGGCATTAAACATCGCGCCTGCTGCGTTGGTATGAGTATGTTCATTCGGCCCGAAATACAATGAAGTGACTCTCTCTTGTCCCTCTTCTTCATAGTGCGTGGCTATGATTTCATTCAAGTTTATAAAAGGCACTCCCTCTGCCCTAGCTGCTTCAGCCGCCCATTTTGCGTAGTCGTTTGACGACCTGATAACTTTGCCTTTGGGTGTCCACCTGTTCCGTGGAATCAATAAGCATACAATAGGTTTGGCGCCTTTTGCCTTTGTATCGTTGATAAATTTTTTCATGTACCAGCCGTATGTATGGATTGTTTCGTGCTTATTGGTTAAAAGATTATCGATTTCCTCTATTTGTTCGCCGGTGCCTTTGATGGTACCACGAGCCCTTCTTTTGTCATTCAGTGCACCACCATCGTTATGCCCGAACTGCATCATGACATAATCACCCGGTTTGATATCGGCAAGAACCTCACCCCATAGTCCCAATGTCCGGTACGTACGGCTGCTGGTTCCTCCCATGGCGCGGTTCTCCACATTAATTCGTGTTCGGTCAAAGAAATCGGCAATTGGTGCACCCTAGCCCCATTGGCCGTTTTCACCGTCACCAAGCCTGCCGGTCCTGACCGTGGAATCGCCGATGAGAAACAGAGTCGGCAGATTAGGATCAGATACCGGCTGAGCATCTGGGTGCCATGTCTGAGTCATCAATTCCTCGGTTTGTTTTAGCATGGCATTCTTTGCATACCCTGTCACTTCCTTTCCCTTTACAGATAAATAACCTGATAAGTTGCATTCTTTCAGAGTCTTAAGCCCGGAGACAACAAGAGCGGCGTTGAAATCCACCGCTTTGGCGTTCGTATGTGTATGGTCTTTCGGGAAGAAGCTCGCCACCCTGGCCTGGCCAAGAAGTTCGTACTGGTCGGCAATAATCCGTGTCAAATCCACAAAAGCCGTGTCCTGTGACTTCGCTATTTCGGCAGCCCATTTACTATAGTTACCTGAACCTCGTTCTACTCTGCCGTTTTTCCAGATATTTCTGACCGTCAATGAGAGGATGATTGGTGTAGCGCCCTTGGCCTTGGTATCGGCTATAAACTTTCTCATATACCAACCAAAGGTGTGGACGACTTCGTGTTTTTTAGTTATAAGATTGTCGATTTCCTGAGTTTCCTCTCCCAGACCGGGTATTGATCCGCGTGCACGATGATTATCGTTAATCGCTCCGCCGTCATTGTGTCCGAACTGAATCAATACAAAATCACCGGCATTAATTTCATCCAGTACTTTATCCCATAGTCCTTCAGTCTGGAATGTCCTGCTGCTTCGACCGCCCCGAGCGCGGTTGAAGACATTGTTTTTTTTTGTGTCGAAGTAGTCAGCAAGGTGACTACCACAACCGCAATCGGCGCCGTTGCTGGCAGTAGAATCGCCTATGATGAATAAATTCGGTAAACTATTTTCAGGTGCTGTCTGTGACACCGATGAAATCTCTTCTGAGCCACCGGCCTGAACAAAAACTATCGCGGTAAATGCAAAAATCACAAAAACATGAAGTAAACTTTTTTTAAGCATGGATGCTTTCCTCCAAAAATTATCTGTTTTTTCCTTATTATTCCATCGTAACTAGGTTTTTTAAGGTCCTTCTATAACAGCTTTACCGCCTATCTGATGCGGATTGAAATAGAACATCATTTGCATTGCCACATCCATCCTGAAAAGTTGGTCCTGCATTAAGCAGACTCTTCGAGAAGTCACCGGAATCGTAGTTGTTTAGGTTCTGATTCGACCGGCTTAGAATTAGATAGTTTCATTTTAATACTTAAAGAGCGAACTAATTAGCACCAATGTTCCCCTCGGTATTTATAATCTGTAAAGTTACAGGAATCCTTAAACAGTAATTTTATCTAACTATACCTTCACTTTAAAATAACTATTTAGATACTCTGCTTCGCACGGTTGTCTTCACCGGTTCAAGGCCTTCACCTGTGGCAGTGACAGTGACAGTACCATCCAGCCCTTCTTTAGTTCGTAAAATCAACATAGCTTTGCCATAAAACAGTTTCCGGTAGTTTGCCTGAAATGGTTCGAGCGAAAGGGGATTTCCATTGCCGACACCGGCAATCTCCGCAGGTCCTTGAATATCGAAATTAATTAGATTATCTGCCAACGGGCAAGGGTTACCCTTTTCATCCAGAGCTTCAACCAGGATATAGCAAAGGTCCTCACCGGAAGCTTTCAGTTCTTTTCGATCGGGCGTCAGGCGAATTTTTGCCGGCTCTCCCGCAGTTCGCATTACGGCTTCACCAATTTTCCTATCATCCTTATAAGCAACTGCTTTCAGCTCACCCGGCTCGTAAATAACATCATTCCATCGCAGACGATATTTATAAGTGACATCATAGTAGTCGGACTCTATTTTCATCGGATAAACGGCAAATTCCTTAATACTGGCCCAGGCACCATCCTGCGTCTGGGTAAATTCAATTCGTACGTATCTGGTTTGCGCATCTACTTCGTGAAATATTTGGGTTGGGCCGCCCCACCTGGGCATATTGCTCGTATTCTTTTTTACAATCGTTTCCCATGTAGATTCGTCCGTCGAGACTTTTATTTCATACCCGTAACGCTTTTCTTCTCTTTCGAAATCAATCTCCAGATAGCGAATTGATTTAACTTCATCAAGATCGACCTGCCACCATTGATCGGCACCGGCTGTGTTCGCACACCAGCGTGTGTTTCTATTGGCGTCATTCGCACTTGCGGCACTATGGTCATCCTCTTTTTGTGCCGAACTTGCTGTAGCAGACTTACCTTGTGCATAATTTTCGGATTTCTGTGGTATAACTCCCTTCTGACGACGCCCAAGGGATTTGCCATTGAGGAATAATTCTGCACAGTCACCATTAGTATATACAAAGACAGGGACAATCTGGCCGATGCGTTCCGGCCAGTTCCAGTGCGGCAGGATATGCACGGTTGTTACTTCGGGACGCCAATAACTACGGTACAGATAGAAGCGGTCCTTGGGAATTCCACAAAGGTCAACAATGCCGAAGTATGAACTCCTTGCTTGCTGTGCAAAAGGTGTCGGCTCGCCCAAATAATCAAAACCCGTCCAGACAAATTCACCCGCCACAAAATTGTCATCCTCCATTAGTTTGAATTCGACATCAGGAATATCCGACCAGCTTGCGGCATTCAGGTCGTAGGAATCCACCTGATGTTGATTGGAGAATTCAGTCTTGCGGCTTGGGTGTGGCAGTTCATAGAATCCGCGTGTGCTCAAAGTCGAGGCCGATTCACTGTAAATAATCGGTTTGTCTGGATAGCTTTCTCTGTATCGGTCATACCGATGTCCGTAATTCCAACCAGTAAAGTCCAGCGCATCAAGAATCGGTTGCTCAACCGTGTTGGGAATATGGCAGGCCATGCCTACAAGACGTGTAGGGTCGTATTTGCGGACAAAATCACTCATATATTTTATTCTTTCAGGTGATTTACCCTCCCTATCGAATGGCTGGTTGCCGATTTCATTTCCAATCGACCACACAACAACGCATGGATGATTGCGGTCTCTCATTACAAGGCTGCGAATATGTTTCTCACTATATTCCTTCAAGGGCGGCTCACCTTTGACTCGACCGGCTTTGTCGTCCCATTTGTCAAAAACCTCGTTCCATACCACAAATCCCATACGGTCACATAAATCAAGAAGTTCCGGTGCCGATGGATTATGACTGGTTCGAATGGCGTTGCAGCCCATCTCGCGCATAATCTCCAGTTGCCGTTCCATAGCGCGAGTATAAAAAGCCGCTCCGAGAGGGCCGTGATCGTGGTGAAGATTGACACCATAGAGCTGTACACGCCTGCCATTCAAATGAAAGCCGTCATTGGCTGTTAATTTAAACGTACGTAAACCGAAAGTGGTTTCAACTATATCCTCAACTTCGTTGCTTTTTCGCACAATAGTCCTGGCCGTGTATAATCTTGGACTTGTAACATCCCATCGTTTCGGTTCGGAAATAACAAGAGTTTGCTCAACATCAAAGGTTTCGCCTGCAGGAATTGTACCGCCTTTATCTGCTCTGGCTACTTCGTGTCCATCCGGATCAAGCACGATTGCTTCAACTGTTACCTTCGATTCGGTATTAAGATAGTTTTCTATATTGGAGCGAATACATACCGTTGCCGAGGTATCGCTAATCTCAGGCGTAGTCACACAGGTACCCCAGTGTGCTATATGAACCGGATTACAGATAGTCATTGTCACTTTGCGATATATCCCTGCTCCGAGATACCACCGTGTGCCCTGCCGGCGAGTATCAACCAGTATCGAAATGACATTATCCCGGCCAAATATCACGTACGGGGTGACATCCACACGAAAAGAAGTATAACCGTAATCCCACTGACCGGCTAACTTGCCGTTTACATAGACTTTTGGAAATGCCATTAAACCGTCGAAATCCAAGTAAATCCGACGGCCACGTTGTTCTCTTTCAAGCATAAATGATTTTCTATACCAACCAACACCCCGCCATGGCAGTTTTCCCGCATAACCATTTTCGTTAGGATTAAATGGTCCCGAAATTGCCCAGTCGTGCGGCAGGCATACTTTCTCCCACGCCGAATCGTCGTAGTCCGGCATTTCGGCCCCATCCTGATTTCCCTTGGCAAACTTCCAGTCACTATTGAAATTCACCTGGCACCTTCCATCAGGAACTTGGGATTTCTCGCTTATGATACCGGACACTTTTGAACATCCTGTTGCCAAAAAAAGAAAGAATAACGAAATCAAAACATAATCCACAGAGTGATGTGACCTTAACGATATAGCTTCTATGATTTTGTGCCTTACGATTTTCATAAAATTCCCTTTCATCAAATCCATGTGATTAGCCATGCAATTTTTTTACTCTTTGTAAATGTAAATCTTTTCTACTTATTTATTTCGTGCCAAGGTAATAACTTGTCATGGGATAATGAGCATAGCCCATTGTCCGATGAGTGACATCATTTCGGTAGAGCGGATCCTGCATTAGGCAGATGCGACGATCAGCGGCAGGAATAATGGTGCTGTAAATTCTTAACTCGCCTCTGGTAGCTGTGATAATTTCTTCCCGCCAGTCACCATAAACATCAGCTATTTGTTGTATCATGCCGGGTATTTTTGTTAAAATATCACCCTTCCATTTGGTTACACTTCTACGCCCGTAAATTTCACGGACAAGATCGGCGTCCCACCAGATAAGAAAACTTAGTGGTGGCACACGCTCGTCGATTTGTTTCCCCCTAGCGGTGTAGTAATGCCTGCCACCGGCGCATTCCATTCCCAGATAAGCCGGGTCAATGTCACCGGCTATGGCCAGACTCAATTCGTTATCTCGATTGGAAACCGGGATGCCCCATATCAGATTACCGGTTCCGGCGTCCCACAAACTGAAACCGTTATGAGGATGTGGCTCCTCGAAAATATATAAAACTTCCATTCCCGGACGTTCGGGATCTATGTCGCCGAGATAAAACCTGTCACCGTGTCCGTAACCAGTGCCCCACATGGTTCGGCCGTCATTATCGACTGCAATCGAGCCATTTAAAATCTCGTCGCAGCCATCGTCATCGATATCAGCGGTCTTGATACTGTGCTGGCCCTGGCCCTGATACATGAAAGGTGCCCGTTCGTTGGTCCAGCGCCAGATTTTCACGAGTTTCTTATTTTTTAGCACGTAAGCATCGATTTTCATCATGCCGTATGTACCGCGGACAGCAAGAACCGCCGGCGTTTTACCATCGAGATATGCGATACCCATCAGGTGACGGCTGGCACGATTGCCGGTATTGTCACCCCAATCCTGTACTTTGCTGAGTTCTATCCAATCAACCTTATCGATTATCTCGCCGGTTTGGCCGTTATACACAGCCAGGTATTCCGGGGCATCCAGGAGAAATCCTTTTTGTCCGCTTGCAAGCATATCTTCTTCGGTTGCAGCATAATCCGATGTCCGTACACAAACTTCGGCCTTGTTGTCACCATCAAGGTCGCGGACAACCATCGGAGTCCACCAGATACCGTTATCGACATTCCAGCCTAAATCAATGCGCCACATGAACTCACCGGTTTTGCCGTTATAACCATCGTATTTAACAGCCCCGGTATTTGGGCCGACTCTGCCCGGGTCTTTGCTTCGGCCGGTGGAATGTTTGACAACAAAATCATATACGCCATCGCCGTTAAGATCCGCAATACCAACCATACTTGCTCGGAAATCATCTTTTAATGTGATTGATTTATACTGCTGTATAGGTGGATTTGCCGGTAGTTCTGTCGATTCTGAAGCTTCTTGTTCTCGTCCATTGACCAGCCCTTTTACAAACCATACATTTGATTTCTCGAAAGGTACTTTTTGGTCTAAAAAATCCGTGGTTTTCGTTAAAGGTTGGTCATTTAACTTTACTGGTACATCACCGGCAGTAGAACGATAGATATTGAAGGCGATATTATCCGTGTCGTTCTTCAACAACCGCCAGCCTAAATATACTTTCCCCTCCTCTACCGGTATCGCCAGCATGCCACGATTAAGCTTTTCTTCAATCCTTTCTGCGGCCCAGCCTAATACCGCATTAGCGTCATACAGTGGATCCATTGCATAGAAATTGAGGTTGGGTGGTATCTCCTCCGGCGTAAGCTCTCTTAATCCACGTTCGTTATCCGCCGGCGGACGTGTGCTTGCTCGCCTCGGCCGCCGCCCAAATTCTCCTGAAGGAGGCTGAGCAACTACATTGCAAGAAAGAATAAAAATCAACAAGACAATAAAAATAAATTTTCTGGCCATAATTTTCCACCCCATGATAGATTCATCATAGTAGTCACAAGTTCAACATGCAATAAATGTAAAATAAATGTATTTATGCTTCGTTTGTTCTCATATTATGCAATTTATAAACTCTTTTTGTCCACCCTATCAAGCTGCATGTCGTCTACCGGTTTGCATTGATACGTTCTGAAATTTTCAACATTTTTCAACACAAATACCGGCACTCCCTCTGTGGTTTTCGCCTCGACGTTGCGAAATTCTGCACCTTTAACATCATCGAGAATAAAAGGTGGCCTGAAATCTTCATTTTCAAAACTGATATCCACATTATTTAGTTCGATGCCTTTGACATGACGAATGAAAAAACCGTATGCGGGAATTGGAGCAAAATTCCTCGGATCGGGATATCCATCCTCAAGCTCGGGAACTTCAACTTCAGCCTGTTCTTTTTTAGCTCCACCTTTTACTAATATCCTGATATTACTTAGTCTTATATCTTCAATCTCATGTCCGGGAATGCCCATAATCAATGACCCATAACGAGGGTCGGCGTTATATACAACTACATTATTTATATTTATACGACGCAGTTTTCCAACCGGGACTCCTTCCGGGCCACGCATACGCCTGCCGAGACGCAGGAAAAACGGTGCATTTGTAATATCACGCATAGCGATATTGGAAATGGTCACGTCTTCAAGCAGACCACCATCTACAGTTTCCAACGCAAATCCGCGACAGCGCTCGAAAACGCAGTTGGAGATTGTAATATTCTTAAAACCACCGTTGGATTCGGTGCCGAATTTAATCCGCCCGGTAACACCGCCACGGTCTGGAGCCTGCTTCTGTGTGCGTTTGAAGGTGCCATCAAGAAGTGTTCCCTCATCGTAGCCGGTAACCTGGCAGTTCGTTATTGTCACATTCTCCGTTGTGCTTGCATAGCCCAGTGCGTAGGAACTTTTTAGGACAATGGCATCATCATTCGGGGAATTTATTGTACAATTGGAAATTCGAACGTTACGGCAGCAGTCGACATTGATACCGTCGCGATTTGTGTCGATTTTAACGTTGTCGATAGTGAAATTGTCCACGCCGGTCGGTAGGATACAAAAATGCCCGCCCATCAGAAACGTCACATCTCGAATCAACACATTTCGGCATAGCTTTAGTGCAATAGTTTTATTTCCCGCTCCTTTTTCATCTGGTTTGTCCCACTTTCCCAGACCTTTGCCGTATATGCGGCCCGGTCCAAGAATAGAAATATTTTCAAGATTCTCACCCCAAATAAGGCTGTCATGCCAATGGCTGTGTCCGAAATCCTGATACTTGTGTTCATCGCCCCACGGATTAGGTTCGGCGGGATCATAACCGATTTTCTTAGTATGTTCGGCCGCTAATATCGTACAACCATGATCAAGATATAATGCAATATTACTTTTAAGATGAATCGAATAACAGGCGTAAGTCCCGGCGGGAAAATATACCGTACCTCCTCCCGCAGCGGCTGCCGCTTCAATAGTCTTATTTACGGCCGGTGTATCAATCGTTGTGCCGTCACCTACCGCTCCATAATCTTTGATATTGAAAACGGGTGCATTAACCGGAGCAACTGCGAAGCACTCAGTAACAACTAAGGTAATAGACAGCATCAGAATACGTTTTAACATAAATAATGCTCCTTTCCATGTTAATTTACAATGCGTTGTAACCGTCAGCTTAAGAAAGTTTATTTCACTTCAACATCCCATACTTTTGAGCGGCGGGACTTGCCCTGTGGCCCTTCGATGTAGAGCGTGACAACATAATCACCGGCCTTTTCATATCTGTGGATTGGATGTTGCTCCTCTGATGTTGTGCCGTCACCGAACTCCCACTTCCACGATGTTATCTTGCCATAAGAAAGGTCTTTGAATGCTACCAGCCTGCGCTGCATATCTACCACCTTGAAAGACCACTGCGCCTCGATGGGCTTGCGAAACTTTTCGTCAAGCGGCATTAAGCGAAACGCACACAGATGCCAGGCATTGCCGTACATTCGATGCTGTCTCGAAAGATTCCAGAAACCGTTATTGCTCTTGCTGTTGACATTATCGTAATCAATAACCGCCCAGCTTAGGCCGATGATTTTATTTTCCCATAATACAGATTCCACAGCCCGTTGCGGGCCTTCGGGCCCTGCATAATCAAACGGCGTAATCCAGAATTCAAGGACAAGTTTTCCCGACTCGCCCGGCTTGAAATCATATTTGCATACGGCATTGGCATAGGGCAGCTCTTTTATCCAGGGCTGCACTCCCCATGCGAGAGTCCAGTCTTTGCCCTCGGCGGGTGTAAATATATGATAATTTTGTGCGTGAACTCCATGGATCGCCCAGTTGGCTTCCTCGTCGCTGATTCTGTTATCCACTGTGGCTCCGGCAGGACCAACTTGTTCGGGAACCCACATTTCACGATGTCCCTTGTCAATCAACGGCCCTCCGGAAGCATCGGCATCAACGACAATCTCAAAGGTGTCGTTATGCAATCCGGTTTGAGAAAAGTCCCAATAGTTATCGTAAGCCTCATATAAAAAGTATAAACGACTAAGCCCCCTGACCCATCCGACGCGTACTTGCACATCCAGGTTATTCGGATCAGGCTTTGGATGCTTACCGGAATCCTCCCAAAGCTGGTCTGTACCAATAACATATTCCTCCGGTACCATCGACCAGTCGTTGGTATTACCATCAATTCGCGGTATCATGTTAGCAGGGAATTGAAAAACTTTGAAAGTGACATCCTTCCGGTCAAGTGCCGACGCAGTTAAACAGACCAATACTGCAAGTGCGATAATAATTACTATTCGATTTCTGATCATTCTGACCTCCACGGAGATTACGTTATAATGATCAATCTTTTTAAATTTTACGGAGCTGCCATAGCCGCCATAGAAACCTCCGGCACAGAACCTATAACAACGAGTTTGGTCTGGTAAGCATCAAGTTCCAAAGGAAATTTTACAACTCCATTCACGATAGAGACATCCGCCAAAACTTCGATGTCTCCTGAAAATGGATTCCAGATCTGTGCCTGCCCATTTGCAACCTGTAGAGTCGCTGTACACGACTGTTTCTGGTCACTTTCATTAAAGAAGAAGTAAACATCCGCATCATTAAAACGACGATGGAGATATTTAACCGCCGAACAATCCTGATTCAAACTGACATCAGGCTCCGGTAAAGCTTTTAAGACGTTCTCGGTTAATTGGCCGGATGATTCCTGCATAGCCCAGCTTATATCCGCCGGTCCATCAGCATCCAGGAACGTTCTTTCAACAATCAAAGATGGCGCATCACCAAGGAATATCACCTTGCCGCCGTTTTGTGTAAACCTTTTTAATCTATCTAATGCCGATTTTGATATTGCATTTACCGGAGGGATGATTATCGCTTGATAGCTCTGACCGCTGAGATTTACAAAACGATCCCCTTCGAGCTTCATCACAGATGATAATGCCTGCTCATCGACAAAATCGAAGTCTCTCTGATTTTCCAGAAGTCCTTGAGTGACAGTCAATACATCTTTATCGGCTTGATTATCGCCGAGCCATATACTCATTGTGGGATAATACAGACCTATCTTGGCTGCGGGAAGCCCTTGTGAAAGAACATAACAAACTCGATTAAGATATTCAGCCGCAGCCGGAAATTGCTCGTCGGCAAGCCAGCCTCGCATTCCGCTGACACCTTTGCTCGAAGCGGGAATCCACATAACTTCAACCATATTAATACCTCGAACAATCTGATGATTCAGAATCCACATGGCTTGGTCGAGATTCGGGCTTGGTTTGTAAGCCGCAAAACTTTCGGTAAAAGCACGAGGTCGGCCGAAAAGATGTGCCACCGAAGAAGCGTATTTCGGGTAGTCAGAGACCTTATCAAGCCAAATCTGGCTCCAGATAGCATCTATGCCGGGCATCTGTACGTCTCTCATGCACCTGAAAAAATCCCCTTCCGAGCGAATAAGACCTACCATCTGGTCCTCGTGATTGAGATGCACCAGGTATTCGACATTATTTTCCGCACACCATTCGGCCTGCATACCGAAGAAATTTTTACTGAAAACGGCTGACCATACATCCCAGTAATCGGCCTTTGCCCTTTTTTGCTGCTCTGTCAGACCTCTTTTTACAGAAATAGAAGCAAGATACGGACGTATGTCGTAACCTTTTCGCTTTTGAAACTGGTCAAATATTTTGTCCGTCCATGGAACAAATCCGTAATCAGGCTCATCACCCCTAAACCCCAGAACGGTCTTGCCGAATTCATCGCCAACAACATCTTTATATTGCTCGTGCGTCCACTTAATAAACTGCATGACCGCTTCCGGTTTGAGGTAGTCACAAAGAGAATGAGTTGCATCCTTTACACCGACTTTCGGATTATTAACCGAGCGTGTGGCCGAAGTTCGGAACCGTTGTTCGATTAGATGAACCTGCCATTGTCCCTGAGGTGCCGTCCAGTTTAGCTTGCCGGAATCAATTTCAAGTACAAGGTTAGTACCATCTTCCTGGTTTGTAGCTATGGCATATAGTGTATTAGGTTTTACATCGCGTGATATTTCCCGTCCGGCTTCGACTGAGAACGGCTCTTTTACAGTATAAGTTTGCATTCGCAACTCGGGACGCTCCTGCGAAAATTTTCCACCCGCAAAACCGCTCGGATACTTACCTTCATCGACCAGCCATACATGCATATCAAGCTCGCGGGCCTTTTCCACAGTATATTTAACCAAATCAAACCATTCGGGTGACAAATACTTCGCGGTCATTCGATAGCCCGCTTCTAAGGTGACAGCCTTTACGTTTTTTGAGCTATATTCTTCCAGGTCGCGGGCGATTACCTCTTCAGTTACCGGGCCGTCCCAACCCCAGTAAAACGTCATACTGTATTCGGACGGAGGTGATTTGAAATTCAAAGCCACATCGGCCACATTAGGATTGTAAAGTTCCTGCCAGGGTCTCTGTGAAGCAGATGATGTATTCAATATAAAAACGGTGACAGTAATATATATAAATCTTTTCATTGTTTATACTCCTATGTTTTTTAAGCAACTGATCGCTAACTAAAGCTTTATACGTGACCAAGTGTAATAGCCTCCAATGAGATTATTGGTTATGCCTATGATCAAAATTAACGAACTGTGATTCTATTAAAAAAGCCTAAAATAACAAGTAAAAAAGCGTAAATCGAGTAGATAGATACATATTATGCAGTTTTACAAAACCGTGAAATCCGGGCTAATAGCTTCTCTATCCTTTGTTGTATTAAAGTGATAACTTAAGCCACAGAAATGTTACTTTACGGAAATTGCATTGATTTGAGCAAATTCTTCTTTGAGTCCATCTGCACGAGCTGTTAACCGAATTGTACCCGGCTCGCGCGTCGATTGCAGGATAGCCAATCCCCGGCCATTATAGGCTTTGTGCATCATATCTTTGTAGTCTTCAATACTGTTAAGATTCCCATTCTCTATACCGATGATGTTACCCGGGCCTTCCACAATGAAAGCCAACTCATGCTCAGCATGTGGAACACGAACACCTTTATCATCAATAATACGAAATTCCACATGACAGATATCTTTATCGTTTGCTTTGAGTCGGTTGACATCCGGCAGCAATTCAATCCGAGTGGCAGGGCCTGCGGTTTTCAGTGCAAATTCGCAGACAGACTTGCCGTTGTTGAGTCCTACGGCCTTTAATACTCCCGGTTTATAGGGAAGTTCCCATGTTAACAGTCCTTCTCTGGCTTCAGAAAGTCGCTTTGTACCAATAGGTCTATCGTTCAGAGTCAGTAACACCTCAGGGCAGCTTGTGTAGCAAAAGACTGTTAACATTGAATCTTGTGGCCAGTTCCAGTGCTCTTCTGCTCTAAAGAGCCATCTTCTCCTGCCGCTATTGTTAGAGGCACATATATATACCATCGGCCCAGCACTCCACAGGCTTTGTCGAAACCATGCTAAGGGCTTTTTGAATCCGCACAAATCAAGCAATCCCGAACCGTTAGCCTTATTCGGCCACCGCCTTGCCTCTCCAAGATAATCAATACCAGTCCATAGAAACTGCCCTCCAACATAATCATTGTCCCGCACTACGGACCATGCACTATATTGGTCGCCATTTTCACTACCGAAGATGAACCGTTCCGGATATTCCTCATGGTCGGCTTCATAGAACTTTTCCTGATAGTTATATCCGACTACGTCGAGCAATTGCGGCAATCCGACGGCATTTGACATTTCAATACTTGCAAGAGCTGCTGTAACCGGACGAGTCTTGTCCCATTTTTTCACGGCCGCGATGAGCGGTTTGGAATATTGAACAAGATTCTCAGCGGACGGATGCTCTGGTCGGTAGTCTTCACCCAGAACCGGATGGGAAAAGGGATCGTTGGAATAATCTACCTCGTTGCCGATGCTCCACATAATAATACATGGATGATTACGATCCCTTAGAACCATGTTTTCGATATCAATAACCGACCACTGTTTAAAAACTTCGCCGTAACCGAACCGACTTGGCACGCCGGTATTCCAACCAATAATCCACTTATTTTTCGGCGGCGTAAACTCATCGAATGCCTCATCTTTAACCAACAAACCAAGCCTGTCACAAATTTCCAGTAATTCCGGTGCAGGTGGATTGTGACTGGTCCGAATGGCATTGGCTCCTAACTCTTTTATTAGTTTTAATCGCCGCTCCAGCACCTTATATGGAACTGCGGCACCAAGACATCCCGCATCGTGATGAAGGCAAACTCCTTTTATTTTCACATGATGACCATTAAGAAAAAAACCCTCATTGGGGTCGAATTTTATCGTGCGAATCCCAAAAGGTATGGAGACTTCATCAATATTTTCACTACCCTGCTTTAAGCGGTTTTGTAGTTTATATAAAGTTGGTCTCTCAATTGACCAGAACATCGGTTTTTCTATTTTGATTTGATGCACAAGAGTCCGTTCCGACTTTTCATCCAATATTCCTTCTGTTGTCACATTTGCCAAAACATTTCCACCTGTTGTGATGATATCTGATGACAATGAGAAGGCATTTGAGTTGTCGTAATCATTTTTTACTGTAGTTTCGACACGAATAACCGCCGAGCCCTCATCTACCTCCGGGGTTGTGACATAAGTACCCCAATGACCGATTCTAAGCTTGTCGGTAATTCGCAGCCGCACGTGTCGATAAATACCGGAACCGGTGTACCAACGTGAGTCAGCGAATTTCGAATGGTCCACACGGACGGCGATTATATTTTCTTCGGAGCCGAACTTTAAATGAGATGTTAAATCATATTGAAAGCTGGAATATCCGTAAGGTCTTCTACCTATAAAGTGACCGTTAATCCAAACCTCAGAATTGTTATATACTCCATCGAACTCAATTGCAACAAGCCTGTCCTGATGAATCTCATCCAGTTTGAAATGCTTTCGATACCAGCCTATGCCGCCGGGTACGTATCCATTGCCGCTGCTGTACTGGTTGCTGAATGGCCCTTCGATACTCCAGTCATGGGGCAGATTTACAACTCTCCATGCTGAGTCATCGAAGGCCGGCATCATTGCCGTTGCAAAGTCACCCTTGCTAAAGCGCCAATCAAAATCAAAATCCACATAAGTTCGAGCAAATAACGGTGAAGTTATCAAAAGGAGAATCACATATACTGCTCGTTTCATGCTTCGGCCTTCCACATCTTATCTTTTTACACAGTCAGGTTAATAGTGCCCTTACATCTGGTTTTCAAGCTTGATTACAAAACCCCCGTTTGCTTTTAGTTCAATCTCCCGCGTTTTATTCGGTGACGTTGTAATTTCCTGCATGTTGATGGAACGTTTATCTGTGCCGTCGGTATAGAGTATACCGGTCATTGTTTTCTCAAGAAAAGGAAGTTGTAGATTTATGCTTTTTTCTTTATCTTCACCATTGATTCCGGCAACATACCATCTGTCACCGGATTTGCGCGCGAGGACAACAAGCTTTCCTGGATATCCTTCTATGAAGCAGGTATCATCCCAACGAACAGGAACCTCTTTCGTAAAGTCTTTTATATAATCTGGGACTTGAGCCATGCTCTTAGGTGTTAGTGCAAAATGCTGAATACCCGATAAGAAAATAACCGACACCGCCAACTGAAAACCATTTGTCGTGATCCTTTTGATGTTAGGCACTTCGCCGAAACAAACAGGTGTAAAATCCATCGGATCGAAAACATTCCGTGTAAAAGGCAGAACACATGAGTGGTTTGCTTCAAGGTTTGCATTTGCCTGTTCAAAAGTTACAAATTCAAATCCTCTTACAGCTTCCATCGTTACCAAGTTCGGATAGGTTCTGTGCCAGCACCTCGGAAAAGTACAACCATGACAATTCACCATAATGCCAAATTGAGCGGCATCTTCAAAAATATCCTGGTAATAAGCTATCATGGATTGACCATCTCCACCGAAAAAATCTACCTTTACACCTTTTATGCCCATTTCTTTAAGTAATGTGAACTCCTTAACACGGTCTTCGTGCGTAAGAAGCTTACTTTTCGGATGATAGGGAATCGTGTTCCAGTCGCCTGCGGAGTTATACCATAAAAGAAGTCCGACATTTTTTGTTCCGGCATATTCTGCAAGCTCTTTGATTTTATCATAACCGATTTTTGTATCCCAGTCGGCATCGACCAGACAATACTCCCATGACATATCAGCAGCTAAGTCAATAAAACGCCTCTGGACATCGTAAACAACTGAATTATCCTTTAATATAATCCAGCTCCATGATGCCCTGCCCGGTTTAACAAATGATGTATCCTGTAGTTTTGGAGGATTTGCAAGGTCCGTTCCAAGTGTTGACTCTACGATAGTTTTCAGGCCGTCCCCAATTGTAATTATCCTCCATGGCGTTAACCAGGGCAAAGTCGATTGTGGATTCAAAGGCCCACCAGGAAAGATTTCCTCTTCCTGCGGGAATCCAATTGAAAATTCATAACCGGCCGAGTCTCGTGTCAACCGACAACCACAGTAATTTCTATCAACGGCGGTCTCCGTTAAAAGAATCCAGAACTTATCATAATTAAACAACGCCGGTAATACCCATCCAGGCTCGTGGTCCGGTATTTTGTCTAATTCGATATCCTGATGGTAATACTGCTCATACGATGGCTGGTCATGGTTCCATCCCGTTTTTGCTTCAGTACAAATTTGAATCCATGCTTTTGTTGTAGGTTTGAAATTAAAAGAAGTAACTTCTTCTTTTATCTTTTTAATTTCTTCTGACTGTGCCGGGAAATAGTACCGAAACGCCACACCATCATTCGAGACCTGAAAGATAATGTCAATCTTTTTACCTGAATCACTTACTAAATGGAAAATCCGTCTATTACCTTTATAAGAGCAATGATGCCTTTTTCCATGAAGCATATCGTAGCTGTTTTCGACCTTCTCTACATCCGAGACAGAATCAAGAGAGAGGTTTTGTGAAAAATCACCATCTTCACGGACAATTCCTAACTTCGATTTTTGAAGAACAGTTATCCCGCTATGTTTAATTTTGTAACAAGCACCTTTATCCTCGGATAATTGGAAGAACACCGATAACTTTTCATCCGGACTACTTATTTTATATTCCTGTAGTTGCCCGAAACTGTCATGCAGCCAAAGTGAATTAAGCATCATAATACATATTATAAATTTCTCTTTGATATTTTTCATATTACATTATCTCCATAATATATTAGTTTTTTATAATCAACTCTATACTTTGTACTGCTTTACTTGGAATCTAATCACAAGAATCTCAGGCACTACTTTACAGTTATTTCCACCGATGCTTCTTTTAATCCTTCCGAACGTGCTGTGAATTTTATCTTCCCAGGCTCACTTGACGATTGCAGGATAGCCAAACAAAGGCCGTTGAAGGCTCGCCGCTGCGGTTCCTGGTATGAATCATGGTCTCGGGGGTTGCCATTGTCCACTCCTATGATGCGTCCAGGTCCTTCGATAATAAACTGGACGAGGTTGTCAGCCGTCGGGATGATATTTCCATCGGTATCGACGATTTGAATCTCTACATGGGCAATGTCCCTGGGCATGGAAATCGAATCAGAGTCAGCCTTTAATCGAATTGCCGCGGCCTGTCCTGTTGTGCGAACTTCCTGCGTGCAGACAACTTGGCCGTTCTTTTTACCTATTGCTCTTAAAACACCTGGATGATAGGGAACGTCCCAGGAAAGATGTAAGTCTGCCGTCGTTGGATTAATCCTCGGATTAGCATAACGGTTCCAACCGCCGGAAGTGCCCTGCCGGGGGAACTCAAGTCGTTTTTCACCATAGGATTTGTCATTGAGAAACAATTCGACTGCATCACAGTTGCTATAGCAGAGCACGGGAATGACCTTTCCTTCATATCCGGGCCAGTTCCAATGTGGAAACAGATGAATCATAGGTTCCTGGGTCCATTGGCTCTGATAAAAATAATAACCGTCTTTGGGAAATCCGCAAAGGTCAATGACACCACTACTGGCATTTTTACCGGGCCACCAAGACTCACCAAGATAATCAATCCCAGTCCACATGAAATCACCGATAACGTAATCGTGCGTGGCCACGAATTTCCAAAGCTGCTCGGCGCGTATCATTCGTAAATTGTAGTTTGGCCGGATAACGTTAGGATCTCTACCCAGAGAATAACCACCACGTATACCCCCTACTGAAGAGCTCTCTGTGCCGACCATTTTCCAGTTTGGATGCTCATGCCGGTCGATACTGTAGTATAATTCCCTGCGTTCGTGCCAGCGATCGACATAGTTATAACCAACAATATCGAGCAATTCCAGGAACTCTGGAGTCGTCGAACCGCCATCTGCGGCGATGTTATCGCAGCCTTGTGTAAACGGCCGCGTCGGGTCCTCGCGACGAACAATCTCAACAAGCTTACGAAGTACTTCGTGCCCCCCCTCCCGAGGCTGCTCACGGACTTCATTGCCGACACTCCACATGACAACCGAGGGATGGTTCCGATCACGATGAATAAAATCAACCAAGTCGCGCTCAGACCACTGCTCGAAATATTTATGGTAACCGTGCTCGGTTTTACCTATCGTCCATTCATCAAAAGCTTCATCCATGACAAGAAATCCCATCCGGTCGCACAGGTCCAGAAATTCCGGTGCCGGTGGATTGTGAGCAGTACGAATAGCATTGCAGCCCATCGTCTTTAGTATTTTGAGCCGTCTTTCCCACAGCCTTTGAGGTACGGCTGCGCCGAGACAACCGCCATCATGGTGCAGGCACACACCATTCATCTTTACGTGCTTACCGTTGAGCAGAAATCCGCGATCAACATCATATTCAACCTTGCGCATTCCGAACGATGTATTGACTTCATCAACCGGAATCTTACCCTTAAGGACCATAGTTCGTAGTGTATAAAGAACCGGTGTCTCGATTGACCAGAGGCTTGGTGTGTCGATTTGCTTTTTCTGCTCGACTTCAATCTTGTTTGTAAGTATTTGAAGTTTGCTGGTCTCTATTTTTGCTACTTCATTACCCTCAGGATCAATCAGTATCGAACGAAGTGTTATACTCCCCTGTGACGAATCGTATTTTTCAATAGTTGTATTAATAACCACTGTGGCGGAATTATTTGTCACTTCGGGCGTAGTGATATAAATTCCCCAATGGCCGACATGAATCTTATTTGTAATCACCAAACGTACATGACGATAAATTCCGGAGCCGCTGTACCAGCGTGTGTTCGGCTGATTCGAATTATCCACACGTACAGCAATTACGTTGTCACCATCAAACAAATGAGGTGTCAGGTCATAGTGAAAGCTGATGTAGCCATAAGGTCGCTTGCCGAGACGATGTCCGTTAATCCATACTTCGCTGTTTTCATAAACACCGTCAAACTCGATCCATACCCGTCCCTCACGAGCCGAAGCCGGCAATGTAAAATGCTTGCGGTACCAGCCAATTCCTGTCGGAAGGAATCCTCCTGAACCACCGGTCGGGGCATTCCTGTCATAAGGCCCTTCAATGCTCCAATCGTGCGGCAGGTCAACGTCACGCCAACTGCTGTCATCGAATTCAGAGGTCTGCGCATCTTGGGGATCATCTAATGTAAACTTCCAATCATAATCAAAAACATGCTGTTGTCGATTTTGGTCTGTCGCCCTCAGAGAACTTTGTGTTACCAGAACTATGAACACCAGAAATAGACTGATAATTTTATTTCTGCTCATTATAATTTACCTCAGCAATAAAGCTTATCTTATAATTACATCTTTTTCTTCAAAGCCCCATCTAATGCTATTGATTGACCGGGGGAAAGTTCTATATCCACAACATTCCCACCGTAACGGATTTTACAATTCAGGCCGCCCCTGCTTTTTATGACAGCACTTCCCAACTTTCCATCTTTCCATTGTATATCGAGCTCAAAGCCACCACGGGCACACAAGCCCCTGACCGAGCCGTTCGGCCAGGAAGATGGCAATGCCGGCAATAACTCAATTTCTCCGGTATGACTCTGTAGCAACATTTCACAAATAGCTGCTGTCACACCGAAATTGCCGTCCATTTGCATCGGTGGATGATTGGCCAGCAAATTTGGAAGAATGTTATAGGTCAACAGGCCTCGTACCATTTGATATGCTCTCTCAGATTTTCCCAGCCTTGCCCACAATGCACACCTCCATGGCCACGTCCAGCTGCGCCGACTGTCACCGGTTTGGCCCCGGGCATCCAAAGAGATGGACGCTGCTTTTGCCAGATCAGGAGTCTTTTTCATACTGATTTGTCGACCTGGATAAACACCGAACAGATGCGACGTATGACGATGTTGATCGTTAGGATCATCGATATCTTCCATCCATTCCTGTAGCTGTCCCCATCGGCCGATTTTTGGTCCGACAAGATTATTTTTCATTCTCATGAGCTCGTTGCGGTATTGGTCATCGATTCCCAGAATGCCGACGGCCTCAATTGTATTATTGAAAAGGTCCCAAACTATCATCTGGTCATAGGTTACTCCATCTACGCCTCGGGGTCCATGCTCTGGTGACCAGCCGTTGGGGACAACAAGTCTGCCATCAGGTAACACCTTAAGGTGATCTCCCCAGAATTGACATACTTCCTTCATCATTGGATAAGCGGTATTTTTCAGAAATTCCTTATCCAATGTGAAAACATAGTGCTCCCAGAAATGCTGTGCGTACCAAGCACTGCCACCCATATTCCAGACATAGCTCATGTTACCGAAAGGATTAGATTCTGTTCGTACTGTCCAGCCACGCATGGGCCCGCCCTTAGGAGGCGGGAATTCTGCGGCCGTAGCCTTCTTATACGGACTGCGTAACTCCATGACCATATCGAACAAGCGTAAGTGACACTCGCTAAGGTTCGCCGGTTCGGCAAGCCAGTAATTCATCTGGATATTGATATTGGTATGATAGTCAGAGTTCCATGGCGGGCTGTTTGTATGATTCCAAAGTCCTTGTAGGTTGGCCGGCAGAGAATCCCGTGAGCAGGACATCAGTAAATACCTGCCGAATTGAAACAACATCGTTTCCAGGCCGGAATCGTTACCTTGATTCTTATATGATTCAAGCCTTTTATCTGTGGTCAGTTTTCTACAGTCCGCCGAAGATTGACCTAAATCAAGTTCCACCCTGCCAAATAGTGAAAGGTAATCCTTGAGATGTTCATCCTGTAACTGTTTGAATGACTTTACTGAGGCGGCTTTCATTTGAGCCATTAATTTATTATGAGGATGCTCGCCCTGGAATTTCTTTTCATAGTCAATGACATAACTTGTTCCGGCACTAAGAATTATGGTAAGGGAATCACATCCCTCGAAAGCAATTTTATCGCCGTTGACAGCCAAGGCACCTCCATCATTGAGTACAATAATCTGGCTTTCATAAAACATCGTATTAACCGGCTCAGCAGTTGGTTCCTGCTCCGGTTTTTCATTTTGCCTGCGACGACCTTGTTTAGCCATTTGTAAAGTTAAAGTTCCGGAAGATTTCATGTGGTTACCCTTAGCCACGGTCGGAGCTTCGTGCATATCAGCTAATTCTACCTCACCACTGTAGCTTCTCGGCTTGTCTGCACTGAAATGCATTACAATGACCTGAGCAGGATGACTGGCGAAATAAGTCCGTTGATAGGTAACTCCATCCTTTTGGTAACTTACTCGTCCCCGACCCTTGCTCATATCGAGTTCACGCAGGTAATCTGTTACTAAATTTGGGTCATGGCCTGGTAGGTTGATATAAACATTACCGAAGGCCTGGTAAGCTCCCATCACATCCTCATTGCCTGTCCAGAGGCTTATTTCGTTAAATTGAATACGTTCCCGCGGCACACCGCCGAAAAACATAGCTCCCATTCGGCCATTACCAATAGGCAGGGCTTCTGTTTCCCAATCTTTTGCCGGTTTACCGTATCGCATGGTCAAGTCATAAGCAAATATTTGTATTTGAAGTGAAAGAATGATTGATAAAAATATGCCGTAGTTGCCGAGTCGATTTATCCTAACCATATACATTTTCCTTTAACTTACAACTAAAGCCAAATTAAGGCTGGCCACTAACAAAACCTGCAAGGGCATAAACAAGATCCGCCTGCCAGTTAACAGCAATTTCATTAGTCCTGTAGTCTTGTTCAATATCCTGCCAGGCAGTCGCTCCAGGATTGCTTCCACCGACAATATAGCCAGGCCACGGTGCTTCGATTCCATCGGCTCCCGAACGCCTGTCATGAGGATTCATAGGGGGATTATACCCCAATCCGGTGACATAAGAACGCCCATAACAATTCCTGCCGAACAAGTGCGCTATCACATCCAAAGTAACTTGTACATACTCCTGCCGGGGAGATATCATATTTGCCACCTGCAGGTTCAATGCCTGCCTTGCGACGCCACCATTGCAGCCCCAATAATATCTGAGAAGAGTCCTGCCGTACACATCCTCATTAGCTTTTGTAACGATGGAATCGGCAGCGGCGGTAACATCGCTACGCACTTTCTCAAGCAATTCCATATTCCTTCCATCCCGCTTGGAGAGAACATAAGTAAACATGCCCAGATTTCTCACATTACCCCAATCCCAATCCTCATCTACTTTTATATCCGAACCTTCGTTACCGCCTTTTCCTCTACCGGGAGAAGATGAAGCAATTCTGGTCTCAAGGTCTGTAAGATACTCTTTATCACCTGTGGTTTCCCACATCTCTGCCGCAGCCCAAAGCCGGTCGTCCGAATCAGTGGTTTGATAACCACCTGTCTTAAAATCACCTTGCCGAAATCTTTTTTGATCCGGATTGTTTTTCAGGAATTTGTAACTGCTCTTTGCAGCATCCAGGCACTTTTGTGCATATTCGGCGTCGTAGGGCTTAAAATATCTCGCCGACATAGCCATTACGGCTACAAAATCTGCTGTGGCCGCGGAACTCCAATCCGTGAAATACCTTTTTTCAGAATCTTTTTCCGGCATAATAAAACCCGAGAAGTTCAGACGTGTTAATTTGTGTGAAACTCTTCCCGAGCCATCCGGATATTGCATCGAAAAAAGCCAGTCAGTCTCCCATTTCAGCTCTTTTAGGAAATCCGGATAGCCCAATGCAGTATCGGGGATATGGAGCGGGATGTTTTCCAGTTTATCCTGAAAGTGGTCCCAGGCCAAAAACAGACAACCCAGAGTTATGCCAGCGTTGACTGTGTATTTGCCGTAATCGCCGGCATCATGCCATCCTTTTGTACCATCTCTTTTTGATTTGTCGTTTATTCCCATGTAATCCTGATAAGCGTCATCAAGATGGCAAGGTCCATGCGAATATTTATTGCCGTCATGCTCACCTTCAACTGCACAGCCGCACCGCCAGAGATAAAAGCCCCTCATCGTCGTATAATAGGCAAAATCATAAACATCATCGCCTATTTCAAATTCATAAGATTTTCCCACATCCGGCACATCCAAATAGAATTTTCCCTTTTCTTGAACTTGAGAAAAATCGGCTATCCAAACATCCTGATTTACATCGTCCTGATGTACCGACCTAGATGTTTTACCGGCAAAAATAAAAGAATCATCTGATGCTTTTTTTACCGTAAATTCCGAACACTCCGTGATAATGGTAGCTTTTTTTGGCATATCGGGTAGGTAACCAAGCGAATTTAGCCTGATATTAGCTCCTGATGCCACCGACAATATAAATAACAAAGGAATTCCGCTAACTAATTTTCTGCTACTCATTAATTTCTCCTCTTCAACTCAGGTTTTAGTCTTTATTTGAAATTCTCCCCTAATATGACCATAATAACAACATACAGCAATCATATACACATTTAGGCATTATAGCCAATATGAAATTCGAACTCATTTCGAGGAGTCGATTTAGAGCAATAAAAGGTGCATAAGAGTGGAAATTATAAGAATTGCACAAGAGCATATAAAACTGAGTAAAATTTACTTGCTGGAAGATTCACTATTTCTTTCAACATTACTCTTCGTTCTCTTTTGAATTCCCTGTATTTGTGTCTTGCCTGAGCTACGGTTCTCACGAGAGCCGCTTTTTGTCGGAATCACTCCCCTCATCAAAGACAATGCTTTAACACACGCCGCCCGGGTTGTACGGTCACGATGCTTTAATCCTTTCTCAAGAACCTCGGTAGCCATTTTCTTCATCCTACCCTTCATACTCCTCAGTCCGTATGCTGCAGCCTTTTTGGCCGTCCTTGGGAAGTTACCGTATAATATTTTCGTTAGAATGGCCAGACCATCTTCCTGCATCCACGATAAATTGAAAGCCGCCAGCCTGGCGGTCGAAATATCATTTGAGCATAGCTTTTGTGTTAACTGCTTTAGAAGTTTTATAGAAGCTTCGTCTATTTCCCGTCCGGAAGACCTTTTTCCTTCTAAATTCATAGAGTCCCCTTCAAATGAACACAAGTATAATTAGATATCCCCTATAATACCAGTTTAAAATGGTTCAGGAAAAATAGTATCAACTACTGCTATTAAAAACCTTTGTGAGATAATTTTCAAAGCTCGGGATGTGATACCTGAAGCTAAATTAAAAAAAGCCGATAATCCGGGAATATATTTATGAACAAGTATAATTATACGGCCGTAAAAAATTACGCATGAATATAGATTAGAATAAATTGATTTATATAGGCGTATCTAAATTTTCTTCAGATAATGGCCTTTATGAAGGAGCAAAATTATGTTGAAGCAGAACCTAGAAAGCAATTCGGAATGCAGGAGTGAATTACACAGCGAACACTTATGCTACCTCGTATCACAGGGATTTCATCTAAGTGACGAAGGGGAATTCACAGCTTTGACAGATAATCCGAGATTCGAATGTCATCGCTGCAATCGAATCGCCCACAGCGATAAGAACTTATGCGTGCCTTTTGACTTATAGAGGCAAAAAAAATCAAACCGCTTTCAGATTTATGACCGGACAGAGAAATGTATCGGTCTATACATATTAAGCCTGAACTCTTAAAATCGGATGGTTGATCCAAACAAGGTATTTGTTCAAACCTTTTCAGCTAAACAATTCAAAATAATCTAATTTATAATCTATTTTCTTGCAATATCGGCTTGGTCTGTTTAAATTTACCATAAATTGTCATCTAGGGCGGTTAGCTCAGTTGGCTAGAGCGCCTGCTTTACACGCAGGAGGTCACAGGTTCAAGTCCTGTACCGCCCAATGGGTAACATTTTGCACTGTTTCGCACTGTGCGGTAAATTCTCGTTTATTCTTGTAATTACAAGGCGTTAGATACTTTCCTCCTTTAGTTCATGCGAGTCTGTGCAACTCAATTCCGCTCCTGTCTGCACCCGATTTTGCACCCTTTTTTTATTGTCTTGATATATCAGTGACATTTTAGCCGCTTCCTGCATATCAGCTTCAGTCACCTGTGCATAATGTGCCATAGCAACCGCTGGTGAATTTCCTATCCAGCTACATACCGCTTTAACGCTTCCGCCGGTCATTTTGAATAATTCCGTCTCCCGCGTTGAACGGCAGTTCTGAAATATCTTGGGCCACAGTTCAACACCAGCATGTTTTATAATCCTTGCCATATGAACGCCCAGATTTGACCACTTGCCCTTATAGC
>CAZDVE010000021.1:0-76302 GCA_964508785.1 uncultured Pirellulales bacterium | reverse complement strand
TGTTGGTTTTCTCCGAGTCATTATAATGCGTCCGGCACTGTTACATTAAGTAATATACAATATGATTCCTTCGATCGAGTTATCGAATATCATGCCACCGCAGTTAGTAATGCATATGTTATCGAGACTCATATATATGATGCTAACTACCACCATTGGGACGTGACCGGATTCAAGGAAACAAGATTCTATCCGGCTTCAGGGAACACCTATGAAATCGAGGTCTCAGGTGCTTCATATGACTCTCACGGTGATGTCTTAGACGGCTACAATGTTGTTGTAAATCTTGATGACAGCCCTATTCTTCCATCAAAAGTCATTGATCCCAGTCCGAGTAACGGCGCAATAGACCTTGCTGCAACAATTAACCTGAGCTGGTATAGAGGAAGTAGTGCAGCAAGTTATGACATATATCTGGGTAAAGATCCGAATTTGGACGATAGTACATTCCAGGGAAATCAAGTAGCAACAACCTTTTTTTCCGGCATTCTTGAATATGACACTACCTATTATTGGCGTGTTGACGCCAAAAATTTCCATGGGACTACTATTGGTGATATCTGGACCTTTTCGACTATCACTTCTGCTGCCGAAAAGATCATCTATGTTGATGTGAATGCTGTTGGTTCAAATAACGGCTCATCCTGGGCCAATGCTTACAACTGTTTGCAGGATGCGCTTGCTGAGG
The DNA here is from genome assembly GCA_964508785.1 of uncultured Pirellulales bacterium. GTDB lineage: Bacteria > Planctomycetota > Phycisphaerae > Sedimentisphaerales > Anaerobacaceae > JAFGPS01. The sequence continues at coordinate 75,614 of CAZDVE010000021.1, read as the reverse complement.
CAGATTCAACTAATAAGCGGATTGATATACTAGTGGCCCAGGGCATTTACACACCAGACCAAGGTAGTAGAATTAACCTGGGCGATTATAATGCCGTATTCCAGCTTATAAATAAAGTATCTATAGAAGGAGGTTATGCTGGCTCTGGTGAAATAGATCCGAGTGCACGGGATATAGTTGCTCACCAGACTATCCTTAGCGGAGACATTTATGATTATACTAGCTACAATGTAGTATCAGGTAGCGGCACGAATGGAACAGCAGTATTAGATGGTTTTATTATCACCAACGGGGCTGCTACTAGTTCTTATAGTATACACAGTAGAGGTGGTGGAATGTACAATGAAGAGGGTAATCCAACTTTAATCGACTGTACATTTATAGGGAACTTCGCTAAGGAGGGAGGTGGGATGCACAATCGCGATAGCAGCAATCCAGTCCTGATTAACTGTATGTTTATTGGAAACTCAGCTAGCGATGATGGTGGTGGGATATATAACGATGATCATAGCAATCCAGTCCTGATCAAATGCTGGTTCAGTGGAAACTCGGCAAGCGATGATGGCGGTGGGGTGTACAATGACCATAGTAGCCCAACTTTGACTAACTGCATATTCAGTGGGAACTTGGCAAGTGATAATGGCGGTGGATTGCACAACGAGTGGGCAAGTAATCCAATACTTACCAACTGCACACTTAGCGGGAACGAGGCAGGCAATGAAGGCAGCGGAATATGTAACTATATAATAAGTGGTTCTATAATATCCAACTGCATACTTTGGGATAATGATAAAGAGATATGGAATTTTGGAGATTCTATTATCACAATTACTTATAGCAACATATTTGGCGGTCTTCAAGGCGTAGGTAATATTAATGCCGATCCATTGTTTGTAGACACCGCTAACGGTGATTATCATCTAAAATCCCAGGCAGGTCGCTGGGACCCTAATATCAAAACATGGATTATAGATAGTGTAACAAGTCCCTGCATTGATGCTGGTGACCCGAACAGCCTGGTTGGCGATGAACCATTACCGAACGGCGGGATTATCAATATGGGCGCCTACGGCGGCACAATAGAGGCAAGCAAAAGCACAGCAAACTAAGTCAGTATATTCAGCGCTTAAAGTCTGCACTGAATTAGCCGGCGGTCTATATATTTACATAGTGGGGCGATAGCCCCGGCAGGGATCGAGCAGGACCTGAAATTTGCTGCCTTATATATTTTGTATTGGAAAAATAAGAGAAGTGTTTATTTTTTGCGAGCCTTTTGTTTGCAAGCAACCACAATCGATGATGCGATTATTACAGCAAGGACTATTCCAGTGCTGATGATAAACCACATTGGTATTGTCACTTCCGATGAGTTCAGACCACTTGTTGCGCAGCCCCACTTTTCCCTCGCAGTCAACGCCATACTAACTGCCGGAAGGTATGTTTCGATAATATGTGCTGTTATCATACTAAATTTGCCCTTATATTATCTTTCTCTGTTGAATACTTACCTTGTTTGTATGCAAGTACACTATCTACAAGATTGCCACTTGAGCATAATAAAATATACGTTAAAAATTATGAAAAGCAAAATTCCTGAGTCAAATTTTTTTGAGATTGTTGTTTTAGAGAATAGAATCCGCCTAATAAACCTTATCCCGAATGTATTATGGGAGTCTGCGAGCTAAAAAATTATTGGGGCACTTATCCCGGCGGAAGCCCGAGACAAAGTCGGAAAATCCGACCAATAACCGGGATTTAATAATCTTTATATTTTTGCATCCATTGAGGCCAGTCGGTATTGCTGACTCCGCCGGTTTTTGTCCATATATCGGCAGTATTAAAATTTTGATGCCATTCTAAGGTCCAAAGTTGCTTGAGGCCGACCTTTTGGACAGAAGTATCCATGAACAGCATATTAAGGCCGCCATTGTGGCGGTCCAGACAAAATATGCTCATGTTCGATTCGGATAACTGCACCCCTTTGGCAATAGGAGGGGAGTCGGTTTCCAACGGCTCAGTCCCATCCCACATGCAACCCCCCATCAATGGAACCTGGGATGCATTTTTTACGGACATTGTGCGCCAGAAAAGAGAACGATTCTCTCCGGCTACACTGTTTGTTCCCTGATTAGGAGGATTATGGGCCCAGCCGTTGATACCATAACTGCCGTATTGGCCCTCTTGTCCCCAGTATGGGGTCCAGCCATCGAAATAGCCGGGATGACCGTACTTGCCCCAGGCGGTAAATGTCCCCGGGACATTGCCTGGAATGTTGTGAAGAAATTTTTTGGCCGACGGGCATAGTCGCACATCATCTCCACCCTGATAGTATGCCATCAGATCGACCATCCACATCATCCCGCCGCTCCATCCGGCGGGAAGGCTTTGATTGTGATCCTGGGCGTACAAAATAAACATCACACCCCATTGCCTGAGATTAGAAAGACAAGCCGCTGCCTGGGCTTGTTGTCTTGCCATTTGGAGGCTGGGCATGAGTATCGATAGAAGCAGAGCAATAATAGCGATCACAACCAGCAACTCAATTAAAGTGAATCCATGATACCTTTTCATCTCCAGATTCCTTACGAGCAGGTTTCAATTTTTAATCGTAGTAAAGAAAACCCCTTTGCCGGTCTGAAATTTGCGTATTCGTCGGTATTATTTTCGTAAATGATTAACCTATGTGATTCTACCAAATTGCGTAATTTATAGTCAATATGATTTAAGAATATTTCCAATCCGCAGATTATTGAAGAGGACTTGTATATTTTTCTTTAAAAAAGCTTCCTAAAGCAGCCAGGAAGGAAAACTAACAAGGAGTTTTTTATGGCACAAAGGGCAAAGTTGACCGGCGTTTTTGCCGATAAAAATAAGACTAAATAAAAATGTTAACCAGAAAATGAACATCATCCCATTTCAGGGCATATAAAATATGGTATTATCAGGCTTAAGAAACAATCAAGGCAGCTTATGTATGTTTGACATAGGTGAGTCAAGTGTGATAAAATAAATATGGATAATCAAAGATAGTTATTCGTGAATATTGTACGATGAGATATTGACAGTGTAGCGGAATTTACGAATCATTCTTAAAAATTTTATTCGGGTAAAAAGATGTTTGAACGTTTCACAGATAGAGCACGAAAAGTAATGGCGCTGGCTAATCAGGAAGCCCAGCGATTTAATCATGAGTATATTGGAACCGAACACATCCTGCTCGGGCTGGTGAAGGAAGGCAGCGGCGTGGGAGCCACGGTCCTGAAGAATCTTGATGTCGATATCAAAAAACTTCGGCTGGAGATTGAGAAGCATGTCAAAAGCGGACCGGATATGGTGACGATGGGCAAGCTGCCCCAGACGCCGCGAGCCAAGAAGGTTATCGAATATGCGATAGAAGAAGCCCGGTCGCTGAATCATAATTACGTGGGGACCGAGCATATCCTGTTGGGTATCCTTCGAGAAAGCGAAGGGATTGCCGCTCAGGTCCTTTTGGATATCGGTCTGAAGCTCGAAGAAGTACGTCAGGAAGTTTTGAATCTTCTGGGTGCCGGTGTGGATGACGGGCCCGCAGCGCTTGGGATGAAAATGAGCCCAACAATGGGCCGTAAACCCAAGAGCAAAACACCCGCACTGGACAGCTTCGGCAGAGACCTGACACAGTTGGCGGAAGACGACGAGCTGGACCCGGTTATCGGAAGAAAAAATGAAATCGAACGATTAGTACAGATACTCTGCAGGCGTACGAAAAATAATCCGGTCTTGTTAGGCGAGGCTGGTGTCGGCAAAACAGCTATTGTCGAGGGTCTGAGCCAGCAGATAATCCATAAGCAGGTGCCCGAGATACTCAAAGGCAAACGAATTGTTGTACTTGATCTGGCGATGATGGTGGCAGGGACAAAATATCGAGGGCAATTCGAAGAGCGAATCAAGGCGGTCATCAACGAGGTAAGAAGGGCCAAGAACGTCGTCCTGTTCATCGACGAGCTGCACACGCTTGTTGGAGCCGGTGGCGCCGAAGGTGCTATTGATGCATCGAATGTTCTTAAGCCGGCCCTTGCCAGGGGAGAGGTCCAGTGTATCGGCGCGACTACACTGGATGAGTACAGAAAACATATCGAGAAAGATGGCGCCCTTGAAAGACGTTTTCAGACGATAATTGTCGAGCCGCCTTCCAAGGACGAGACTCTGGATATTCTCAGAGGACTTCAGGACCGCTACGAGGCGCATCACAGAGTCCGGTTTACCGATGAGGCCCTTTTCCAGGCGGTGGAACTTTCAACCAGATATATCACGGGCAGATGTCTGCCGGATAAGGCGATAGATGTCGTCGATGAATCGGGTGCAAGAGTAAGACTGAAGAATATGACACCCCCGCCGGACCTTACTGAAATCGAGGGAAATATCGAAAGGCTGCAAAGGGAGAAAGATGAGGCGGTCAGAAACGCCGACTATGAACGTGCTGCGTCGTTGAGAGACGAAGCCCAGCGGCTTTTGGATGAAAAAACAAAGCTTCATAAAGAGTGGTATGAGGAACATAAAGAAGCGACCGGTGTGGTGGATAATGAAATTATTGCGGAAGTCGTCAGTAATATGACCGGCGTGCCTTTGACGCGGCTTGAGAAAAAGGAGACCCAGAGACTTCTTGAGCTGGAGACCGAATTGCATAAAATGGTTGTTTCACAACATGATGCAATCACCGCCGTGGCTAAAGCAGTCAGACGAAGCAGGAGCGGTATGAAAGACCCTAATCGTCCTATGGGCTGTTTTATATTCCTCGGGCCCAGCGGTGTTGGAAAAACTCTGCTTGCCCAGGCCCTGGCGGAGTTTATGTTCAGTGACAGGAATTCACTGATCCGCCTGGACATGAGCGAGTTCATGGAAAAACACAACGTCAGCCGTCTGGTCGGTGCACCTCCCGGATATGTTGGTTACGAAGAAGGGGGACAATTGACCGAAAGAATCAGACGGCGGCCGTATTCGGTGCTGCTCCTGGATGAAATTGAAAAGGCGCATCCGGACGTTTACAATATGTTGCTGCAGATAATGGATGAAGGTCGGCTGACAGACAGCTTCGGTAGAAGTATCGACTTCAAAAACGTAATCCTTATTATGACCAGCAATATCGGTGCCGAATTAATCAAAAACAGCGGCGGCTTCGGTTTCGGCAAGAAGACTCCAGAAGCGGACTACGAAAAGATGAGAGATATCCTCCAAAAGGAAGTGGAACATCACTTCAGACCGGAATTTTTGAACCGTGTTGATGACACAATTGTCTTTAAGGCGTTAACAAGAGATGATTTGGTGACTATCGTTGACTATGAGCTTGCAAAGGTATTCAAACGGCTGACCGAGCATGGTTTGAGGCTGGAACTTTCTGAGCAGGCAAAGGAATTCCTTATCGATAAGGGTTACAATCCTGAGTTTGGGGCCAGGCCTCTGCGAAGAGCGATAGAGCATTATATTGAGGACCCGCTTTCTGAGGCTGTATTAGCCGGCAAGTTCGAGGGCAAGAATCTTATAAAGATTGATGTCCAGGATGAGGAGCATCTAAAGCTCGACGGCTTCCAGGTGAAAGAGCAGAAGGAAAGTGAGCCTGCTGCTGCAAAGTCGAAGTAGATGTACTAATATGGATTTTTATCCTTATTTTTCTACTTACGGTTTTATTTTTACGGTGCCGTTTTTTTGAACAATCAGTTTTCCCAAAGCAAATAATCTTATAGCCTCCGGATATGCAATGCATTCCTGTTCAAAAACTCTTGCCGCAAGTGTATCGGGATTGTCCCCCTCTTTGATCGGGCATGTTCTCTGGATGATGATAGGCCCTTTATCGTATTCGTTCGAACAAAAATGCACCGTGCAGCCGCTGACTTTGCATCCGGCGTTTAGAACAGCCTCGTGGACATGATGTCCCCACATACCTTTCCCGCCGAAGCTCGGCAGCAAAGCGGGATGTATATTCATCACCTTGTTTTCATACTTTTTGGGTATTTTCCACAAGCAGAGCCAACCACCCTGTATGACCAGGTCAACTTTGGCGGCTATCAGCTCTTTTTCAATCTGTTTGCTAAATTTATCAATATCGGAAAAGTCTTTTTTACGAATTATCTTGACATCGAGCCCGGCATTTTTGGCTTTCTCGACACCGGCCACAGTCGAACGAGAGCTTATTACGAGAGCAACCTGGGCGTTTAGCCGGCCATCTTTGATGTGCTCGAGAATATTCATTAAGGTTGTACCACCGCCGCTTATCAGTACACCGAGTCTTATCGCTTTTTTGTTTTGAACTGCAGGTTCGGGCCGGCTTTCGATATCATGTCCAAGGTTAAGAGCCTGATTTACCAGTCTGTCGGCTTCTTTATTTTTATCCCTCGTAACATGTTGTAACTTCCAGTTATCGAACTTTTCGAGCAGGCTAATTGCCTGTTGGTAAAGTGGTTTAATTTGTTCGCTTTTTACCTTGTATCGGCCGTTAATTTGTCTGACAAGCAGTTCACTGTCACTGAAAATCATTAACTGTTCGGTGTTGATTTTCTTGGTCGCTTCAAGGGCTTTTATTAGCGCTGTGTATTCTGCTACATTATTTGTGGTTCGTCCTAAAAAAAAGGCCTTCGCTTCAATTTGATTACCGGCTGGATTTGAAATAATAAAACCGGCGGCGGCCGGGCCCGGATTGCCTCTGCTGCCTCCGTCTATATAAGCAACTATTTTATCCGGCAATTGCATTACTCCCTATATTTTATAGAAAAATAGATTAGAGTACGTGACTGATATCAGGAGAATTTTTGCGACTCTGATTTCTAAGTTTCATGCTCATCGCTAAGCACAAGTATCCGTGTGCAGTTTGGACAACGGATTATATCATCTCTTGTCATGAGCAAATTGACAGATTCAGCAGGAACACCCATGAAGCAACCACCGCAACTATAAGCCCCCTTATTGCCTTCCTGCTGCTCAATTGCTACGACAGCCTGACCATCATATGTCTCAGCCACACGATTGAATATCTCCAGCTTATCGGCCGGTATTGATTGAGCAACCTTGTCCCATTCTGCCTGGATTTCATTTATTTGTGTCTGGTATTTAGTCGCCAGTGCCTCGCTTTCTTTTCGGGTCTGCTCAAGTGTTTGTTTTTGCTCATCTATCTGTTTTTGAATTTCTTTGCATTCATCTTCATCCGCCTCAATATCTTTCATTAATTCAAGAGTCTGAGTTTCGACCTTGGAATTATCGGCTTTCATTGTATTGAGATGTGTAAGCAGGGCGGCATATTCCTTATTGGTCTTTGCGCTGTTGAGGGATGCTCTTAACTTGGTTATAGTCTCATCGTTGCTTTTAAGCTCTAATTCCAGCCTGTTACACTGAACCTTGCTTAATTGTAATTCCTCTTTTTTTGCTTCAAGTGCGTTTTGGAGGCTTCTGATTAGATTTTCCTGAATAATTACATTCCTTCTGCATCGTGTAAGTTTTGCCTTTTCGACTCGGAGTCGGTTTTCAATGCTTTGAAGTTTCATCAACCCATTTAATACAGGTCCCATTTATGCTCCTTTACGCCAGGTTAAAAACTTCTAAACCTTGGATTATCTCTGTTTATATTCCAATCTGCAACAAAAATTTTATCTTTTTTCTTTTCGATAGGCTGATTGTATAATTGGATTGTTATGAAAGAATTATTAAAGAAACTAATTCGGGCTCAAACAACTGCCGAGATGGGTGAATTGGCGGCGGCGGAAGTAATATCAACCGAGTTTGCCCGCTGGGGCATTAAATCTCAGATAGATACCTGGGAATCTAAAAGAGCGAATGTAATCGCACGAGTCAGTTCTGCAGGCCGAAGAGCCGCGGTGCTTTTTGCCTGCCATCATGATGTTGTCGGCCCGGGCGAAGGCCTTTGGAATCATCCGCCGTTTGAGGCATTTGAAAGTAATGGTAAAATCTACGGCAGGGGCGCAACGGATATGAAAGGTGGTATCACTGCAGTGATAACCGCAATCAGCAAGGTAGTTAGTTCCGGCACCAAATTGCAGGGTGATATTATATTCGTAGCCGCCGCCGGAGAGGAAACAGATAGTGCCGGAGCTGATAGATTTGTTAAAAATTGTGACTGGCTGCCGGATTTAGCAGGTGTGGTAATACCGGAACCGACGGATTTTTCAGTTGTGACCGCACATCGTGGCATGTTATGGCTCGAAGTAGCAACCAAAGGCAGGGCCGCTCACAGTTCGACGCCGGAATTGGGTATAAACGCGATTACTTCAATGCGGCAATTTTTGAATGAGCTTGATAATTATAATATTGCTGACAAGTCCCATGAGCTGTTGGGCCGATGCTCTATGAGCGTTAATACAATTGTTGGCGGTAAAACATTTAATGTTGTCCCGGATAAATGCAGTGTAGGAATAGATATTCGGACAATATCCGGGCAGAATCATCAGGATATTGTTGCTGATATAAAGGGGATTTTTGAAAAACTAAAATCAGAAAGCTCCCAATTTGAGGCGGATGTCTCTGTTGTGCGAGAGGTTCAATCATTAGAGACAGACCGTAATTGTGATTTTGTCAGGGCTTTTTGCTCATCTCTGGGAACGGATGAAACCAGTGCTGTCGGCTTTACTACAGATGGGCCGCATTTTGCTTCGTTGGATGCACCTGTTGTTATTTTCGGTCCCGGTAAGCCACAACTTTGCCATAAGCCGGATGAATATATTGAAATCAGCGACGTAGAAAAGGCGGCCGGAGATTATGAGAATATCATTTTGAAGTTCCTTGGTTAAATTTCTATAGGCAAGAGTTTTCTTTATCGAATATTGCCAGAATATTATCTGTTGTTTGTAGTGACTCAATTTGAAGTTAGTCTTGGAAAAAATTATATATATTTTTAATCTTTTTTCGATATTTTACTTGACAGGGAGGCATCAGTTGATTAAATTAATTGTTTATTTTTAAGCGAATGGGATTTTACAATGTGTCTTTTTAGGGAAAATAAGCATAAGCAGTTGACGAGCCAGAAAATGGCCACAGTGTTTGTGCGCACATGCCTTCCGGCCATAACGACCAGGACATTTGTCCTTGGAATTCTCGTTTATTGGCCAAAGGAGGCTGCTCCCTAAAAGGACTTGATGATATATTTTAGAACTTAAAAAAGCCTTTCAGGGAGTAGAGAACCTGAAAGGCTTTTTTTGTTTGGGTATTTATGAAGGTCTTCTATGGAAGAAAAGCAGAATAAAATTTGGTATGAAGATGAAAGTTTCTGGAAAGCGTTTGAACCTACATTGTTCAATCAAGAGCGATTAGACGTTACTGCTGAAGAAATCGACCACATCGTGAAACTGTTAGCTCTGGAGAAAGGTGCGAAGATTCTGGATTTGTGCTGTGGAATCGGCAGGCACTCGCTGGAGCTTGCACGGCGAGGTTATCAGGTTGTCGGAGTTGATCTTACTGAAGAATATTTGGCAAGTGCGCGCAGGCAGGCCGAAAATGAGAATTTGGATGTTAAGTTTGTCAGAAACGATATGAGGCGGTTTTGCCAGATTGAGAGCTTTGATGCGGTAATCAATATGTTTACTGCTTTTGGATATTTCGAAGTCCAGGCGGAAAACAAGCGTGTTTTAGTAAATACATACTGCTCTTTACGTAAAGGCGGGGCACTGATATTAGATATGATTGGCAAAGAGGTCCTGGCTCGAATTTATCAGGAGCGTGACTGGCATGAGGATGACGGCAGAATTTTTCTGCGGGAATGCAAAATGAAGCAGAACTGGTCATGGGCTGATAACAGGTGGATAGTGCTCGAAAATGGGAAAATACGGGAGTTTAAATTCGGTCATAGAATATATTCTGCAGTTGAAATTGCCGACTTGCTGAAAGAGTGTGGTTTTAGTTCCGTGAGTATCTACGGAGATTTGGAAGGTGCCGATTATGACAATAACGCAAAACGATTAATAGCAGTAGCGAGAAAATAGTTAAAATGAAAGTAAAAGAAATGGATATCGAATTCTATAGACAGTACTCCAATAAACTCGAAGCTGGAAGTGACTCTAAATGGCAATATGACGAGACAAAATCCTGCGGAGCGAAGTTCAATAGTTTGATGTGTGCCAGGAAGTATGATAAGCAGCATCAGAAGTTTAGAGATTACCAGAAAGAATGCAGGGAGATAATAGCGCTTCTTGATTTGGATTCTCAACGAACAGTGATGGACATTGGATGTGGAACAGGTGCTTTCGCGATTAATGCTGCCAGATATCTCCGGAAAGTTTATGCAGTTGATATATCAGACGCTATGTTGAAATATGCTCGTAAGAAAGCAGCAAGAGCTAAGCTTAACAATATAGATTTTTTTCAGGGAGGATTTCTGACTCATCAGCACTGCGCTGAGCCGGTTGATGCTGTTGTTTCAGTACTTGTGTTACATCATTTGCCTGATTTTTGGAAGCTGATAGGTCTGAGAAGATTGGGACGGATGCTTAAAACGAACGGTAAGTTGTATTTGTATGACGTGGTATATTCGTTTGATGTTGAACATTATGAAATGTATTTTGATAGATTTATCCAATCGGCGGTAGGACGTGTTGGAGATGAAATGAAGAAGGGAATGGAAGTGCATTTTCGCCGGGAATACAGCACATTCGGCTGGGTAATGGAAGGCCTGATCGAAAAAGCCGGATTCGAAATAGAGACGGCTGATTATAAGGATGATTTTTTCGCTGCTTACCTGTGCACAAAGAAAGAATAAATTGTAATGTACTTGAATTTTAATAAAAATGAATATCAAGGGACAGTCCTGATACTGGCTTCGACTGTAGTTTTCAGTCTGATGTCCGCTCTTGTGCGATACGCCTCCGATATTGATCCGTACACGACAACATTATTTCGTTTTGTGGTCGGGCTTGGCATATTAGGCACTGCGGCACTTCTTGGGAAAATTAGATTGAAATTCGTCAATGGCCCGCTGTTGTTTTTCCGCGGGCTTTTCGGCGGCACAGCCATCTTAATCTACTTCTTTTCGATTGCAAAACTCGGCGTCGGTAAGGGAACCGTTCTTATATATGCTTTTCCAATATTCGGCAGCATTTTTGGTTCGATATTTCTAAAAGAGAAGATTGGCTTGATTCGATTGGGTGCGATTTTGATGGCCTTTTGCGGTATATATCTTTTAGCCGCCGACAACGGCGATGGTTCGCCTTCGATTGGTGTTTTAGGTAAATATGAGCTTCTGGCAATTTTCGGTGCGATGCTCGGAGGTATGGCTCTTGTGCTGGTTAAGAAGCTCCATGATACGGATTCTTCGTATGCAATATACTTTGCACAGTGTGTCATCGGTCTGTGGATTGTTGTAGTGCCGGCGAATATTGTGCCTTGTTCGATAGGATTTTACGGAGTGCTGTTGTTGCTTGCGATTGGTGTAACTGCAACAGCGGGACAATTGTTGTCAACTGAGGCATATCGCTATGTTGAGATTGCAACAGGTTCTCTTTTGGGAATGATTTTGCCTGTTATGAATTATTTTATCGGTGTAACAATCTTCGGTGAGTCTTTTTCGTGGCAATCTTTTATCGGCTCATCAACAGTGATTGGGTCCTGTGTTATTGTGTTACTAAAAAATAACAGGAAAAAGTTAAATGAGTAAGCAGAACAAAGTTAATGTAAGAGAGTTTAGAAGCGGCGATTTGGCTGAGGTCAAAGGCCTGATTTGCAGGACAATTGACAAATGCTATTCGAGGGTCTATTGCGCTGAAGCCATTAAATTCTTCAAAGGCTGGCATTGCTGCCTCAAGATTCTCCAAAATGCGGAAGAAGGATACACGCTGATTTTAGAGCGGAACGGCCGGATAGTTGGGACAGGCACCATAGTTGGTGACGAAATTATGAGGGTTTTTCTTGACCCTGTGTCTCAGAAACAAGGTTTTGGTAAACTTATTATGTGTAAACTTGAGGAGAAGGCTGTCTCAAATGGTATCGATGTTGTCAAATTAGATGCGTCACTGCCTTCAAAGAAATTTTATGATTTGCTGGGATATGTCACGCTCAAACATACTTTTTTGGAAGTCGAGAACAATAAAAGGTTGGATTACTATAAAATGCAAAAAGATTTAACAAAAAAGTTACAAAGAGATTTAATCTGAAAGGAGAGCAGTAAGAATGGCTTTGAAAGTGACGATAGTAGGTGTTGGTCTGGTTGGTGAAACGATTGTCAGTTGTCTGAAAGAGCGGAAGTTCCCCTGCCAATGGCCGCCACGAGTGGTTGCTACCCGCGAGAGGCCGAAGACACTGGCCGGGGAAAAGATGCTCGTGCAGGAAACAAACGCCGATGCTTTTGACGGTGCCGACCTGGTTCTTTTCGCAGGTAAAGAAGGCGCCAAGGGTGCAAGTGTTACATGGCGGCAGACGGCCCAGAAGGCCGGTGCAATCTGTATTGACAACGGGCGTGACTTTCGTCTTGCCCCGGATGTTCCGCTTGTCGTCCCGGAAGTTAATGCAGATGCTATTACCGATGACATCCGTTTTATCGCCAGCCCGAACTGTTCGACGATCCAACTGGTCGTCGCATTGGCACCGCTGCATAGGATCGCACGTATTAAACGGATAATTGCCTCTACATATCAGTCGACCAGCGGCTGGGGCCTGAAGGGACCGGAGGAACTTAGAACACAAACACCCGCAGCCCTAAAATCATTGGATAATATTCCGTTTGACCCGAAAGTGTTTGCCCGGCCGATTGCCTTTAACTGCATTCCACATATCGAGCCTTTCCTCGATGCCGATTACACGCGGGAAGAGTTGAAGCTGGTGTACGAGACGCGTAAAATTCTTGATGATTCGTCCATCCGTATCTCAGCGACGGCGGTGCGTGTGCCGGTCTTTGTCGGTCACGGTGAGGCTATCTGGATTGAGACTGAGAAGAAGTTATCTCCCGACGAGGCCCGCGAATTACTACGAAACGCTGATGGTGTTGTGCTTATAGATGATTTGGTGGGTAATAACCAGCGAGGAGATGAAAATGAACGAAGTTATCCTACTCAACTCGATGTTCTTAAATACCGTGATGAAGTTTTAGTCGGGCGGGTACGTGAGGACTCCAGCAGTGAGGGCGGTCTGACATTGTGGTGTGTCTCGGATAATCTCCGTAAAGGTGCGGCATTGAATGTTGTGCAGATTGCAGAGGAATTGATAAGGCGTGGATTATTGAAAACATAACGTAATATAAGACTACCTTTGTTAAAAATATTTAATTGTTAAGTGTATCTTAAATAACAGGAGTAACTATGAATGAATTTGAATCAATCATACAGGAATTGTCAGATCTTATTAAAGAATGGGAACCAAAATTGTTAGCCCTCCCCGAGGAAGTTATTACCGAACGACGAAACAGTCAAAATCGCACCATCAAGCAAATTGTTGGACACATGGTGGATTCGGCCTCTAATAACACGCATCGAATAATACACCTGCAATACCAGCAGAGTCCTTTAGTTTTTCCGGATTATGCAAATCTTGGGAATAATGACAGGTGGATTGCCATTCAGAACTATCAGGATGAACAGTGGAACAACCTGGTTCAATTATGGAAATATACCAATATCCATATTGCTCATGTGATACGAAATATAAATATCGAAAAACTGGAGAGTGTTTGGATATCCGCTTTGAATCAAAAAATATCACTAAAAGCCATGGTAGTTGATTTCCCACGACATTTTAAATTACATCTTAGTGAAATAGATGAATTAATAAACAAACAAACTTAATACGGTTTCTGATCCGTTCTGCTGTTTCAGAGGATACCATGAACTTTATAATAGAAAAGATGAAAGATAACGACTGGCCGATTGTAAGATTGATATATCAGGAAGGAATAGCCACAGGCGATGCTACTTTTGAAACTGATGTTCCAGAATGGGAAAAATGGGACGAAAGTCACTTAAAAGAATGCAGACTCGTTGCCAGGGTCGGAAATGAAATTGTAGGATGGGCGGCTCTGAGTCCTGTTTCCGGTAGATGTGTGTATTCGGGCGTAGCCGAGGTAAGTTTATACATCAAATCATCGGCAAGAAACCACGGCATAGGAAAAGAACTGCTTAAGGCGGTTGTGCAGGAATCAGAACGGATAGGAATATGGACGTTGCAGAGCGGTACGTTTCCGGAAAATGCTGCAAGCATGGCTATTCAAAAGACCTGTGGTTTTCGAGAGGTTGGTGTACGAGAGAAGATAGGTTGTATGAATGGAAAATGGCGTGATGTTATTCTCACCGAACGCAGAAGCAAGATTGTTGGGGTATAACGGCAAAGGTCGGGATTGAGCAATGATAATAAGAGGTGCAAACGAAACTGATAAGAGTGTTTTAGAGGCTCTCATTCGAGATTCATTTTACGATGTGGCTGAGAAGTTCGCTCTTACGGCCGAAAGCTGCCCGAAGTTTCCGGCATTCAATGCAAAGGAACGAGTCGCAAGTGATTTTGAAAAAGGCCTCAAGTTTTATATCTTAGAAGAAAACGGCCTGGCCTGTGGCTGTGTGGCCCTTGAGAAGGCGGGTCCCGATTTATGCTATCTCGGAAGGCTCGCAGTACTGCCGGAACATAGAAACAAGGGCTTCGGTCAGGCTTTGGTAAATCATTTATTTGAGCAGGCACGGAAGATTGGTGTCCGTCGGGTGGAGATAGGAATAATATCAAAACATAGAAAACTCAAGAATTGGTACAGGAAATTCAGCTTTACACAGAAGAGCACAAAGAAATTCGACCATTTGCCGTTCACAGTCGCATTTATGTACAGAGAATTAGATAGAGAGCAGGGATAATGGGACACCTATATGCAACAAGAATGAGTACGATTCCGAAGTCTTTCATTCGAGAGATTTTGAAAGTGACTGAGGATCCAGAAGTGATATCGTTTGCAGGAGGATTGCCCAATCCGCGTTTTTTCCCCGTCAAGGAGATTGCCAGGGCCTCATCTGACGTGCTGGCAGGAACTGATGTTTCGGCTTTGCAGTATAGCACAACCGAAGGGTACCAGCCTTTACGCGAGTATATCGCAAAAAGATATCAGAATAAAAAGAACTTGGATATTTCCGCCGAACAGATTCTAATCACGAACGGCTCACAGCAGGGATTGGACCTGATAGGTAAAGTTTTCATCGGAAAGGATGACGGGATTGTAATTGAAAAGCCCGCTTATCTTGGCGCGATCCAGGCATTTGCAGTTTATGAGCCGTCGTTTTATCCGGTGCCTCTTTTAGAGGATGGAATGGATGTTGAAGGATTGAAGAACGTGCTCGCTGAGCATCGTGTAAAGCTGTTCCATACGGTCATCAATTTCCAGAATCCGTCCGGAATCAGCTATACTCAGAACAAAAGGAAGGATTTGGCTGAAGTGTTTGAGCAACACGATACGGTTGTAGTTGAGGATGATCCATACGGAGAGCTGCGGTTTGCGGGAATAGAGCCGCAGTCAATGTGGAGTTTACTTGACGGCAGGGTGGTGTTGTTAGGGTCGTTCTCAAAGACAATTGCTCCGGGACTGCGTCTTGGCTGGATATGTGCCAATCGTGAAATCATGGACAAGCTTGTGATTGCCAAACAGGCCAGTGACCTGCATTCGAATTCTCTGTGTCAGAGGATTGTGCATCAGTACCTTTTGAGCAACAACGTGGACATCCATATTGCTACAATTGCAGCAGCATACAAAAAACAAAGGGATACAATGATTGCCGTTATTGAAGAGAGCTTTCCGGCGGAAGTCAGTTTCACCCGGCCGGAAGGCGGGATGTTTCTGTGGGTGACTTTGCCGGAGCGATTATCTGCTTTGGAGCTGTTCGAACATGCTGTCAGAGAAAAGGTGGCTTTTGTTCCGGGGACGCCGTTTTTTGTCGACGGCGGCGGCGCCAACAATATGAGGTTGAACTTCTCGAATGCGGATCATGATATGATAGAAAAGGGAATACGAAGATTAGGGCAAATAATGAAGAATATGATAGCCAGGTGAAAAATAGTTTGAAAGATTTTTACCAACTGCAATTGATAGTAGGATTCATGTTTATGGAATTGTAACAGTTCTAATAATAGGCGGATTTAATGAATATGAACAAAATAAAATACGAGTATCAAAAGGATATACCGAAAGATCAGGTGATAGCACTGTATAAATCAGTGAAGTGGTCATCAGCAAAGAAGCCGGATTTATTGCTCAAAGCCTTGGGGAATTCACATACTGTCGTTACTGCCTGGGATGGTGAAAGACTTGTTGGATTAGGTAATGCTATCTCCGACGGCTATCTTGTTGTGTACTATCCTCATTTGGTTGTACATCCTGAGTATCAGGGCAAAGGTATCGGGACGGAAATTGTGAAGTTAATGCAGAGGAATTATCATAGTTTTCATCAACAATCCATAATTGCAGATGGTAAAGCTGTAGAGTTCTATAAAAAATGTGGGTTTGTCGAGGCCGGTAGTTGTCAATCGCTTTGGATATATAAGGGGCATGATCATGATTAATGCAGATTCTATAAAGAAAATAGCCTTTGAATTAGGTGCCGATTTATGCGGCATCGCACCGGTAGAATGTTTCAATAAGGCGCCGAAAGGTTTCAGACCGGCGGATATCTACGAGGATACAAAATCCGTGGTTGTCATTGCAAAGAAATTTACAGATGACCTGTGTAAGAAAATATTTTACAAATTGGAATTATAGAATATTGATTAGGGGACATTAAATGTCTGGAAGAACATTCTATATTGTAGATGTTTTTGCTGAGAAGAAATATGCGGGTAATCAGCTTGCGGTTGTCCGCGACGCGGCTGATCTATCGAGTGAACAGATGCAGCAAATAACAAAAGAAATGAACTATTCGGAGACGACTTTCATCCTGGGCGAAGAGCCGCGGCTGGGCGGTTTCGATGTTAGAATATTCACACCGGCAGCGGAAGTACCTTTCGCCGGTCATCCGACACTGGGAACGGCTTTCGTGATTCGTCAGGAAATTGTCAAGCAATCTGTTGAGACCATCAATCTGAACTTAAAGGTCGGTCAAATTCCTGTCACGTTTCGAAAAACGAGCGAAGATGAAGAAATTCTATGGATGAAACAGATAGAGCCGATCTTTAGCGAGGTTTTTGAGGCGGGTAATATTGCGCAGGTTTTGACAGTTGAAAAAAGCGACATTGACGAAAGATTCCCAATCCAGGATGTCTCTACAGGTGTGCCTTTCATAATAGTGCCGCTTAAAACTTTGGATGCCGTAAAACGGGCTAAAATAAATAAGGATGAATACTTTAAGTTCATTGAAAATATAAATGCCAAAGCAATCCTTATATTCTGCCCGGTGACATACCATAGGCACAATGACCTTAATGTACGTGTTTTTTGCGATTGTTTTGGAATTCCGGAAGACCCTGCCACAGGAAGTGGAAACGGTTGCTTGGCGGGATACCTGGTTAAGCACAGGTTCTTTGGGACAAGTAAGATTGATGTTCGTGTAGAACAAGGCTATGAAATCGGCAGGCCGTCGTTGCTTTATCTGCGTGCTCATGAAGACAACGGAAAAATAGATGTGTATGTCGGCGGAAAGGTTTTAATGGTTGCCAAAGGGCGGTTGGTCTAAGTTCTAATAAGTAATGATTAAGGGATGGTAATATGAAAACAATCGGTATCTTAGGTGGTCTCGGACCGGAATCAACCATCGAGTACTATCGAGGAATTATTCAAGCTCTGCACTCGAAGACTCCGGAGTCCGACTACCCCAAAATTATCATATACAGCGCTAATATGACAGAGCTATGGAAGATTGTCGAAGCTAAACAATTTGATACTTTAACAGTCTGGCTGGTTGATAAGATCGAGGCGCTATATGATGCAGGCGCCGAGTTCGCTGCCATTGCGTCGAACACGCCACATGTTGTCTTTGAAGAAGTCCGGTCAAAGTCACCAATACCAATGCTCAGCATTGTCGAAGAAACGTGCAAAAAGGCTAAAAGTATAGGCTTGAAAAAATGCGGCTTGTTCGGCACGGGCTTCACTATGCGGTCAAGTTTTTACCAGGATTGTTTTAATCAACAAGACATTTCGATTGTTGTCTCGGATGAAGACGATCGGAATCTCCTGAATGAAAAGATATTTTCAGAGCTTGAATTTGGTGTTGTCAAAGATGAAACAAGGAAGCAGTTTCTTCATATAGCAAAGAAGATGGTTGACACTGAATCTATCGATTCTCTAATCCTGGCTTGTACAGAGCTGCCGCTAATCCTAAGCGACAGCGAGTACGGAATACCGTTTTTGAGCACGACCGCTATACATATAGAGAACATCGTTAAATTCTGTTTATCACAATAAGGATATAATATGAGTAGCGTGGAAAAAGATAATTGCAAACTTATCGACCTAAGCCATACAGTCGAACACGGCATGGTAACATACAAAGGCCTGCCGGGTCCTGTTATAAGTGACTATTGGACAAGGGAAGCTTCCAGGGCTCATTACGAGCAGGGGACATCCTTTCATGTCGGCAGGATTGATATGGTGGCTAATACAGGCACCTACATCGATTCGCCGTTCCACAGGTATACCAATGGGAAAGACCTCTCGGAGCTTGCTCTGGAATCGGTTGCGTATCTTGATGGCGTAGTTTTTCGTGCTGATCCGGCAAAGCGGCCCATCTGCAAAGACCTTTTCGGTAATGTGAACGTAAGGTCGAAGGCGGTATTAATACATACAGGATGGGACAAGCATTGGGGAACGGAAAAATATTTTGAAGGTCACCCATTTCTAACGCAAGGTGCCGCCGAGTATCTACGCGACTGTGGTGCTGCTCTGCTTGGTATTGATTCGCTGAATATCGATGATACTTCAGACGGGCAAAGGCCGGCCCATTCAATATTGCTGCGATCGGATATCCCGATAGTAGAGCATTTGTGTAACTTGTCGGAGCTTCCGGATAACGGTTTCACTTTCTATGCAGTTCCGGTCAAGGTTAAAGAATTCGGGACATTCCCTGTACGAGCTTTCGCTGTTGTAAATATAATTTAATGAAATGACTCGTTGAAAGTTTATGATGGTTGCTATAGGTCAATCATATTGATATTATGGTAATAATGAGAAAAGGTTAGGCGTTTCATGGAGCTGGTCCGAATGAAAACATATAGCCTTTCTTTATTGATAAGTGTGTTATCCTGGCTCATGTTGACAGGTTGTGCATCAGTTCAAAAACATCGCGTACTTTCAGAGGATGGTGTTGCTATAAGCTGCAGTGTTCAGGGTAAAGGCAGTCCTGCCCTTGTATTCATTCATGGTTGGTGTTGCGATAAAAGGTACTGGAGTTATCAGGTGCCTTATTTCGCACGTCAGTATAAAGTTGTTGCCATTGACCTTGCAGGACACGGGGCATCCGGCCTCGGTCGTAGGAGATGGACTATGGAGGCGTTCGGCGCAGACGTGGCTGCGGTTGTCGAAATGCTCGGAATTAATCAGGTAATCCTCATAGGACATTCGATGGGTGGCTATGTAATCATTGAGGCGGCTAAGCGTATGCCCGAGCGTGTGATAGGTTTGGTTGGAATAGATACTTTTCATAGCTTTGATACCGAATATCCGAAGGAACAAATTGAGGAATTTATTTCCGGTTTTAAAAAGAATTTCGTAGAGAATACAAATGGATTTGTTCGCGATATGTTCACGCCCGATTCGGACCCTAATATAGTCGAGAGAATTGCAGAGGATATGTCTTCGGCTCCGCCGTGGATTGGAATCAGTTCATTGCAGGAATATTTTAACTACGATGTTAAGGATGCACTTAAAGAGGTTCGAGTGCCGATATATTGCATAAATTCCGACTTGCTTGAGACTAATGTTGAGGTTGGTCGACGTCATGCCCGTTCTTTCGAAGTTAAACTTATGCCCGGAATGGGGCATTTTATAATGATTGAAGACCCTGAAGCATTTAACCAGCTTCTAACGGAAACAATAAACGAACTGAGACGAAAGGAATATCCGGAGCAAATTGATCAAGACGTGCATTAGAAAGCAGTATGTATTAAGAGGGAATTATTGAAAAGATTAGACGGCGTTGATGCTCGCCACGAGGTTCGAACGAGATTTTCGAAGAAATATTTAAGAAGAAAGACTAATACGGTAAGAAGGCATGTTGGAGATATTGAAGGTAGAAAACGGCAGAAATATTGAGCAGGTGCGCATTTTTTGGTTCGAATTTGCTGAACTTTTGAAGAGTCGTTTACATGAATATTTGGAACGGCCTTCCTTCAAAGAATATATGGAAAATTATGAGCGTGAGATAGCAAATCATTTGCCTGGCCGTTTCAGCCCGCCTGCGGGATGTCTTTTGCTTGCCGAACATCAGGGCAAACCGGTCGGCTGTGTCGGATTAATGGATTTAGGTGACGGTATTTGTGAGATGAGAAGGCTCTTTGTAAAACCTGAATTTCGAAGATTGGGCATCGGAAGGGCTCTTGCC
This sequence comes from uncultured Pirellulales bacterium, assembly GCA_964508785.1. Taxonomy (GTDB): domain Bacteria; phylum Planctomycetota; class Phycisphaerae; order Sedimentisphaerales; family Anaerobacaceae; genus JAFGPS01. The sequence continues at coordinate 55,158 of CAZDVE010000021.1, read as the reverse complement.
GAGGCTGTCATTGAGCAGGGTCGTGCTAAAAAGTATAACGCGATGCGGTTGAATACCAATAAAAAAATGACCGGTGCGGTTGAATTGTATCGTTCTCTTGGATTCAGTGACATCGAACCTTATGAGCATTTCGATATAGATAGCATGTTTTTTCTTGAGTTAAAACTAATTTAAAAAATGCGCAGTCTGTCGTCTATCAATTATTAGATAGTGATTGTGTGAGAGGATAAATTCGGCGAATTAGAACCTCGAATTCTAAAATGGAAATCGAAATTGAGTAATTAGTAATGGATTCACATTTTAAGAAGTACCACGGCTTGGGAAACGATTATCTTGTCATTGATCCGAATGTTCACGATATTAATTTAACGCCGGATGCCATTCGTTTAATTTGTGACAGGCACTTCGGCGTCGGAGCAGATGGGATTTTGTACGGCCCAATGCGAAGCGGGAATGATTTTAGTGTCAGAATTTTCAATCCCGATGGCAGCGAAGCGGAAAAAAGCGGCAATGGATTAAGAATTTTTGCAAGGTATCTGTTTGAAAAAAGGTATGTCAGCAATAATAATTTCAATATTGCGACCATAGGCGGAATCGTTGGAGTGCAAATAAAAGATGAATCCGCAAACCTGATAAAAATCGATATAGGGACAATTTCTTTCCTTAGTACCGAGATACCGGTAAAAGGCGAAGAAAGGGAAGTGATTAATGAGGAGCTTGAAATAAATGGAGCAAAGTATAAAGTGACATGCCTGTCCATTGGTAATCCGCATTGCGTAATCCCGATGCAGGAAATCAATGAGCAGAAAGCAAGGCAGTTAGGGCCTCTGATTGAAAATCACGATATGTTTCCAAATCGAATCAATATGCAGCTTCTTAAAGTCATTGATAGAAATAATATCGCGATAATGATTTGGGAAAGGGGGGCCGGATATACATTGGCCTCCGGCAGCAGTTCCTGCGCAGCGGCAGCAACAGCTCATAAGTTAAATCTCGTGGATGATACAGTGAATGTGAAAATGCCGGGCGGCAAACTGTTAGTCGAAATCGGACCGAATAAGCACGTCCATCTTACAGGACCGGTAGAGTTCGTATTCGAGGGACGCTTCCAGGCTGATTTGACTAAAAAGCTCTTAATGTAACTGTGTCGGTAATTCGAGAAATAGTAGGATTTTTTAGAATTCGAATTGGTCTTTGAATACGGTCTTGAAATCGTAAACATCGCTGAAATCTTCAATCGAATCGGTGGGTTGTGCGCTCATCCATTTATTTTTAATCATAAGATAAACAATTTCGCCGAAGTCCTGTGTTGTTTTAATGCCCCAGTTATTAAGAACGAGCATCGCCAACCTGCCCCATTTTTCGAGAGCAAGTTTTTTCAATCCCTCGCATAGAGTCTGGCCGCTGACATGTTTAGGCTCGGTAGCGACCTTTTTTGCCGTATAGGTGAGACCTTCGGAGACAAATCCGATTGCCCGGGCACAATACCGGCCATCTTCTTTGGCAATTTGTTCGAGATTCTTTCTCATTTATCGAATCCGATTTTTACGAAAGTAAAAAAAGAAATTTATAAAATTGTCTCCGGTGGACTTCATAATCTTTGCCCGAACTATCTGATATTTAGTATATTGTTATGCTTTCATTTGTAAAGTATTATATCTGCCGGGGGGAGTTGAACCATAAAAGTAACAATGTTTGTAATCTCCATCCCGAGAAGTTTTTTTCCAAAAAGCATGAGTAATTTTACCTTCATGTGTATATTATTTAATGAAAACAGGTTTCAGAACAAGAGAACTTGAAAAAGTGCCTGATAAGTTGGAACAAAAAAGCAGGGAAAAATTCGCTCAGGGCGATGCCGAAGTGTGGCGAGAATTTCTCGAACGGGAGATTCCGAAAATTTATAATTTATTTATAAAAAGCTGGCCGAATCCTTCACTTGCCGAGGAGCTGGTCCAGAAAACGGTTTTCGATGCTGTAAGGGGTCGCGGCAGTTATGATCCAGCCAGGGGTGGTCCTGAGGAATGGATTCTTGGTATCGCACGTAATAATATCCGCCTTGAATGGAGAACACGTGCGTCTCGGCAGAGCATTAATGTTGATATAAGCCGATATTTTGAAACTATAGATACTAAACTGTTGCCTGATGAAGTGCTCGAAAAAGAAGAAACGGCGGAGATTGTCCGGTCGGCACTTGGTAAACTGGAAAGTAAGGAAGAAACTGTGCTCAAGGCTGTGTATATAGAGGGTCGGCCGATTTGTGATATTGCCCGGCAGATGGATATAACCGAGAAAGCTGTTTACAGTCTGCTGTATAGGGCGAAAATTTCCCTTCGTCAGAAACTGCAAAAGATGATATTTCAGAATGAGTTGGGTCAGGGATCATGAAAAGACAAGATAAAGATTTTTCTGATTACGATTCTGATATACAATTGGAAAAGAATATATCGCGACTTGTAATGCTTGCCGACGATTCAGAGTTACCCGGTAAAGTATTTACCGAGAGGTTAATAAGTAACGCTCTTACTGAACTTAGGCGAACAGAAACAAATGGCAGACAAGAGCAGGCAGATACGATTATAACAATCAGTCGGTTGGAAAAGGCTGTTGCTATGGTCGCTGTGGTCTGTGGTGCGGGTTTTAGTGTTTTGTTTAATGTTCTTGCAAATATTAGTTCGTTATCAACCGGAATCATCCTGATAGCAATGTTTGTTAACCGGCTCATATATTATGGAGGCCTTATATTATGAACAATCAGCGACCAGCCAGTGTAAGTGTGATTGATCCGATAACTCCAGCCATTGACTGGGTAAAGATAATGCTTTTTAGACCTTTTGACCTGGGCAGATGGTTTATCATCGGTTTTTGTGCCTGGCTTGCTTCCCTGGGAAGCGGTGGTGGAAGCGGAGGAGGGCCGCAACGAAATTTCCCCTTCGATGATAGCTCTAATGCTCGGGAAGCTTTTAATGAAACTAAGGAATTTGTCCTGGCAAATTTGTATTGGATTGTTCCTCTTGTGGTGTTTATTGTGTTGTTTGGAATAGTTCTTTGGCTTGTTTTAACATGGCTGAGCAGCCGCGGTAAATTTATGTTTCTTCACTGCGTGGCAGGCAACAAGGCGGAAGTAAAAAATCCCTGGAAAAAATTTCGGGAACATGCCAACAGACTGTTTGTGTTTCGAATTGTTCTAAGTCTGGTTGGTTTTGTTATAGTAATACTGCCGGTGATTTTAACAGTAGTTCTTATCGGCGTAATGGCATCGGCTGGTGGGCCGTCTGTGGCACCGATACTCGGTATAGTGTTTCTTGTTCTCTGTGTTATTGCAATTTTTATTTGCCTGGGTCTTATCGATAAATTCACGATGGATTTCGTTGTGCCGGTTATGTTCCTGCGTACAACAAGCGTCACAGCAGCTTGGCGGGAATTTCTTGAAATCCTCTCGGTTAACAAGGCCCGCTTTTTATTGTATGTTTTGTTTCAAATAGTCGTCGTAATGGCCATTGGCGCGATTGTTTTAATGGGAGTGTGTTGTACCTTCTGCTGCCTGGCATGTGTTTTGGCTATCCCGTATATCGGTACTGTTTTGTTTTTGCCGGTACTAATTTTTAAGCGTGCGTATTCCTTATATTATTTACAGCAATACGGGCCGCAGTTCGATGTATTCGGGCCTGAAAGCCCGCAACAGGTGTTGCCCGTGGATTCTTATTGAGCAGAGCTAATGTGACGACGCTTAAATTGGCTTATTTAGTATATCTTTAGGTTTATCTCATGTCGTCCTGTCTTGTGCCGTAGTAACTTGTCACAACGTACTGGAATTTCTGCTGCGACCTCGGTTTTAAATCGAGCGTGAACTTGATTGTATCCGAATCTACTTTCTCGTAATCTGCTCTTGTTCCGACCTGCCAGAATGGACTCGGGAAGTTTCGCTTTATCTCGATTTTTACCTGAATATCTCGGGTGTTTCTTACCTCGATTTCAAACGTACGGATTTCATCCCAGCCGATGATATTATCGTCGGAATCGAACCTGTAATTGTCCGTTCTATAATCCATCACCTTCGGTTCGACGACCACGTTGGCTGCCGGTCCGAGATTGAGCTCCACTTCCTCATTGACGGGAATATATTTGAACTCGGATTGTCCGGTATAGGACAGATGTCCCTGTCCACCGGCGCTCCGATAGACTTTTAGCAATCCTCCGGGGATGGGTGTTTCGCCGAGTTCATGTTCCTGGTCATTTTTGAAGCTCAGGAAACGAACAACGCGAGGGCCGTAACGTTCTTCTTCATATTTGTAGAGATTGACAACCGGCACCGCATCCACATCGAAGCTCAGCAGTCGCTTCGACCAGCCGTTTGTTATGGTTTCTGTGCCTTCGATTGTATAAAGGAAATATTCGCTCAAACCTTCTTTTACGATTTCTTTCGGTGCGGGAGCTTCGGCGGTCATGACCATTGCTTTTCTTAGTCTTGAGTCCTCCTCGAAGCGGCGTTCTATCCCTGCCGGCATAGTTGCAGGTGGAGGTGCTCCCGGTCTGTCGTATGGGTACTGCCTGCGGGCAAGCTCGGCAATCTCATCGATGATATGGACCTTGCCTACAATAAGGCGGGTCTGGGCATTTTCATAATCTTCGCCGCTGTTATTGGTTACGCGGACATAGCCCTGTAGGCGCATCGTGTCTTCGTTTTCAGTTAGCGTTCCCATATAAAACGCCCGCCAGGACAGGCCGCTGGTCAGATATGTAATCTCGACCGGCACTTTTCCCGAAACGCCGCTGGCGATATTCCACAGGCCCAGGTTCCGAACTCTCGGCGGGTAAGTCAGATTGGCAATGTCAATCTTGTCGGCGTTGGCTTTGGGCAGCATCTCAAGACTGGTCGGGTCAATCAGTGTGTTTTCCCAGGAAAATTGCAGGCTGTTTTTTCCCTCTTTGAGTGTCAATGCTCTGCTTTCACGAACCAAAGTCATATCCGCGGAGTTATAGATTGTTAATTGAACTGTATCCCGTGTGGGCAAGGTAACAAGGTCCACCTTGGCCTGTGCTATACCAACAATTGCAGTGATTATAAGAAAAGAAAATATTAAACGTTTCATTTTTATGCTCCTTTATCTCGGAAAGTTCAGGTTCGTTATCTTCCAATTACTTTTGGTTGAGTTCTGTGACCCGGGCGGACGTTTCGCTGGTGGTAGTGCATCTTCAGTTCTTTTGTCGCCGGGCCTGATTCTGTCCGAGCCGGTAAGGTTATCTCGAACTCAAGGGTATTGACGTCTTTTTTCTTGTAATCTTTATCGAGGTTCAGTCGCTTGCCGTCCAGTGTGCAACTTTCCATGTCCCATTGTCCGGGGATGTGTTGTATCATTGTCAATACTGCGGGACTGTCCTTGAAATTCTCGATTTTAGCGGTAATTTCCTCATCGGTATCGTACAAAACGATTTGCCTGCTGTCGTTTCTGCGTACGTTAATTCGTGTGTCTTTTGTTTTGCGTTGTGTCACGACGATGTCACGACTATCGCCAATATAGAGTTCCATTTTTTCGCCGACCGGTACCAGGATGGCGTTATCCTCGCCCAAAAATATGGTACTCTCGTGTCCATCGTCCTGGAAAAGTCGTGCCTTACCACCCCATAAAGCAAATTTACCTAATCCGCTTTTTGCATCGTTGACGATTCGATAACTGACCGGGATTCCCACATTCCTGTTTTCAAGCTCTTCCGGGTCCCAGGGCAGTTTGGCAGAATCGAACGTCCAGATTTTCGTAATTGGTACTTCCGGTGCTTTCAGGAAAAGCAATTGCTTTGTCTCTTCATGGTCTATACCCTGCTCGAAGGCCTCGCCGTAATCCAGCAGCACCCGTGCCTTCTCGAAATCTTCACCTGAGAAGTTCCGCAGGATGATGAAGCTCTTCAAATCTACCTTCGTCTCTCCTTTGTCGGCTATTGCTTTGTATGTAATGAGTCTGTCGATATTGTACAACAGATAGCTGATTCTCACCGTTTCCGCGTAGTTGCCTTTACTGCTGATGTCCCAGACCAGAGCAGCTTCATTCGGCGGATAGCTGACACTAAGAAGCGTCACGTTCTCCGGGTGGTCGAGTGCCTGGAGCCGAATCGAGTCGGCGTCGATAGAGACGGACTTCCATGAAAAGTCAACCTTGTTAAGATCCTGTTGAAGTGTTAAGACCCTCTCTTCCTCAATCAATGTCGCCTGCGGATTATCCAGGCGAATAACAGTCGCCGCCCGCTCCGGCAGGGCCACTAATTTTATCCTTGCCTGGGCGGTGGTGATAAGTCCCAGGACGAGTACGATTGTCAAAATTTTGTTTCTCTTGCAGTTCATGATTTTATCTCCTTTTCAAATTGACTTACTGTTTTATCGCATCTTCTCTCGTACCGTGGTACGTACATATCGTATATTCGAATGAACGTTTACTTTTAGGCTCGATTGCCAGATTGAATCGGGCGCGTGTGATGTCATATTTTTCGTAAGGTAATTCGCTTTGTAACGACCAGAACCTTGTGCCGAAGTTGCGTGTAATCTCGATTTCCACCGGCAGTGTTCTGGTATTTGTGATTTCGATTTTCCATGTTCGCAGCTCGTCCCAGCCGGTTATGTTTTCGTTCGGGTCGAACACGTAATTTTCCGTTTTGAAGTCCATTAGCTTCGGCTCGACCCGGACCAGCCTTGCCGGACCGAGGTTAAGTTCCACTTCTTCGTTTACCGGGATGTATTTAATATTCGTTCCGCCGACGTATGACAGGTGTCCTTTGTTATCGACTCGGCCGTATATTTTTATGTTTCCATCTGGGATAGGAGTTTCGCCGAGATTGTGGTCTTTGTCGTTTGCGAATTTGACAAATCTTATTGTCCGCTGGCCCCAGCGATTCCGGTCGTATTTATATAGACTCTCGATTTCAATATCATCGGCCTCGAACGAAAGTAGTCTTTTACCCCATTGGTTCGGGATGGTTTCGGTTCCTTCGATTGTATAGAGGAAATATTCGCTGAGCCCTTCTTTGGTTATTTCTTTAAGTCCGAGTTCATTGATAAATTTCTGCTCTTTATCTCTAAGCGCTAGTTCATCTGTGATACCGTATTTAACATGATCTTCGACAAAACCACCAACGCCTGTTTTTCTGTCATGACTCGTGATTGGGCTGTTGTATGGATATTGCCGCCTTGCTAATTCGGCGATTTGGTCGAGGATATGGACCTGACCGACAATCAGTCGTGTTTGTGCGTCTTCATAATCTTCGCCGCTATTGTTAGTCACCCGGACGTAACCCTTGATTTGCGTCGACTTTTCATCTTGGGAAAGTGTTGCCATATAAAACGCCCGCCAGGACAGGCCGCTCGTGAAATATGTTATCTCGAACGGTACCTGGCCACTGATTTGAGAGCGAATTAGCCAGCGGCCAATCTCCCGCAGCCTCGCCGGAAAAACCAACTGCTGTATATCGATTTTATCTTTCTGCCCCAAGGGCTCCAGGCTCAATGAAGTCGGGTCGATTAACGTATCAGCCCACATGAACTGGAGCCAGTTCCAGCCTTTTTTCAATGTGATGTTCCGCCTCTCGCGTGCCAGCGTTAAATCCGCGGAGCTGTAAATAGTAAGCTGAACACTATCTCGTCGGGGCAGGGTCACTAATTCTATGGCGCTTGCAGGAGCGAAGGGCGGCTGTTCGGTTATTTGCCCTGCAACAGCTACTTCTGCTTCGGCAGAGGATGACAGCTCACCGGCCTTATCTGTCTTTGTTCTTGCCGATGCAACTATTGTACCGGCTGTGCCTTCTCTTTTCATATCTGCGGCTAATTTACTTTCTGATTCTTCGGTAAGTGTCATTTGTCTTGTTGGGAGTTTTGATTCTTTTGATGTTTTTTCTGTATGTTTGTTATTCCTGTCTAAATTTACAATTAATAGCGCTCCCAGCAGCAGTACGGCGGCGGCACTTAGCCAGAGGGGTTTGTTGAGCGAGAAGATTTTTGCCGGTGCCGGTTTTTTTGCCTGTTCGACTACCTGAGAAATCAACTCTTCGGATACCTGAACGTCTTCGCGTAACAAATCCAATGCTGCAAATTTGTGTTTGAGTTTTTCCAGTCGGTCCCGGCATTGGGTGCAACTTTCCAGATGAGCAGCGATTTCTTTTGCCTGAATATCTGAAGTCAGCTTGAACTGATATTCGATAAGCTGTTGTTCTGTTAGATGATTTTCCGCTTTATTCATAATTCTACCTCCGGCAGTCTTTGCGCCAGAGTCCTAAGTGCCCTGAACATTTGCGTTTTAACCGTCCCAATGGAACAGTCCAAAGCCATCGCTACCTCTCGGTAACTAAGCTGCTGATAGTAGGCCAGTACAAGTGTTGCCCTTTGTCTGTCGGGCAGCGACTCGATTGCCTGCCTTACCTGCTCGATTTGTTCTGCTTTTTCCGCTTCGGCGGAGGGATTGCTGGAATTATCTGTTACAGCAGCGCTAAATTCTTCGCCGTTATGGTCTGTAAAGTTTAGTTTCTTTTGGCGTGAAGATACTCTTATCTTTTTCCGCAATCCGTCAAGGGCTATATTCGTTGCAATCTTGAAAAGCCAGCTTTTGAATTCGTTGCCTTTGAGGGTATGGGATTTTTCATGCACACGTTTGAAAGTCTCCTGGAAGAGGTCTTCAGCTTGTTCTCGATTACCGGTCATGTGTATTAAATATCCCAAAACATTATCCCCATATCGGCATACGATTTCACCGAATGCCGCCGAGTCGCCCTGACGATGGGCATTAATTAAGCTTTTGTCTGTGTTTTCCATCGAAGCTATTAACTCCATCTACCGCTATAGACGAATATGTTAGCCTATCGGTTGACAAATGATGAAGTAAATTTTTTGTAAAATAATCGAGTTTGAGGATGTTTTTTCTGATGAAATTTCAGTCTTATAGCATAGCAAACCAGCCGCCGTCGATATATATAATTTGCCCTGTTATGAAATCGCCGGCACTCGATGCCAGTAGAACGGCAGTACCGGCCAGGTCTTGAGGCAGGCCCCATCTTGCAAGGGGGGTTTTTGAAAGTACCCATTTATTAAAGTCTTTATCGGCTTGCAAGGGTGCTGTAAGGTCTGTAGCTATGTAACCCGGTCCTATGGCATTGACGTTAATTTTGTATTTGGCCCACTCTACAGCCAGTGATTTAGTCAGCATTAGCAGGCCGCCTTTGCTGCTCGCATACGCAGCAGTGGTGGCTCTTGCACCATGACACATCAAAGAGCCGATATTGATTATCTTGCCGGCTTTATTGACTTGCTTGCGATGGTGACAGAACGCCTGTGAAGCAGCTAATACTGCTGTCAGATTAAGCTCGATGATTTGGTTCCACGCCTTGAGGTCGATATCTTCTGCCGGTCCGCGAATGGTCGTACCGGCACAATTAACGAGGATATCTACACCTTTTGTTTGGGTGGTGATTTCATTAAAAAGGCTCTCTATAGCCTTTGTATTTTGAAGGTCAAATGGGAATGTCCACACTTTTTTACCGGTATCGGCTTGTATTTGCTGCGATGCGTCATCGAGCTGCTTTTTGGTACGGGCAATGATTGCTATATCAGCTCCATGTTCGGCCAGGCCTTTTGCGATGGCCAGGCCGATACCCCGGTTACCGCCGGTCACTAATGCGGTTTTGCCGGAAAGATTAAAAAGATTACTTGCCATTTGTTTCCTTAACTTTCTGTATTTACTCAAACTGTTCGTTCTTTGGAATATGGTTGTTACAACTTATACTTTTTAATAATATAACCCATTGTGTCATTCCCGCGTAAGCGGGAATCCAGATCATTTAAATCTCTTTTGGATACCTGCTTTCGCAGGTATGACAAAAAGAATCGGTCAGTTTGAATTATTTAGCGAATTACAAAACGCTCAGGCGTAAAATAGGCCTTTAATGTAATAATGACGGAATTCATGGCAGGCTGTCAAGGATGACTTTAGGTTTTATGTGTAGGTATTAAGGGAAAAATCCAAATTTAACTGAAACTTCTTGCATATAAACGGCCTTCAATTTATAAAGATTGTGAAACTACGAAAAAGGCGCGGATTTTTTGTGAAACATTTAATACTTAGTAGCGACTAATTTCCAGAGGATGTTATAAACTAAAAAAATAAGGAGACAAGGAAATGGTAAAAAAAAATGGTTTAATAAGAATATCTTTAGGTTGTTTGCTTAGTTTGCTTTCGCTGGCCGGATGCTGTGTCTATGTCGGAAGCTGCGATATGCAGGCGAAGTATGAAAAGATTGTGCATTTGGAGATGCCTCTATCTCCTGGCTCGAGCTTTGAAGCCCAAACCCACAACGGTTCAGTTACGATTAAAGGTGCCGATGTCGCTGATTGCAATGTTACGGCCACTATTGTTGCCCGGGCGCGGACCGATGAAGATGCTATGGAAGTGGCTGAGCAAACCCAGGTGAGTTTGGAGCCTATGGGCGGCGACCTGATTCTTAAAATTAAGAAGCCTGAGTACATGATAAATCGCTCTGTAAGTGTAAGCCTGGATTGTGTTGTTCCGAATCGTGTCGATCTGAAGCTCGGAAGTCATAACGGAGCGATGAAAATCACAAATATCACCGGCCAGATTGATGCCACAACGCATAACGGCAGGGCGGCTGCCAAGAAAATTTCTGGGCAGGTCAAGCTTAATACTCATAACGGCAGAGTTGAATGTGAAGAAATTTCTGGAGATGCACAGCTTAAGACGCACAACGGCGGCGTTAAATTGGCTTACTCCGGAACGGCTGAGCCTGTTTGTGATATATCCATAGTGACCCATAATGGCAGCATAGAACTTACAACTCCGGATAACTACTCGGCACAGGTGGAGGCCTCGACCCACAACGGATCTATAAACACGGATTTGCCTATAACGGTCACTGGAAAAGTCAGTAAGAACAGACTCAAAGGGACAATCGGTGACGGTCGGGGCAAATTACATCTTGAGACACATAACGGCTCAATAAGACTCAGATAATTGACTTTGCTCTGAAAGGAGTTGAAAATGAAGAAGTCTTATTACGTAACCGGGGTGTTTGCGTGTTTAATATTACTGTTTGTTTCTGTTGTCGGCTGTAATATTCAGATTGGAGATTGGGCTCGGGCCAAATTTGAAAAGACCGTTCATCAGCAAAGAACCCTTGAGGCCGGTTCGACTATTAAGGTAGGAACCAGCTCAGGTTCAATTACTATCACGGGTGCTGAAGTAACCAATTGCAATGTAGTGGCTGAAATTTGTGTTAGAGCACCCACCGAACAAGAGGCGTATGAAATAGCAGAAGATGTAAAAATTATCCTTGAGCCGGTGGGTAAAACACTAACGGTTAAAGCCGATAAGCCGCATTTGTCGAATAATCGCTCAATCAGCATAAGCTATGATATAACAGTACCGATGCAGACCAACGCGCAATGTAATAGTTCCTATGGAGCGTTGAAATTGAAGAATATCGATGGGGATGTAATCGGTAAAACCAGCAGCGGCTCAATTACCGCCGAAGATATAGAAGGCTCGGTCGATTTGAATACATCTTATGGCTCTGTCACATGCCTTGATGTTTCAGGCGGAGATATCAAACTTAAAACCAGTAGCGGCGGAATCAAGCTCTCTGTAGTTTCTTTCGATGATTGTGATTTACATACGTCTTATGGCTCAATCACTGCTGATGAATTCAAAGGAGATTCAATCAAACTCCATTCGAGCAGCGGCAGTATAAATGTTACTGAGGCAATCGTAAAAGAAACCGATGTGTCCACATCGTATGGTCATGTGACCTGTCGGCAAATTACGGCTTCTGAACTTAAGGCCAGGTCCGGCAGCGGAGGTATTGATATTGTTTGCTCTGACTCGGCGCCATCTGATATGACCGCAAATGTCGTTACTTCCTATGGTAGTATAAATTTCGTAGCACCACCGAATTTCTCTGGTGAAGTTGAGATGGGTACGAGTTATGGTTCAGTAAGAACGGATTTGCCGATAACAATCACCGGCAAGGTCAGCAAAAAGAATATCGCCGGGATGATTGGTCAGGGCAGTGGAAAACTATATCTAAAAACAAGTAGCGGCTCAATAAAATTAAGATAGCAAATTGTTTCAAAAAATTAGCTTACATTAGGCAGCTATGTAAACAGTTATCAAACCTGAATCCTCCAAAAGAAATTGTTCGAAATTCTGATGCTTATGTAAAATGGTATCAGAAGCGTATGAAAGAACTGATGGAACATTCTGAGCAATAGATTTTTATTTCTCTCCGGACGTTATTATTTTCTCATCCAGCTCAGTTATTGAAAATCCTTCGCCGGTGACGATATGATTGTTATCAGTTAGTATCAGCCAAGGCTGCGCCTGTACACCCCAGTGAAGCAGAACTTTTTGGTATTCACCTGTGATACGTCCGGATGTAAATGGTATATTATTTTCTTCAATCCATTTTTGAAGTTCATCGGCCTTGACATCTGAGGTATGAACCAAAAATACTATTAAGCTTTTGTCCTTCAATTCTTCCTCTTGTTTTGCAAGCTCTTTTACTAAATTCCGTGATGCTCTCTGCTGCATATCCCAGAGGCAAACTAAAACCATCTTTCCTTTGTTATAGTTAGATTCTGAGCCTTTCATAAAACTTTCTAAACTCGGTAAAGGTTTGCCGGTTAGATTCTTGTAGAGATAATCATCCACATCGGGAACGAACTTTCCGTTCGTCCAGCGAAATTGAATTCCGGGAACCTCCTCGTGAGTAGCCACAGTTCCTTCAGGCAACTGAATTTTAAACGCCCCCAATGCTTCATAATCCGGATTTAAATCGATGTTTTTAAGATTATAGTGATATGTGTGATTGCCAAGTACTGTATCGCCATTGTCTACTTTATGGTTAAATTTAGCTTGAGTAATAATATATTGACCATCAATTTGTTCAACTTTTTCGGCATCATAAACTGCCGTCCACTTTGTAAATTCGTCATTAGTAGTAGTTCCATCTCGATAGAATTGATTCTGATCCTTGATAATTTCCCATTTCAAACAATTATTATCCAAATCAGGTGAAATCCATGCTTTTACAACCCCATACTTCGTATCCGCCTCGATAAGATAGGTATCATAGCCTATTATTTTTGTGACTTTATCATGTAATTTTAAATTCGGTGCCCCTTTAAGCAGATCATAAATAGATTGATTATTACTACCTTCTAATTTTCCCCTTAGAGGTCCCCCATGTGAGGGTGTCTCGGAATAATCTTGAAAAGCTTTATCACGTCGTGAACTTCTAAACAAACTGGCCCTCGGAGGTCTATTACTTTTCAACTCAGGGTTATAGAACTGAAGATGTACCCCCCACTTATCACTATAAATATCTCTTAGTAGTCCGCTGCTTCTTTGGTCGATAGTCCCGTCTTTTTTGTAACATTTCAAGCCACCAATCCATTGCATTTTTTCATTATTAGAGCAATATTTGAATGAGTAAATATACTTTAAACTTCCAACCTGTAAAGTAGTATCTAGGTCGTAATAAATAGTCTCAAACTTATTATTACATGAGTTATATTTATCTAAAAGCACTTCAGGATCAAGTTCCTGGCTAACTAATCCACATAGCCCAACTAATGCAACCTTCAGACAGAGGCTTACACATAATTTCATCTCTTTTTCTCCAATAGTAATAGTCACTAATGAGATTGCCTGATAGCTCTGCGAGCAAGGCATTAAACAGACAACACTTGCAGGTTATCAGCGCGGATACAATGAAACCATTTAAAAATAAATGGCATCGGTAGTCTATGCCGACATTTCCCATATAAACGGTAAATAAACATAATTTCCTATAATTTAACCGACGTCACTCAGACCTTCATAATATAGACGCCAAAAACATAAATTCGTTATAGTAATTACCCCAAAAAACTGAGAAAATCTCAATTTTTTACGAATCTTTTGATAATAACACGTCTTTTAATGGTGTTGCCTGAGCTGTTTTGATTTGCTCCGATAAGCGATTCAGACTACAATCATATCGTGATTAAACGAAGAAAGACCACAACTGTTAATATTGGTTCGGTAAAGCTCGGCTATAAACATCCTGTGGTTATCCAGTCAATGACGAAGGTTCCGACGGTCGATGTTGCCCGTTGCGTCAGGCAGGTAAATCAGCTTGTCCGGGCCGGCTGTCGACTGGTCAGAGTAGCCGTTCCCCGACGGGCCGATACCGACGCCTTTGGTAAAATCGTCCGGAAGGTAAAAGTCCCTCTAATCGCAGATGTCCATTTCAGCCCGGACAGGGCCATCGAGGCAATTGAGGCGGGTGCTGCCAAAATAAGACTAAATCCCGGGAATATAAAAAATCGTAAAGATATTCTTCGCATTATTGACTCTGCCGCAATGCACAGGGTCGCCGTCCGCGTCGGTGTCAACGAAGCAAGTATCACGGATTATCAGAAGCGGTTTGTGTCGGCCGGCAAGCGTGTTAATTTAATGCTGAAGGAGATGAAAAAATACGTCCGTATTTTTGAAAGTCGCAATTTCAATCAACTGGTTCTCAGTGCAAAAAGCAGTGACGCGTTAAGGACCATTGAAATCAACCGCAGAATTGCCGATACGTTCGACTACCCCATACACCTCGGTTTGACCCACGCCGGTTTGCCGGAAGATGCAAGAGTACCGTCGGCCGTCAGCCTTGGTACTCTGCTGGCTGAAGGTATTGGTGACACAATAAGGGTAAGTGCCGCCGATAATCCTGTAGAGGAGACTAAAATCGCAAAGCAGATTTTGACAGCACTTGGCTTATGTGAGAGTTCGAGTCCGGAGCTTGTAGTCTGCCCGACCTGTGGGCGCGCCGAAGTAGATGTTATAAAACTTGCCCGGCGGGTGCAAAAAGCTGTAAGCCGGATTGATAAACCGCTAAGGATTGCCGTTATGGGCTGTATCGTCAATGGCCCTGGTGAAGCTGCTGACGCTGATATAGCGTTATGTGGAGCAAAGGATAAAGCATACATCTATCGCAAAGGACGAAGAATCTCAATAGTTCCTGAATCCGAAGCTGTATCTGCTCTTTTAAAACAGATACAAAAACTTAAATAATTCGATAACATAAAATTTATCGCTTGAATCAATGGATACATGGAAGATTACGTTAAAGAGATTCTGCATTGCCGTTATCTTCAGCATAGCTTTCGGATATATTGAAGCCGCTGTAGTTGTATATCTTCGTGCAATCTTCTATCCGGACGGATTCACCTTCCCTCTGACAATATTTAGCATCAATCCACTCTGGAAACGTCTTTTAATCACAGAAGTCGGCAGAGAAGCTTCTACTTTGGTTTTGATAATAACAGGTGCATATTTGTTCGGCAGAAATCTTCGGCAACGAGTTGCTTACTTTTTAACTATCTTCGCTGTCTGGGATATTTTCTACTACGTCTGGTTGAAGGTGCTTCTTAACTGGCCGGCATCCCTTATGGACTGGGACATACTATTTTTAATGCCGGTATCCTGGGCGGGACCTGTGTTGGCACCGATTTTGGTCTCCCTTGTGATGCTTATTTTTGCCATGGCAATCCTGTATTGCGATTGCTGCGCCAAACCATTAAAAACACATTTCTACGATTGGATTGTTTTTTCGGCTGCTGCTGTTATTATAGTTGTTTCTTTTTGTATCCCCGGTCCGCATATCGCAGAGGAGGGTTATAGCACATACTTCCATTGGCCTCTGTTCGCTGCAGGTCTGCTGCTGGCCGTCTTAATATTCGCGAAATGCCTTATGAGGTCGGGATATAGAACCTAAAAACAACGTCAAATCCTGGACAGTTTTTACTCCTAATTGCTCATACTATCTGTTGTTCTCGGTGTTGGTTTTAACTAATCTCCTGTCGGGTCTTTCCTGCCCGTTGTCATTTCTATTTTGTACGTACTCTTCGAATTTGCCAAATATCATCTTGCCCGCAGAGGTTTGGAGCGAGCTTGTTATGCTGATGACCAAATCTCGTCCGATTTTATTGCGGCCGCCTTCGACAACAACCATCGTTCCATCGTCAAGATAGCCTATACCCTGCTCGGCTTCTTCGCCCGGCTTTATAATCTTAACTTCCATTGTCTCTCCCGGAAGAGCGACCACCTTTAGAGAATTTGCCAGGTCGTTTATGTTGACAACATCAACATCACGCACCTGGGCGACTTTGCTGAGGTTATAATCCGTGGTTGCCACTCGTCCGTTGCAGGCTTTGGCAAACATTAACAGTTTATGGTCAACGCCTTTGGCTTCCTCGACTTCGGGAATTATTGCATCGTCAATCTCCACGTCGATACTGGGATCGGACTGCATCTTATTGAGTACGTCGAGTCCGCGTCTGCCGCGGTTGCGTTTTAGCTTATGGGCGGAATCTGCTATTAGCTGTAGCTCACTGAGGACAAAACGAGGAACTACAAGTGGCGCATCGAAGAGACTACTGCGACACAAATCTACTATTCGTCCGTCGATAATTGCTGAAGTGTCCAGAATCAGAGGGCGGGCGCCTTTGGTCTGTTTTGAAAATTCCACATAAGGAATCACAAATCGCACATCATCTTTGGTCCGCATCACGATACTAATTGTAAGATAGCACAAACAAATTCCCATCGTCCATTTAATTGCGGCAATTGCAGGCGGGGTTAAAGAGAAGCCGAATGTACTTGTTACCATTTCAACTACGGGTGAGAGCAGCCAGGTGATTAACACGCCGACAAATAAACCGAAAAATACACCCGCAAGGGCGGTAAGTTTTTTCTTGGGTGTCAAAACGTCCACAAGAAGAACGAACACCACCATACCGAAACCGCTCCAGCTGATTGCGTTTAAATTCGTATCGTACACTTCGTTGGACATTTGGCCCTCTTCATCGAGGGTCATTATCTCAGAACTGATATTTACGAACAAAACCGCTACAACAACAACAAGGAAGATAGCTCTGAATATCCATAATAATTTCATACTTATAAACCTCCATATAATGGCAGATTATATTATTTGGATAATAACTTATACTATTTTACTCTGTTTTTATTAAGCTATCAAGAATCATGTTGTATTTTTCAGCCAATCCCATTGGTTCAATCTTAGGAGCTGTTGGAATCCTGTAATCCTTGTAAAATCATTATGTTTGAGCGGGAGAAAGGCAAACAAGCTATTTGTATGTTACAAGCCCTAAAACTGCTTATTATGTGGTTGTTTCCGGTTTAAAATAACTTGACACTGCGAACTTATTGGTAATAAAATCGTATAAAGACTCAATTGATTTTTCTTTTTAAGTTTTCAAATCTTGTATTTATAGGGCTGTTTAATTGGAGATTGAAATGAAAATTAACGATTTCAGACAGAACAAAATACTTTCAAGTTGTTTGGTGATTTCAATTCTTTTTACCCTTCTGGTTTTAGCCCCAAATTCAGTTTTTGCCGAGAGCCAGGACAGTATAGCTACACTGCGTCAGATGGGTAAAGCATTTGCATCTATTGCGGAAAAGGCATCTCCGGCGGTGGTGGGAGTTAAATCGGAGAGAACCGTTACCCGGGAATATCGTCAATCGCCGTTTGGAGACCCATTTTATGATCCATTTAGTGACGATTTCTTCGATTTCTTTTTCCGTCGTTCTCCCCGTCAACGTCAACAACCACGAAGATACCAGGAACCACGAACAGCCCAGGGTTCGGGTTTTATTATCTCTTCAGATGGCTATATCCTGACAAATAATCATGTGGTCGAGGGTGCTGATAAAGTGGTAATAGAACTTACAGACGGCCGGGAGTTTACAGCCGAGGTTACTGGAGCAGATCCGGATTCAGATGTGGCTGTTGTTAAAATAGATGCCAAGGATTTGCCTTATTTGGAGCTTGCTAACTCTGATACCCTCGAGGTTGGCGAATGGGTTCTTGCCATAGGTAATCCGCTTGGTTTAAGTCACACTGTGACTGCGGGTATCGTTAGTGCTAAAGGAAGAAGCAGATTAGGGCTGGCCTCACTTGAAGACTTCATTCAAACTGATGCGGCGATAAATTTCGGTAATTCAGGAGGGCCTCTAATTAATCTTGACGGAAAGGTGGTCGGGATAAATTCTGCTATTGCAGGCTCGACCGGAAATATCGGAATTGGATTTGCGGTGCCGATAAATATGGCAAGATACGCCTATCAGCAGATTCGTGAAAGTGGAACAGTTGAAAGAGGTCTGCTTGGTGTTAGAAATATAGAAGACCTGACACCTGAAAACGCTTCGTTTTTTGGTCTGGATGAAGACACTAAGG
The DNA here is from genome assembly GCA_964508785.1 of uncultured Pirellulales bacterium. Lineage (GTDB taxonomy): Bacteria > Planctomycetota > Phycisphaerae > Sedimentisphaerales > Anaerobacaceae > JAFGPS01. Next base: position 36,882 of record CAZDVE010000021.1, on the reverse strand, counting down.
GTGTTCTTATTCCCAATGTAATTGAAGACTCTGCTGCTGACAAGGCGGGACTAACGCACAATGACGTTATTCTTGAAGTTGATGGCCAGCCGGTTAAGTCGGCTCTCGATTTACAGACAAAGATAGCAATGCTCAAACCCGGCACTAAAATTGAATTAACCATTTGGCGTGACGGAAAACGAAAGAAAATTAATGTTGAACTTGGAAAACGCTCTTCTATGGATCAACTCACCGGTGATTTACAACCAGAGACGATTGAAGAATTAGGTTTTACTGTGGAAACCCTTACTGATGAATTGAAAGAACGTTACGGCTATGAAGGTCAGGGTGTTGTTGTTAAAGATATAGACCCAAGCTCGCAAGCTGCGCGAAGCGGTATATCAGCGGGTACTTTGATTAAAGAGGTTAACCGGCAACCGGTAAGAAATCCCCGGGAATTCTACCAGGCGATAGAAAGAGCTAAAAAACAAAAGCGAGTTCTATTGTTAGTCAATATAGAAGGAACCAATTACTTTGTTATTTTGAGATTTGAATAAGGGGTTCCTGGAAGTCTAACTCCCTTATTATTAATAGCTTAGCCCTGTTTAATGCAGGGCTTTTTTATATTTGAGATTAAAAACTGCCGTTCTAATGGTTCATCAGCTCATGTATTTTACTGCAGCTAAGACTGTAAAATAGCAGATAAGAAGAACGAAAAGTCAATATTAAGTAATGGAAATTTTTGAGACACTAAAGAATTGCTTGACATTATGGGTGCAAATTTGGTAAAAATCATATAATAGCATGGTTTTTTTGTATCAGAATTTGCCTTTTGAACATTCATTAAACACGGGTTAAATGTCATCGTACCTCTGTTTTTGTCCAATGACCCGTTGAATTGCACAAAAGAGTAGATGATTGAATTATTGAGTTTCGAATAGGTGTTTTATATATCTTTAAGCATATAATTGGTTTTTTGAGGAGGTATGACATTTCTTACAGAAATAATTATTCTGATTGGGTATATGATATAGTGGGGTGAGAGCAAAATCATTTTCGTTTGTTTTCACTCTTTTTTTTAAAGGAGGATTATTATGTGTAAAAAATTTATTTTTCTGATGTCTGTTTTAGTGCTCTGTGTCATATCCACCGGCTATGCCGACGTGGTTATAGGTGACTGGGAAAACGGCTCTTATGACGATTGGATCGACTGGGGTGCGGGGCAGGTCACGATCGAGTCGATTGGAGCACCCAAGTACACTTTCAGTCCAATAGGCGCGACGCTCGGCAGCAGTGCACTAAAAGTCAGCCCGGACAGCGGGTGGCAACAGAATTTATCCATTTCTTTGGCGGACATAGATGCGATGGACGCTTTTTTGGCCAACAAGGCGTTCTCGATTGACGTCACCTATAATAGCGCAGACTGGGACCCGACGACTACTTATGCTCAGGTTTATCAGGTTAGTTTCAATAGTGATGGCTTTGGATGGCATGATGTGGGAGGAGCGGCAGCGCCGACCGGCGCGGCCGGTGTGGTGTTTACCGATACGCTCAACCCCGATAACCCGGGAGCAATACCTCTTATTAATCCGGGTGTTGAGGGCACCACCATTACGGGAACGTGGACATGGGATTACTCGGGTGTAATTGAACAGTTTGCGATGCCGTCGTACATCCAGATTGTTATTGCAACGAATTCTAATACAGTAGGGGCGTATTACTTTGATAATGCGCGGTTAGTGGGTTCCGGCAATTTAAGTGCGCAGAATCCTTCTCCGGCGGACGCAGCGACGGATGTGCGGAGAGACCCAACTCTTATATGGAAGCGGGGAATGAATATCGACACGCACAATATATATTTAGGAACTAATTTCAGTGATGTAAACGATGCCACACCGGATGTGCATCCGAATGTGACTTTTGTCCAATCGGATGTAAATAATTTCGCACCCGGGGACCTTCAGTTCAAAACGACCTATTATTGGCGGGTGGATGAGGTAAATGATACGGATGTCTGGAAGGGAGTTGTCTGGAACTTTACGGTCGGCAACTATTTGATTGTGGATGATATGGAAGCCTATAATGACATTAATCCTGACGAAGAGGGCAGTAACAGGATATTTTTAGCATGGATGGATGGCTACGAAGTACCGGAAAATGGTTCACTTATCGGTAATGATATTCCTCCTTTTGCCGAGCAAACAATTGTTCATGGGGATTATCAATCGATGCCGTTTTTCTATGATACCGATTTGAAGTATGCCGAAGCAAAGAAGACTTTGAGTGACCAACGGGACTGGACCGAAGAGGGAATGAAAGCGTTATCAATATGGTTCTATGGCGATCCGAACAATTTTGCTGAGCAGATGTATGTGGCTGTTGCAAATAGTACTGGACCTGCCGTTACTGTGAATCATCCTGATCCTGCTGCATCACAGATAGCAGGCTGGCAACAGTGGGACATTGACCTGAAACAGTTCGAGGATGGCGGCATAGACCTAACCGATGTCGATAGCATTGCTATCGGCTTTAGTGACAGAGATAATCCACAGGCCGGTGGTTCCGGTAGGGTGATATTCGATGATATCCGGTTGTATCCGCCTCGGTGTGTTCTTTCGGAGCGTTCGGCTGAATTTGCAAAAATCGATTTTGCACCTGCCGGGGATCCTGCCGGAGATTGCGTGATAGATTATCAGGAATTGGCTGTTTTGGTACGTGACTGGCTTGTTGAAGGTGAGATCATTGCTACTGCGTTACCGGGTACGTCAGGGCTTGTTGCACACTATCCGCTGAATGAAGGTACCGGTACTACGACTATAGATGCTTCCGGTAGCAATCATGGTGGAACTCTTTCATACAACGCATCATGGAACGCGTCGGGATTTATGGGTACCAGCGCGGTACGTTTTGACGGCAGTACCGGCACTAAAATAAGTATCGGAACTTGGGATCCTGCTTCAGGGACAGGGCAGCTAACTTTGTCTCTCTGGGTAAAGTGGCTTGGGCCACACGCCGGTTCGGACCATCAGGGCTTGATTGGAAAAAGAGACAGTTGGGATGCTAATGGCTTGAAATTCATGTTCGAGGTTGATACCACCGGTGGTATTGATGCTCTTGGTTTCCGACAATATACGGATGCAAATACTGATGTGTATTCCGAGGATGGTTTGATGACAACGTTTATCGGAAGATGGGTGCACGTGGCGGTTACATTTGACGGGACTACCGCTACGATTTATCTCAATGGCAGGCAGGTAGCATCCGGGCCGTTTACTTTTGGTGGCGGTTCGTCTACCAGTATGGGAATAGGTAACACCCATGGTTCCGTAGGCTGGGACACCAGCCCCGAGGCCTTTAACGGCGACCTGGATGAAATTCGCATCTATAACCGTGCCCTTTCGGCGGCTCAGGTTGCATACCTGGCTGACACCACTCCGGCTGATGGTCAGTTGGATGTTACGGTGCCGTCACCCGCTGAGTTGTATGAGGTTGAGGCCGAAGGTATAAGGTCGGTTAATTTTAGTGACTTTGCCGTTTTGGCCGATAAGTGGCTTGATGAAATGTTATGGCCGTAAAATTGGTATAACTGTACCGTAAACGGTCTGAAGATTTTAATGTGATTCTTTTGGGCCTATACTGTTTGATTCAGTATAGGCCCTTTTTTATTTGGATTGTTTATAAATCCAAATTGGTTCTAACGTCAATATGTGCCAATATGGTCGCAGTGTACCGATACAGGGAGAGTTTTGTTTTGAGCTAACTAAACCCGCGGGCAATTATAACCGATACCTCAATTAGGTTTATCCGCAGGTTCATATTGCGGATTAATTCGGGGCAGGGAGGAATACGTCCTATAAGCAGGTGTGGTTATTATACAATTTGCCCATACGGCCGGGGCCGAGAGGTTTACGGTTGGGCGGGAGTGAGCTATCGTTTTTGATGTTACCCTAAAAGAATATCTCAAGGACATAGATGAGGCGTCATTATTGACATTTGACGAAGAACAAGGTTTGGGTAAGTTGATTATTGATGAAAACGACCCGCTTGCCAGAGAGCAGCTTGTTCGAAGCAACCTCCGGTTGGTTGTCAATATTGCCAAAAAGTATGCCGGGCGGGGAATGAGCCTTGGCGACTTGATAGAAGAAGGTAATCTGGGTCTTATAAGGGCGGTTGATTATTTTAATCCTAATCGTGGGGTTCGTTTTAGCACATACGCGGCATGGTGGATCAAGCAAAGTATTAAACGCGCCCTGCTGGAAAACGTCCAGCCCGTGCATATTCCTACGTATATGGTTGCATTAATAAATCAGTGGCGGCATACGGCGGTAGAACTGGAAAGCACACTCGGCAGAACCGTTAGTGTCGAAGAAATGGCCGGGATTATGAAACTACCGTTGCGTAAAGCAAAGGTGGTGAATCGTATTGTCGAAGCCCTTAGCTCCGTAGGCGAAACCGACAGCAGTGAGGGCGCAGATGACGATCAAATGCTTGAGGTGATGCTTGAGGACAATAGTTCCGGCAGGCCGGAAGATGCTTTGGAGGCACTTGAGGAAAAAGTAAAAGCTCTCAAATTGCTTAACGATATCGAGCCGAGAGAAGCTGAAGTCCTGAGGTTACATTACGGCTTAGGTGGCAGGAAGCCGTTGACACTCAAGGAAATCGGTCAAAGAATGGATTTGACTCGAGAGAGAATTCGGCAGATTAGACGCGATGCTCTGACCAAGCTATATGAATATATGACCGAAGAGTAGTATAAAAACAATTCAATAAAACTTGCATTTCATTAATAATCTATTCAAAATATACAGCAAACGGAAAGTTTGTTCTTTTTTGATATATAAAGACTGATATTTATCATGGAAGGAAAACACATGGCCGGCAATGTTATCGACCTGAGAGAATACATTCGTGAGATACCCGATTGGCCGCAAAAGGGAATTTTGTTTCGCGATATCACAACCTTATTGGCGGATCGGCAGGCGTATGCAGCGGCGTTGGATGCACTATGTGCAGATTTTGTAGATGGCGGTGTTGACTATATCGCTGCCGTAGAGGCCAGAGGATTTATATTCGGAGCGGCGGTCGCTCAAAAACTCGGAGTTGGCTTTATTCCTATACGTAAAAAAGGCAAGCTGCCGTGGCAAACTGAGAGTATCAGCTATGATTTGGAATACGGCACCGATACTTTGGAAATTCATCGCGATGCTTTTCGCAGTCGGGCGAAAGTTCTTATGGTTGATGATTTGCTGGCAACCGGCGGGACAATGGCGGCGGCATGTAGGCTTATCGAAAAAATCGGGGGTGTTGTTGTGGGTATTGCATTTCTTGTAGAACTTGTCGGACTGGGTGGAAGGGAAAAACTAACCGATTATAAGGTTAAGTCGATTATTTCTTATGATTAAGTCTGCATTGTGTGATTTCCTGAAGGAGAATTGATAGTGACAAAGCCTCGAGATGGGCGAGAGAGAATTATCCGCAGAGGAGCATATCCGGAACTGACATTTCCTGCTGTGCTTGTGGGCTACGGATTGGGGATTCTCATTGCCATCAGTATAGGTTACGCCAGTTTAATACTCGGCTTCTCGATTGAAGGCTCGGAATTGGCCGCTATTTTAGGATTTGGAATTCTTCGCGGCATAATGCGCCGAAACAGCATTATTGAAAACAATATCAACCAGACTATTGCCAGTTCCGTCAACGGAGCCTCGGCGGGTTTGATGTTTACCGTCCCTGCTTTATTTATCCTGGGGCAAACTAACTTTAATGTTGTTCTTATGGTATTCGCATGCATCGCCGGCGGTATTTTGGGTATCGCCTTTATCATCCCGCTTCGCAAGCAAATGATTGACTTCGAGCGTCTTACGTATCCGGGCGGTGTCGCGGTGGCGACTATTCTTAAATCGCCCGGAGCCGGAGTCCACAAGGCCATCTTGCTGCTTTCGGGTATGGCGATAAGCGGTACAGTATATTTCTTCAGCCAGTATATGAGCCAGATAAAACACATCAGTGGATTCGAATATTGGGACATTGGTCGATTGATTGGAATGCCGGAATATATGAACGGCATCTGGTATATTTCTTTGATGACGATAGGGGTTGGTTTTATATCGGGAAAAGGGGGCTTTTATTTCATCGTCGGGGGTTTTGTCTGCTACTGGATTTTAGCCCCGATACTGGCGGCGAGTAATCTTCTGCCGTCGCCTGAAGCACTGACCGCTCTCGGACAGTCATCTCCTGAATATATGAGATTGAATTTATTCAGGCCGGTAGGTATCGGCATGCTTATCGGCGGCGCTTTGGCCGGCATTGTGTTGGCCCTGCCGCTTATCGCAAGTGCCGTGCGTAGTATGCAGTCTGCAGCTAAATCAAAAACTGCTTTATCCAAAGATGAAATGCCAATCAAGCTGCTTTATCTCGGCGTCGCCGGAGCGACTGTATTACTCTTTGTAATTTCCATTTTCTCTGTTAAGGAAATGGGAATATTCCGCGGCGCTTTAATGGCCCTTTTGGGAACCATCTGGATATGGGTGGCGGGTGTCATACTATCGGAATGTATCGGCAGAACGAACTGGTCGCCGTTAAGCGGGATGACTCTTATCGCCGTAACAATTTTGATTGTTATAAGTAAAGGACTCGGTGACACCCCTGCGATAATCTCATCGGTAATGGTCGGTGCCGCCGCCTGCGTTGCTATGTCACAGGCCTGCGATTTGATGCTGGATTTGAAAACCGGTTACCTTGTAGGTGCCTCACCCAAAAAACAGCAGATGGGCCAGTTCCTCGCTACGTGGCTCGGCCCTATTGTTGTCTTGATTCTGATTTTTGTTCTTCATAAAGCTTACGGATTGGGCAGCGACCGCCTGCCTGCACCGCAGGGAAGGGCGCTGGCAAGTATGATTGAGGGCATTCTCGGCGGAGATGTCCCCCTGAACAAATATATCGCAGGTGCCGGTCTGGGTGCGTTGCTTAGTGCCAGCGGAATCGGAGGACTTGGTATTCTTGTCGGCCTGGGATTTTACCTGCCCTTTGCGATAGTATTGACATACAGCATTGGAACGGTTGCTCGATTACTCGTTGACCGCATTAAAGGACAGCGATTCAGTGAGGAAGTCGGAGTTCCCGTTGCCACGGGCCTTATCGTCGGAGAAGCGTTGGTCGGAGTCGGCTATGCCTTGTACTTTGTTTTTACCGGTTCTATGGGTGGATAAAAATCGATGAAAAAAGTCGGATACATAATAATAACCATCGGCTTTTTGGCCGGTTCGCTCGCCGCCGTTATTAGCGAAGAAGGTGTGTATTGGGGCTACTTTATACTTTCGATACTTGTCGGGGCCGCAGGTATCGCATTAGTTCATTTCGGAGAACGAAAAGAAAGCAGGGCCGAAGACAAACTCGCTTCGAATATCCAGTCTATTGAAGATAGTCTCGGCCGAATCGTTGGAAATATAACGCAGCTCAATAGTCAGAAGCAATCCATTGACACTTATGATATTCGTTTTAAGATTGATGAGCTTTTCCTGGATGACTTGGCGATTTTCGTCGATGCCCGCCGGAGTATCTCACATATTTTCGGCCTCGTGGCCTACGGCGAAATTATGAGCAGCTTCGCCGCCGGCGAACGCTATCTCAATCGTGTCTGGTCGGCGTCCGCCGATGGTTACATTGATGAAGTTAATACTTATATCGAAAAATCCCGCGAACAATTCACAGACTGTCTGGAGAAGATAAAAAATCTAAATAGTCTCTAACGTGACAAAATATCTAATACACGTCGAGAGGAAATTCAGTTTATTTATATAATTCTGAATGGGAGCCAAGTCTGGCAAGTTGTAGCTCATTATTGGTTTCGTAAACTCTGTATATTAAAAGCCAGTCAGGCTGTAAATGTAATTCACGATAATCTTTCATTCGTCCTGTAAGTTTATGGTCTCTGAATTTTGAGGAAAGATTTTCTCCGTTAGCGAGTTTCTGTATTATGTGAACTAATAAATCCAAATCCTTTTTCTGTTTTTTTGCTAATTTATAGTCCTTCTTAAAATTGCTTGAACGGGTTACTTTCAACTTTCCAGGTCCTTAAGTAACTCATCTGTATTTTCGAAAGTAGTACCCTTACCGGCTTCCAACTGCTCAATAGCTTGCACTGTGGCCTCATTCGGTATTTTTAACTCGAAAGGAATACCTTTACTCAATACTATTTGTCGTAGATATGCACCTATTGCTTCGGACATCGATATTCCCAATGTATCTAATATGCGTTTTGCCTGCTTCTTAACATCAGGGTCGATTCTTGTTTGTATAGTTGCACTATTTGGCATTCAAAAGCTCCTTTTTAGTCTTTTTAACTTTTATAATATGCTATTGTATTGATGATGTCATTACATATACATTACATTATATAATCGAATATTTCAACATGAAAATTAAATTATTGTCATTTTTTTGGCAAAATTAGCACAGAAACCTGGTTAGAAGCTGATTTTTCAATTTAGCTCCGTAGCTTTCCGGCCTTCGTAACCGAATTTACTTGTGATAAATAGGCTAACAAAGTAACCGCGGCAATCTGTATAAGAATGTCATTCCTGCCTAAGGCACACCCAAGGTGGACCGAAGCGCCAACTCCCATATGTCATTCCGACCGAACGAAATGAGTGGAGGAATCTAATTAAACAACCACCAATTCAATGTCATCCTGCACAAGCTTAAAATGTCATCCTGAGCTTGCCGAAGGATCTAATAAAAAATGTCATTGCGAGAACACCTTAGGTGGACGCGGCAATCTACCATTTCTGTCATCCAGAGTGTATCGCAAGGCGTCCATTAAGGAGAGCGCAGTAGAATCGAAGGATCTGGTTATCGAAAATAAAAGCTGCCTACCGGACCAAAATAGTACCGGACACCTTTATTTCACAAAAATTTTATGACAAATGAACTTGCTTTTGTTAATATATCCCTTGTGGAAGATTCCAGAAGTTAACAGCAAAAGACAATAATCCATCGCAAACCATGATAGAACTTTAAGATATTATTTCCGATATAATAAATGTCTGACTAAAGGTGTTTTATGTTATTGTTGATATAAATACTAATGGAGGTGTCATATGGCATCATATAAAGTTCTCAAAGGCATAGTGTCTAATGGTAGTAATCTCATTCTATACAGGGGCATCAGCTATGATGTCATGCGAGAGCTTGCGCAGATAGCTCAAACTACGGGTGCAAAGCTGACGTTTCCTACCTCCATGAGCTATGAAGTAATCGATGAGTTGTCAAACATCGGTGGCAATAACGTTACCTTTATGAATGGTTTAGATGCGATCCAAAAGGATGATTAAGTTATAGTGTTGTAGGTGCGATGATTCGCACCAATTTGCTAAGATCCCATTGTTAAACAAAAATATTCAATTTTATTTCATCTAAATTGAGAATAAGGTCACAGGATAATTTTAAGACTTCGCTTATTTGTTGCTGTGTAAAAATATTTGGTGAACTAAATTCATCTCCTGTAACTATTTCCTTTATTTTATCATTGCGATTACGGACATTGATTACATAGTTGTTAATATTTTGAAATATATTTTTATATTTTTCTAAAATGTATATTTTATTATTAATCTTTCGAAGTATAAGCAGTATCTTTATTCTTTCGTCTTCTTGATCGGTATTTAATTTCATAAATGAAATAAGAATAGGTAAATTTTCTTCAAAAAGGTTTTCGACATTATTAGTTATAGTAACGAATAAGTTTTTTTGTATCTGTCTATCAGAAAATCTGTTCTTTAGATGATGTGCAACATATACACCAATAACTATATAACCGGTAAAGCTAATTATATCGTATAGACTAAATTGCCAAAAAGAAGGAGAAAACTTGTTATAAAATGTTGTTATAGTTAGAACGCCAACAATTAATCCTATGAAAAATATTAACATAATATTAGTTTTTTGCATTTTTTATATAACCTTTTATTTCGTCTATAAGGCTTGGTTCTTCATTAGATTTGAATTCAAGCTTTTTAAGCACTTTTTCTGACCCAAATATTCTAGCGAGACCACCAAATGCCTCTTCTAAAAAACTAGTAGGATAACCATAAGCTCCATCTAGGTTAATTAGAAGTGATTCATTTTCTTTTAAACTTTTAAATTTAGGCAATAAACATTTATCTCTAAAATCCTCACCAGAATAACCCCCATCGCTTTTATATCTACCCCCTGGAATTTTCGAAAATTCCTTTGAAACTATTATCTCAATCATTTTATCTCCTGTGATATTTCCCAATAAAAAATCGTGCCATTTAGCCCTTTTTGAATGTCATTATCTATCCCTTCAGCAAAGTAACCACGATTTGAAATAATTGTCAATTTATTAATATACCTATTATTATGGAAAGAGTAAATCTTCGGCAATCCTTTTCCTCTGTGTTGTTCACCCGTGCTACTTCGTAATTCTCCTTTCAATGCTGATATTATATATTCTGTATGTTTGGTACCAATACGAATAAGGGGTACATTAGAAACGATCGATTTGATATATTCATATCCTGTTCTTTTCACAGTTGTAGGAATTCCCTCTCCTGTATCAAGAAAGATAAATCGAACAGAATTTTTTTCTGAAATATATCTCGCAAAAATGTACCAGTCGCGGATTTTATATCTATTATTATACGCGTGCTGTTTTGTATTTGACATTAATTCAATTAACATATCATATAAATTTCTGATTTCTTCGCGTCTTCGATTAAGCTTTGACATTGTAAAATCACAAATCTTTTTTGCATCTGTTGGATTAGCATTTTGTCCATTTAAAATCTGAATAACCTCAGATTCAAAGTTTAAATCTGTAGTGCTGTATTTACTATGTACGTATCTGAAAAAACCGGATATTTTTAATAAATTACTACAATTTTGTTCAGATGGCATAGAGCCTTTTACACCATAACTTATCCGATCATATTTTAACCTTTTCAATATAGCAAGGAAATACATTATTGTATCAATAGTTAATATCTTAATATTCTTCATATTAAAATATACAGGGCTTCCTTCATCGAATTTTTCCTGTATATCATAAAAAAATGATAAGGTCTCTTCTGGATTTGAATACAAGCTGAAATTTTCTGGTGCAATTAGAGGATCATATTTATTCATTGATAGTCTGTGGTGTAATCTTTTTTTTGTTTTGAATGATTGTGATGGACTATTATATGTTGTGTAAATCTTTTGGTTATATTTGTATCTTCTTTTTAATTCTTTTCTGAATTTATTTTTTGCGTGTCTGTCCATCCATGTTTTATTTTTAATTTTCTTCATTTTTTTAGAAACTGGGCTGTCAATCTATTAATTGTTTGTGACAATATCGATCATCATTATAAAACTCGCTCGCTAAGTTTGATATTTGAAATTATACCAATCTTTTGAGAACCCGCAACTTTATTCCGTTCGACTGCGCTCAGGACAGGGTTGCGGGCTAAAACTGTAATTGAGCAAACCACTAACGACTATCTATTATTCACTAAATAAATGGCGTATCTGGGAAGGGAAACATAGATGAAAAAGTTGAAATTTAAAGGTAAAAGCGTAAAATTATATCTTAAAATTCAAAATATTTTGAGATTGCCACGGTATGAAAAATCATGCCACCTAAGGCACAAGCTCGCAATGACTTTTTTATTTGATTCCTCTACTTCTTCCCCGCGTGCTTTAATTAACTCTAATATCCCCTGCGGCTTGTATCACTTTTCTGGAGATAAGCGGGCCTACCAGCTCGTGCATTACAGTCGCCCCGATAATGATACTGATGATAATATCTGAAAAACTCGCAAACGCCGGATTCTGCTTAATCAACAATGCCAATCCTATGAATATTCCGCCCTGCGGTATCAGGCCTCCCCATGTATATTTTCTTACCTTATCCGGGCTTTTTGCAACCGTCGCACCGATAAGGGCACCGCTGATTTTTCCTGAAGCCCTGAAAATCATAAAGAAAAAGGCCAGAGGCAGGTATGTAAAAAAAATCGAAAAGTCAAGCTGCATACCGCTCATTGTAAAAAAGAAAATAAAAATCAACTCATCGGTGTAACGTTCAAGCATGCGGAAAATCTGCTCCTTCTTCGAATTGAAATTCACCACGAATGCTCCGGCGGTCATAACAGTTAAAAGTTCATCAACGTTAATTAGAGACGATATGCCGAAACTCAATGTCAGCAATGCCAATATCGACACTATAAGCGTCCCTTCGGTTTCTCCTCTCAATCGAACGGTGAGAAAATTGAAAATAATCCCGTTTACAATACCGAATATTATCGCGCCAAAAATCTGGTATATAGGAATTGCAAACGAGCTGTAAAAATTAAAATTCTGATGCGTCACCAGAACCATGCTCACGGCAACAGCGATGCTGAAGTTGATGATTCCGAGAGTGTCATCGAGAGCTGCTACTCCCATGATTGTCGAAGAGACAGGGCCTTTCGCCTTGTATTCGTGCACAACTGCCAGGGTTGCTGAAGGGTCTGTAGGACTTGCCAGAGAGCCCATTAGTAAGCCAATGGGAATAAAAAGAGTAGAAAAATTTGCCTCGGAAGTATGCACAAAGAATGTTGAAACAAATGCTATACCTGTGGCGGTGGCCAGGAAAGAAAGCTCCCCCTCGAAAAGTGTGATATAAATGATTGATTTGCCTAATTTTTTTATCTTGCTGTAATGTAACGTTCCGCCGACCTCGAAGGTGATAAATGCCAGGGCGATGTTAATAACAATGTCCGTATGCTCTGCAAAGTCAGTCGTAACAATATGGGTTAGCCTGGGATTGAGAATTATACCGGCGAGGATAAAACCTGTAACTTTCGGCAGGCCTATTTTTCTTGCTGCTTCTCCGCTGATAAAACCAAACAGAACGATAAGACCGAATATTAATATACCTGACATAAAGTACTCTTACTATCAATATTGATTCACATTAATTATCCTAATAATATAAAATTTAAAATCTTTTAGTGAAAGCGCGAATGTTTTTATAAAATTGTCACCGGCCTATGTAAAGGCTGATAAACGATATGGGGATTCTAAGTCGGGTACATCTACTTCCAGTCCGTAAGTAAGTCTTTGTGATCAATTGTCGAGGGCTTCACAAGATTGAGTACAATACGACAGAACAATTAACAATTTCCGATAAAAACGGGGATTTTGCTTGCTTTTTGGCTGCTTTTCGGTATAATACCGACCGAACTAAGGATAGTTCATTGTTCGTAGTTTATAGTTCATTGAAAATTGGGGGTAAAATGTCGGATGTCCAATTCGAAATATTTAGCCCGGCAATTTATTGGCGGGTTCCGATAGGAGAGTTTCGACAATTGTAGAGAGTATTCGACAAATCGGGGCATTTTTTTCAAAACGAACCCAATTTTTTAGTATTGAGTTATGCGTGATGCGTATTGCGTAAAAGAATGTAAGCTCTTTGAAATAAACATATTATGAGAAATTGCCGGAATTCGGAAGAGCCAATCCAGCGTCACATGAAGCTATGCCGGACAAGAAACGAAGCCAAACGAAGCCAATTTATCCCTTAGGGAACAAAGCCAATCCGGCGTCGTCTGCGACTATGCTGGGACAATCAGTCTGACGTCCTGCTTCCAACGACGGTTTTGTAGAGCCAATAAGCCACGCCGATAAGCAGGATTACACCGAGCCAGTCACCGAATGGTATCGTTTTACCGAAGATATGTTTTATAATCGGCAGGTTGATATCGAGCTGTTTGAGTATGACAATAGGAATCGCAAGAAGGATACCCATGAGAGCTTCGCCGGTTATCAGGCCGGATGCGAACAGCAAGCCGTTACGATTGGATTTCTCGATTTGCTCGAGGGGTGTGCGTCTTCGTTTGTGAAAGCCGCTAATGAGCCAGTGGATAATTCCGCCGGCGAAGATTGGTGTAGCCAGTTCCAGCGGCAGATATATCCCAATCGCCACAGCGAGCACCGGCATACGGAACGAACTTTTTCTCGCTTCCAGAACCAGGTCCATGGCAATAATCGCCGCCGCGACGGCCATTCCAATAAACGCGAAGTTCCACGGCATATCACCCTTGAAAACACCCTTCGAGACCGAGGCCATGAGATTAGCCTGAACCGCCGCAAGGGCGTCAGAGGCGGCTCCTTCCTGTCCCTTAAAGCCGTAGGCCTTATGCAGGAGCATAAGAACCGGTGCGATAACTATTGCCCCGGAAAGGGTGCCGATGATCTGCATTACCTGCTGTTTCCAGGGCGTTGCTCCGACGAGCCTGCCGGCCTTGAGGTCTTGCATATTGTCGCCGGCTATCGCCGCAGCACAGCAGACGACGCTGCCGATGATGATTGCCGCTGCGGGGCCGTTTTCGGCGCCTTTACCCATGAGAACCAATAATAAAAGTGAAGAAACGACAATGGTTGCGATAGTAATTCCCGATATCGGATTGTTGGATGAGCCGACCAGCCCGGCCATATACCCGGCCACGGCCGAGAAGAGGAAACCTGCAATAAGCATAACAATCGCCATGGGCAGGGATATGGAGACTTTCATTACAAATAACTGGTATACAAGGAACAGAGGGACAATCGAAGCAATAATCAGGACAAGCACCCATTTCATGGGCATATCTTTTTCCGTTCGTTCGATTTGGACTTGTTCATGTGTCATTGTTCGATATGCTTTCAGGCCGCTCTTGATGCCGCTTAAGAGCGAGCTTCGCATTTTGAAAATGGTCCAAAGTCCGCCAATGAGCATGGCACCGACTCCGATGTATCGGGTTTGTGACGACCAGATACTGTATGCCCTGTCAACGGCGTTGCCGTCAGCGGCGGCATCGGAAAAGGCCGCACATATAGGGATAGCAATATACCAGTTGGCGACGCCGCCGAGGAAGATGAGAATGGCGATATTGAGACCTACAATATACCCGACTGAAATCAGGGCGGGACTAAGATTTGACCCGCCGTATATAATCGTTCTGCCGACGCCTCTGGCTCCTTCGATTGCTTCGGGCCAGAAGCCGATTCCTTTGGCCGAGAGCTTGAATAATCCACCCACCAGGGAGGCCTTGGCGATTGTCCATACGCCTTTGCCGCCTTCCTGGCCGGTCTCGAGAACTTCGGCTGTTGCGATGCCTTCGGGAAATTGGAGTTTGCCTTCGACTATTAGCGAGCGCCGCAGTGGAATAGTAAAAAGCACACCCAGCAGGCCGCCGAACGCGGAGATGATAGTAATCCACAGGAAGTTCTTCCCGCCGAAGCCGTCCCAATATCCCAGAATGACAAGTGCAGGCAGGGTGAAAATGACGCCGGCGGCCAGTGACTCTCCCGCTGATGCTGCGGTTTGGACAATGTTGTTTTCGAGAATATTGCTTTTACGAAAGAGTCTGAGCACACCCATCGATACGACCGCCGCCGGGATAGAGGCCGAGACAGTCATCCCGGCGAAAAGACCCAGATATGCGTTCGCCGCCGCTAAAATCATAGAAAGCAATACGCCTAAGATGAATGCCTTAACTGTGATTTCCGGTAACGAACGATTTTCTAAATTCATGGCTCACCTTTTGAAAGTTTGGAACAGAAAGAGTGGGTCATCATTTTATAAATTCGGCAACGAAGTATTTCGGCGTCAATGGTTCGCCCGTCGCCCGTTCAATCATCCGGTTCCAGTGGTAAACGGCACTGACTTTGTATATCTTCTCGGACATAAAGTCACCGACTTTCTTTTGGCCGACGTAACTGACATTTTCATCCGAGTCGAGTTTTAGAATTTTATGAACAAGATAATGATGCATTTGAGAGGCCAGTAATTCTCCTAACATATAGTTATGATAGTAGCATGGAGCTATGGAGAAATGAATCTTGGCGGCCCAGTCCGGGTTGTCACGACCGAGGGGACATTTGACGAATTGATATTTTTCGACCATCCGCCACCAAAGTCGGTTCAGGTCCTGGTCAGGATTGGCATAGAGCTGTTTTTCGAAATCGTACATGACCATCGCCCAGCGGGCAAAGATAAGCTGCTTTAATTGGGCATATTTGAGGCCCACTTTTTCGATTTCCGCCCGCTGCCGGTCCGAAAGTTCAAGCATCTGCTGCATCCATGCGGGATTTCGACTCAAGCGTCCGAAAAACATGGCAACAGCTTCAGTAGTAAAAATGTGTGCCGGTTCTCTGAGAATATATGGAACATCGTCTCCGTGCCATTTATCATACGTTGCGTGCCCCAGCTCGTGCAATATTGTCTCCATCCAGGTTTCATTATTTTTCAGATTGCAAAGGATTCTCACGTCACCCTGACGGTCGATGTCCGTGCTGAATGCGTGAGGATTTTTGCCTTCACGCTCATACAGGTCACTGTTAGCCAGTATGGATTCGACCGGCAGCCCTATACCGGCATAAAATTTTGTGGCCAGTTCTTTGAGATCTTTGTCTTGATAATATATGTCCAGGTCCAAATCATAAACGAGCGGCGTTTCCTGGAAGAACGGGTCGTGGTAGTGCCATGGCATAAGTTCCGCTGCGTCGATGCCGCAATTGTCCGCGAGTTTAGCATCAAGTTCGGCTTTTAGTTTAGCGAAAGGCTCATTTGTCAGTTCGTATAGTTCGTTGAAAATTTTGTCCAGTTCTTTGACATCCTGCTCCGCGGTCGTAAGAGAAAGAGTATGAAAATTATCGAAACCGAGCTTTCGGGCCGCCTGGTTTCGCAGCTTAACCAATTTAATGATTTTATCCGAGACCTCTGCTCCCACCTGCTTACTGGCAAGCCATGCCTTTTCTCTCTTTGATGAATCGGTCTCGGTCTTTAATATTTCCTTAATCTGGTTATCGGTGACTTTCTCTCCTTCGATTGTGCCGCGAAATGTACTGAAGTTCTTTTCAATTTCCGTGTTTAGTTCTACAATTTGCCTGAGCAGTTCGGGTTCTATCTGGTTTTCCAGATAAGCGTCGTACAGCATATCTAACTGACGGGCCAGGATGGGATCTTTGACTTGTCCGGATTCCTTCGCCTTCTTAAGAGAGGTAAAATCACAGGGGTCGCTATATACCTGGCGAAGTTCCAGTGTAAGGATGCTGACTTTATCATAGTCCTCGGTTTTTCCGCTGGTTGCCGCATCCCAATAGGCAAGATTTGCCTCTTTTTCCATAGGCTTGATTTTTTCCACATGTTCTGTAATGAATGCCTGCATCTGTTTTTCTTCTACGTTGGTTGAACATCCGAATAGAACAACGCTGATGGATGACATAATAAGTAATGATGATGTAGTCTTCATTGCTTCATTCTCCTTTCAAATTTAGTTTTATCACTTTGTCACCAGCCCCCCATATTGTTTCACCTTAAGGCGTATTCCTTTAGCACTGTCAGTCCCACAAGGGATATCTTTCGGCGGCACACCCTATGGCGGAGTCCCAAGGACTGTGATAAGAATACTATCCGCAACGAACTTATAAATCAAGCAGTTTTTGGATATCGATAGTATGACTGTTGTCTTTTTAATATTCATTTCTTCTTTGAATTTAGACAATAACGCATGTAACATATCAAAAAAATGAATAGAGACAACGTCTGAATCATATAATAAAGGACATAATTTATTATGGCTAAGAGTAAATATCTAACTGCACCAATTCCTTCGGAAAAAATGCCCTCCGGTATTCCCTATATTCTCACAACGGAGGCGGCCGAGAGATTTGCATTTTACGGCATGAGTTCTATTCTCGTAGTGTTCATGACCAAACACCTGATGGGACCGGGCGGCGAGCTATTCGTCATGGCAGATGAACCTGCTAAGGCGTGGTTCCATTATTTTATCTCCGCTGCATATTTCATGACACTGGTGGGGGCCATCATATCCGACTTCTGGCTGGGTAAATATAAGACTATCATCTTGTTCTCTCTGGTTTATTGTGCCGGATTTGCCTTCCTTGTATTGGACCACACCCGGCTTGGTTTAACCGCTGGATTGTTATTGATTGCAATGGCCTCCGGGATTATAAAGCCGTGCCTGTCGGCCAATGTAGGAGACCAGTTTGGTTCTTCAAATAAACGCCTGATAGAGAAGGTTTACCATTGGTTTTACTTCTCGGTAAATCTTGGCGCAGCCATTTCGATGTTTCTCTGCCCTATCCTGCTGGATAAATATGGCCCGGCAGTTGGATTCGGCGTTCCCGGCAGTTTTATGTTGATAGCAATGCTATCTTACTGGCTTGGTCGGCGAAAGCTTGTGCATGTTCCTCCGGCTGGAAAAATAGGTTGGCAGGAGATACTCGATAAAGAGGGAATCAGGACCCTTGGCAGGCTCTGCATTGTCTTTGTCATGATATTCATGTTCTTTGCATTATTCTATCAGTCCGAATCGGCATGGGTATTGCAGGCAGAAAAAATGAACCTTAATTGGCTTGGAATCACATGGCGTCCTGCCCAAATGCAATCGGCCAATCCTGTACTTATCATGGTCCTGATACCATTGTTCGCGTATGTTCTCTACCCTGGTCTCAATCGTCTCTGGACAATGACTCCTATGCGTAAAATGGGTATCGGCATGGTCCTGACGGCGATAAGCTTCCTTGTTCCCGTATGGATTGAGGTCCAGCTCGAAAACGGAATCAGGCCATCAATCGGGTGGCAATTCGTCGCATACATCTTTTTAACCGGGGCCGAGATTATGGTATCCATAACCGCTTTGGAATTCGCATACACTCAGGCCCCTAAGAAAATGAAATCTATGATTCAATCGATTGAACTTCTTACTATCTCACTCGGAAATATGTTTGCAGCGGTGGTCAATGACGTTATAAAAAACGAAGACGGCACAAGTAAGTTACCGGGAGCAAGCTATTACTGGTTCTTCGTGATTGCTATGCTTGTGACCACTTTGATTTACATACCAGTGGCCCGCTGGTATAAGCCGAGAGAGTACATACAGGACGAGGAACAGGCCGAAGTTTCAGCTTAAACGTGAAACAAGTGGTCAATAGTAAAACGAACTTGCGATGAAGAGGATTATTTCTGTATCACGCAGAACTGATATACCATCTTTTTATGGCGACTGGTTCATGAACAGGCTCAAAGAAGGTTTCGCCGGCGTGGTAAATCCCTTTGGCGGACAAAAATATATTGTCTCGCTCAAGCCCGAAGATGTCAGATGTTTTGTGTTCTGGTCCAAGGACTTTACGCCATTTCTTGAGAGTTTGAAAATCATCGAAAGTCTCAGCTACAAATTCTATTTCAATTACACTGTCACCGGCCTGCCCGGTGTCTTTGAAGGCAATCTTAACAAAGAATCGGCCATTGAAACTCTCAAGCAGCTCGGCAGGATATATTCACCAAGGCATATCAACTGGCGATTTGATCCTATCATTATATCGAGTGTATGTGACAGAAATTATTTCATCAGAGCATTTGAGCGGCTTGTGTGTGAATTCGACAGCCTCGTCGAGCGATGTTACTTCAGCTTTGTTACCGAATACGGCAAAGTCCTTCGAAATTTCGAAGAGATCGAAAAAAATGCCGGCGTCAAGATTGAAAACGTAAGTAAAGATTTCAAGATTGAACTGGCAAACAATTTAGCCGATATAGCGGCCGAACATGGAATTGAAATGTATTCATGTTGCGGTGATTATTTAATAAATCAAAAAATAAAAAAGGGTCATTGCGTCGATGGTGAAGTGATTGAGAGTCTGTTCTTCCCGGATGGATTCAGGTATAAGCAAAAACCCACAAGGGCCGAATGCGGCTGCACAGAAAGCTCCGATATCGGCACTTACGATACCTGCCCACGCGGCTGTATTTATTGTTATGCGAATACAAATAAACACAGAGCTAAAAAAATGTATGACAAACACGATAAAGATTCCGCCTTTTTAGGATACAGCAAATCCCAGTCCGACAGATGGCTTACAGAAGTGAATATGAACAACATATACGAAACATATAATCTATGATTTCAAGTCCTAAAAAAAATAGAATATTTTGATTACAGTGGCTCAGAACCTATAATATCTGCAAGTCTGCTGTGTGATTGCCCATATCTAAGAGATTAATTAGCCACATTTTTTTTGAACAAATAAATAGTTTGTTTATGCCGACAATTTAAAAGTGTTGGAATGACTTCAATGATTGCTTGAACACACATGATTTGATTTGCGCCTATAAAGATCAACTGTTTACTTAATATTTATTTACAGGATAAGGAGGCGAATAAAGATGTTTAAAGAAGAAAGAAACCAAAGCCAATTCTCATGGGAAGATTTGGGAGATGTAAAAGTCGGCAGACCAAACTTGGGACAATTGGTTCCTGTAGTTGTTTATCGCTTGCTTCAATATACTATGAGAGATGTAATGATTACTGAGTTTGACGTGGCAACTGCGAACGATCTTTTTATTAAGGCAGGAAAACTGGCAGGAGAACATTTTTGTAAAAACGTATTGAATACAGACTTGGAGTTTAACGAATTCGTAGCTGAACTTCAAAAAACTCTCAAAGATTTAAAAATCGGAATATTGAGGATTGAAAAAGCGGATTCCACAAGTCTCGAAATGACATTGACTGTTGCTGAAGACTTAGACTGTTCCGGTTTGCCAATTTCGGGAGAGACTGTATGTGACTATGACGAGGGATTTATAGCTGGAATCCTCAAGGCCTATACAGGCAAAGATTTTTACGTCAAAGAAATTGACTGCTGGGCGAGTGGCGACAGGGTGTGTAGGTTTGCAGTTGAGGTTTTACAGACAGACCAGATATGCATGGAAAAGAAAGAAAAATCCTGTTTGACGTCGGCGAAAGAATCTCAAATCTTTTAAAGGGTAAAATTCCAGAGAAGATAGCGGCATCAGATTATCCGGATGAAGTAGAAAATCGATTTGTCGAAATAGTAAACCAACTTATAGAGTCTTCTTCTGAGATTCACAGATTTATCGTTCCTCTTTCGCAGGGAGAACTCCATAGCTTCGTACCAAAACGAAGCAACGTTTTCTCATCTCCGTTCAAGGAACTGCATGCCCGGTTGTTGCATCTTATTTGGCAGGCAGAAAGGATTGCCGATGGAGATTACACTCAGCGTGTTGATTTCATGGGCGATTTCTCCACTGCTTTTAATTCAATGGTTACAAAGTTGGCCGAGAGAGAGCAAGAATTGAAGATTGCCAATGACCAATTGGAAACAAGAGTTCGTGAACGTACTGCAGAACTAACAAAGGAAATTGCCGAACGAAAAAAAGCCCAGGATGCATTGAATGCCTTAAACAAAAGGCTGGAGGTGACTATTGAGAAATTGAGGCTGTCGAATCGCGAAATTCAGGATGTCGCTTATGCATCAGCACATGATTTGAAGACACCTTTGCATGGGATCGTAAAGCTGGCCGATTGGCTCTCAACAGACTATCAAGGTAAATTTGATGAACAAGGTACCAAAAAAGTTGAGATGCTCATTGAAAGAGCAATACGAATGGACAAGCTCATCGATGGTGTGCTTAAATATTGTGGTATTGGATGTTTTCAAGGTAATATGGAATGGGTGGATTTGAGTCGACTTGTGGCCGAAGTGATTAATGGAATCAGTTGGTCCCAACATGTTAAGATAGAAGTTGATTGTGTATTGCCGATAGTTTTTTACGATAGCTATCATTTTACTGAGGTCTTTTATCAGCTGCTGAGTAACGCTGTAAGATACATTGACAAGCCAAATGGGATAGTGAAAATAGCCTGTTGTGAGCGAGACGACTATTGGGAATTCAGTATTGTTGATAACGGGTGTGGGATTGAAGAAAAATATTTTACTAAAATCTTCAAAATCTTTCAGACCCTCTCGAGTTCTGATCGGTGTGTAAATATTGGTATCGGTCTTCCAATAGCGAAAAAGATTGTTGAGGGATATGGGGGAAAAATCTGGATTGAATCCAGAATTGGATATGGAAGCACTTTCTTTTTTACGATACCCAGGCAAACGGAGACATTTCTTGATGGGAAAAGTGAGGTTGTCAAAGATACGGCACAGGAAAATCTGTGTCCATAGGCTTCTTAACCTTGAATGAGTTTGTAGCACCTTCCTATGTTTTTTATTGATCGGTCTTATTCTACGGTAAGTCTGAGGACGAATTGTTCCATCTCTATTTGAGCTTTTGCTCGGCCGGTTTTTATGGCATAGTCGGTTTGGGCCAGGAATTGAAGGTATTTGCCAATTTGCTTTAATGTGATATTACGAAGCTGACTGAGGAATTTTTCCTGATTGCCCCATATTCGCAGTTTTTTTATTATCTCTCCGGGCGGCACACCTTTTTCAAGCATGGCTTTAGCGTTGAACATTCTGCGGAAATGAAATGCGAATGCACCGACAACCGTGTACTCGGCGGTTCTGTCTTCGGCGAACATTTCTCTGAGTCTTTCCACTGCCGTTTCTATTCGGCCGTCTGTTATGGCATCAATTACGGTGAACGCATTGAAGAGGCGGTTATGACCGATGAGTGATTCTACGTGCTTTTGGGTGATAGACTTCTCGGAGTCGGCAAAAAGAGCCAGCTTGTCGATCTCATTGTACAGTCGCGGCAGTTCATCGCCGGTTAGTTCGACTATCAGTTCTGCTGCGTCTCTGTTAAGTTTTTTGCCGTGGGCTTCGCTTGCATATTCAATCAGGCGTTTCGGAAGTTGCCAGCGTTTAGGTTGCGTGACGTTAATCAGTTTGCCAATCTTTGTGAGCTTTTTAGCCAGCCTGGTATTGGCTTTCCAACTGTTGACGGTCAGGATGAGCCTTCCTGTGGAGCAGGGGGCATCGAAATACTTTTCAAGCACTTGCCGGTTTTCTGAGATAAAATTGTCCGCTTCTTTTATGGCAACGACACGCTTGTCGGTAAGAAATGGTGCGGTTCGCAACTCATCCAGAACATCGCATGCCTGGACGAAAGCCGGATCGGCTAAATAAAGGCCGGTAGTTCTTTGTGAAGGTTCCAACAGCTCATCGAGCAATTGATGGTACGATGCGCCGACGAGTGACTTTTCCTTACCGGCGATTACATAAACTAAACTGTCCATTTTGTTTAGGATATAGAGATTAGGAGCTTGTAGATTTCAAATTACTTATCTCCTTTTCCCTATCATCTTTTTTTTCTACCTTTTTTCCTTGTTTTAGATTTCGACTTTGATTTGGTTGTTGCTTTAGAGCTCTTCTTATTTTTAGCCTTGGATTTGGAGGATTGCTTGGACCGTTTGTCCGCTGCGGGCCGTTTCGCGGCAGAATCCTGTTTGGGCTTATTATTGGCTTTCAAATTTGTATTATCGGCCTCTTCGGAGATGATTTTTTCAGCGGCCACGAGTTTGTCGTCCGGCCTGAGCTTAATCAAACGGACGCCCTGTGTATTTCTGCCGATCGAGCGAATCTGGTCAAGTCCGGTGCGGATAATCATGCCTTTGGCGGTAATCATCATTAAATCATCCGTATTCTGTACCGCTTTGAGTGCTACGACTTTGCCGTTTCTATCGGATGTTTTTATGTTTTTCAGGCCGACTCCGCCTCTGGATTGTGGGCGGTAATTCTCTAAGCCGGTTCTTTTGCCATATCCATTTTCGCAAACTGTGAACAGGGCGGCTTTTTCCTCGACAATCACCATACCAACCACGGCGTCACCTTGTCGAAGTTTTATTCCTTTGACACCTCGTGAGGCGCGACCCATTGAACGGACCTGGCTTTCTTCGAAACGTATCGTCATACCGTCACGTGTACCGAGAATAATATGGTCGGAGCCTGTTGTCATCGACACTCCAATCAATTCGTCATTAGGATCGAGATTGATTGCAATAACGCCGGTTGCTCTGGGATTACTGTAGGCCGAGAGTCTTGTCTTTTTGATGATGCTGTTTTGTGTGGCCATAACCAGTTGCCGATGCTGACTCTCGTCCTCGCCTTCGTCCTCGAAACTACTGACATTGATGATAGATGCTATTTGTTGGTTTCCCAGCTTCAGCAGATTAACGATGTTCCTGCCTTTGCTCTGTCTTGACATGCTCGGAATGCCGTAAACCTTTAGCCAGTAACACTTGCCGCGGTTGGTGAAAATAAGCAGATAATCGTGCGTAGAGGCGATGAAAAGATGCTTTATAAAGTCGCCTTCTTTAGTATCCGAGCCGATGATTCCTCTGCCGCCTCTGGCCTGTCGGCGATATGTGTCTATCGGCATTCTCTTGACGTATCCGCTGTGGCTGACTGTCACGATGACTTCCTCTTCGGCGATTAAATCTTCGATGGCGAACTCCTCGGCCTGTGCGGCGATTTTTGTCCGTCTGGCGTCACCGTATTTTTCTTTTATTTCGTAAATATCTTCGCGAATGATGTCCAGCAGGATTTTCTCGTCCGCCAACACCGCAAGATAGCCTTCTATCTGCTCGGTCAGGTCAGCATATTCCTGTGCGAGCTTTTCCATTTCCAGGCCGGTGAGCCGTTGCAACTGCATGGTCAGGATTGCATCGGCCTGAGGGCCGGTGAGGTAATGCTTGCCTTTGCTTTTTTCCTTAACGAACGCTTTGGGTAGAATTTTCTTCAGCGTCGCCAGCTCGGCCAATTGCAAAGGTTTTTTCATCAGGTTCAGCTTGGCGGTGGGGGTATCGGGTGACTTTTTGATTAGTTCTATAATTTCGTCAATATCGCTAACGGCCAGGATAAGACCTTCGAGAATATGAGCTCGGTTTCTGCATCTTTTGAGCAGGAATCGACTTCGTCTGCGGATTACGTCTTTGCGATGGTCGATGAAACAATCGAGCATTTCCCTGATATTGAGGGTTTCAGGTTTGTTGTTTACCAGCGCGATATTGGCAATTGCAAAGGTACTTTGCAGTGGTGTGTAACGGTAGAGTTTGTTCAGCACTATTTCAGCTTCGGAGTCCCTTTTCAAATCGACAACAATCCGCAGCCCCCGACGGTCGGATTCATCTCTGACATCGGCAACTTCCGGGAGCGTATTGTTCTGGACGCATTCGGCAATCTTGGAGACTATCGTAGTCTTGACAACCATGTAAGGTATTTCGGTTACGATTATTCTTTCCCTGCCTCTTTTCGAAGTTTCTATATCTACTTTTCCCCGGACAGTTAAATGACCACGGCCGGTGGTATAAGCGTCCATAATGCCTTTTTTGCCGCAAATAATTCCCCCCGTCGGGAAATCCGGGCCCGGCAGACGCTTGATAATATCCTTGAAGCCACAGTTCGGGTCGTCAATTACTAAAAGCAGTGCGTCGCAGACCTCGACAATATTATGCGGTGCGATATTGGTAGCCATTCCAACAGCGATGCCTGTTGAGCCGTTAACAAGCAGGTTTGGAAACTTCGACGGCAGCACTGTCGGCTCCATACGGGTTTCATCATAGTTCGGCACAAAATCGACGGTATCATGCTTGATATCTTCGAGTATTTCCATTGCTGGTGAAGCCATTCTCGCTTCGGTATATCTCATGGCCGCCGGTGGGTCCGAATCTATGCTCCCGAAATTGCCCTGTGGGTCGACCAGCTTGTAACGCATATTCCATTCCTGGCCTAATCGCACCAGAGTACCGTAAGTGGCCTGGTCTCCGTGTGGATGATAGTTACCTCCCGTGTCACCGACGATTTTCGCACATTTGCGGTGCTTACTTCGTGGGCCGAGATTTAAGTCGTTCATTGCGACAAGAATCCGCCTTTGTGAAGGCTTTAGTCCGTCACGAACGTCCGGCAGGGCACGTGAGACGATAACGCTCATTGCGTAGTTCAAATATGAGTTCTTTAGCTCATCAAGGATACGCATATCCTCGAATTGCTCCTGTGGTTTCTTGATTTCTTTCATAAGCCTTATCTTACCTTAATGGTGAATATTTTGTGTAAATAAACTAACTGTAACCGGCAGGAAAGTCAAGAAATACTCAACAGACAAAAAGAATATTCAGACAGTATTTTAACATTCGATAGCTGTAAGAATTTACTGCAAAAAAGGTGCTTCGATTATATGTTCCGAAGCCCTGATAAAGCTGGCTTTTCGGTAACCTTTGTGCCGAGTTGATGGATATTTTCGGTGGTTACCAGCAGTAGTATTTGATCCACCAGCCTTTTCTTTTTGTAAGTGAGAATATTCCCTATTGTCGTTCTCTTTCCTGCAGCCATCGGGGTATTTGTTTAGGAGTGACATTTTTCCACAGGCCTTTTTTGCCGCTGCGGGCACGGGATTCTATTTGTTTGTACTTGTTGTAAAGACTATGACTAAATCGCAGGTCGGCGTATGCGAAACCTTCACTTAGAAGTACTTCATTCAGGAACTTTCCATCAGGTATTTTTACATAGGCCAACAATCTGCCATATTTTCCTCTGGTATCGTTTGCTTTGTCCAGATATATTTCAACCTGCTTGCCGAGGGCCATTTTTTTTACAAATTCAGCGGCCTCCTGGGCAAAATACATCTCGCCTGATGCGGCAATTTTCTCGGGAGCGTCGATTCCCAGAAGTCTTATCCGCGTATGTTCATTTTGGCCGTCTGGAATATCGATATCCAAGGTATCACCATCGATTACATGGATAACAACGAAAGTCTCGGCGTGATATTTTTCCAAATCATACTTTTTGGCCTGTTCTTCGGACGTGGGCTGGGATTGCCACTTGGATTTGATTAAAGTGTTGTCCAGTAAAACCAGCAATGATAACAGCAGCACGCACAGCAAAAGGATAATATTGCGCTTTTTCCTGCTCATCACGCGGGCGCTGCTGGTTTGTTTTGGTGACATTTTTGATTATAAAGGCATCTGACGATTTATTTGCCTCGATTTTTAGCAGGCTTATCCAGCTCAAAAGCGTTACATACGGCATTGAGCGCTTTTTCCGCCTGGTCTTCATCAACTGCACAGCTTATGCGAATCTCACTGGTTGTGATGGAATCGATATTCACCTTGGCTTCGGCCAGGGCACCAAACATTGTCTCCGCTACGCCGTAATGTGTTCGCATGCCTACTCCAACAACCGAAACCTCAGCGATGTCTTCGCGAATAAAGGTTTCGGTGAAGTTGACCACATCTTTGATTTCTGCGACTGCTATTTTTGCGGCTTCCAAATCCGAAATAGAAATCATGAATGACAGGTTCGCTTTTTCGGGACTGATTTCTGTTTGTATGATATCGTTGACAACAACTTTGTGTTTTGCCAGATGAGCGAAGACTTTTGCTGCATTGCCCGGTACATTATCAACGCCGACCAGACCTATCTTGGCCATATCTTTTTGTATTGTCGCGCCTGAAACTACTACGCCTTCCATTTGTGGCACCTCATGAGTAATTATTGTCCCCTTGGTTTGTTCATTACTGCTTCTTACATTAATTTTAACATCATATTTTTTTCCGAACTCGACGGCGCGAGGGTGCATGACGCCAGCTCCGAGGCTTGCCATCTCGAGCATTTCGTCATAACTGATTTCGTCCATTTTTGCGGCATTTTTATATATCCTCGGGTCGGAAGTATGAATTCCGTCGACATCGGTATAAATTTCACACTCCCTGGCTCCCAGCGCTGCTGCTAATGCGACTGCGGTTGTGTCCGAGCCGCCGCGACCGAGTGTGGTTATATTTTCATATTCGTCTATACCCTGAAAACCAGCGACAATAACGATTTTGCCCCGGTCCAATTGGTTGTGAATTCGTTCGGCGTCGATACTTTGTATCCGTGCTTTGGTATGAACGCTGTCGGTCATCATTCGAATTTGACCGCCTGTGAAGCTAATCGCCTGATGGCCCATGGCATCCAGAGCCATAGCAAAAAGCGAGACTGTCTGTTGCTCACCGGTACTAAGCAGTTGGTCCATCTCACGTTTAGGAGGATTGGGATTAAGTTCCAAAGCGTCGGCGACAAGCTGGTCGGTTTGTTTACCTCGGGCCGAGGCTACAACCACAACGGAATAGCCGTTTTCTGCAGTCTCGATTACACGTCGGGCGGCTCGGCGAATCTTGTCGGCGTCGGCAACCGAAGTGCCGCCAAATTTCTGAACAATTATTTCCATGGTTGGTTTTTTTATACTCCTGAGATCTTGTACTCTTAAACCTTAGTATTAAATTTAACTCTGATTGTCAAGCTCTTAGCTTTTTAGGAAATACTCCATTAGTTCATAACCGTTGTCGATTTTGAATCCCGATTTGGCGGCGTTGCTCTCGCCGAAAGTTGTGTTTAGAATTCCGCTTATATTGTCACCTGCCATGGCAAACGGCACCGGATCTGCCGAGTGAGCACAGCTATTGACGGGTGTCGGATGATCCGGCATTACCAGTATTCGCCAGCTTTTGTAATTTTGAAGTGCTTCAAAAACGGGACCGACAATATGTTTATCGATTTGCTCGATAGCATTTTTCTTCATTTGAGCATTGCCATTGTGAGATGCTTCATCAGGTGCTTCGATATGGACGAACACAATGTCATATTGTTTGAGTGCTTCTACTGCCGCCGTTCCTTTGCCCTGGTAGTCTGTGTCTATAAAACCGGTGGCGCCCGGCACATGAATCAGGTCGAAGCCGATGAGTTTTGCCAGACCTCTTGCAAGGTCGACTCCGGTAATTGCAGCCCCTTTGATTCCGAAACGTTTATGAAAGCTTTCCAACTGTGCCTTTTTACCATGTCCCCAAAGCCAGATTGAGCTGACCTGATTTTCACCAAGATCTTTTCTGACTCTGTTAATATCGTGATGAGCGAAGAGCTGCTGTGAACGAGCCATTAAATCGATAAGTAGCTCAGATCCTTTGCCGCGAGGCAGTATCCTGTCTATTGCCACTGATATATTATCGTGAGGCGGGTATGTTTTGACATCAAAGTCGGTCTGTTTAAAGACTAATAAGTGTCGGTAACTAACACCTGCATGGAATCGCATTTGCTCACTACCAAGCTGTTCATCCAGCTCTTTTATTAGTTTACCGCCCTCTGCGGTTGAGATATGTCCGGCACTGTGGTCAACCATTTTTCCATCGGCTATAGTCACCAGGTTGCATCTGAATACCCAATCGCCTAAGGACAGCTTGATATCTCGTGCGGCTGCTTCAATGGGTGCCCGGCCGGTATAGTATCTCCGTGGATCATAGCCTAAAAGACTCATTTGAGCGACATCGCTGCCTGCTTCCATCTCCTCGGGAATAGTCTGGACAATACCTTGTCTGCCCATGATGCTTATTTTGTCAATATTTGGTATTTCCGCTGCTTCAAGGGCCGTTTTTCCGTTGAATTGTTCAAGCGGGTCATCTGCCGCGCCGTCAGGTATTATTATAGCGTATTTGGTCACTAATCTTTATCCTCTGGAATATCCACAATTCTTATGCAAACCGGTTTTCCACCAATAGAGTCGAGTTTCTCCATATCTTCCAGCGCAGCGGTGACATTCTTCTGCCGGGTTGGATGGGTAATGATAACCACCGGAACGGTGTTTTCAGGGCCTGTCCCTTCGTGTTGCAATGCCCCGGATATACTTATCTTATGCTCTGCCAGAACTTTACTCCATTGAGCTATAACTCCCGGCTGGTCCTTGCACATAATTCTTATGTAAAACCTGCTGACGAGATTGTCTATTTTGTCTATTAAGGGTGCAACTTTACTTCTCGGCTGTAGATTTAAATTACGAAAAGTAGCGGCTGAATTGCCATGAGCAACATCTATAATATCCGCTACAATTGCACTTGCAGTAGGCATCATTCCCGCACCTCGGCCGTAGAACATCACCTGTCCGACGGCACTGCCGAATATGCTTATTGCATTGAATGGGCCTTCAACTCGGGAAAGCGGATTATCTTTTGCAATAAATGAAGGATGCACTCGAAGTGAGACTCTGTTTTGTTCGTCTTTTTGCCCAATTGCCAATAATTTCAGACAGTAACCCATTTCACCGCCGTAGTGAACATCGTCCTTCGAGATTTTTTCGATGCCCTCTACAAAAACATCTTCGAGCATGATTTCATAGCCAAAAGCGATTGAAGCAAGAATGGTTAGTTTGTGAGCGCTGTCAACACCGTTAATGTCCAGAGTTGGGTCTGGTTCGGCATAGCCTTTTGCCTGTGCCTGAGATAATGCCTGGTCGAATTGTTCATTTCTGGAGGACATATTTGAAAGAATGTAGTTGCAGGTACCATTTACAATGCCATACATCTTATTAATATTATTTGCTGTCAATCCTGTTCTTATTGCCGAAATAATGGGAATTCCACCGGCACAGCTCGCTTCGAAAGCTATACATCTATCGTTTTGTCGGGCAATCCTGTAAAGTTCATTGCCGTATTCAGCCAATAAGGCTTTATTGGCAGTAACTACGTTTTTCCCTGCCTCCAGCATTTTAAGCTGGACCTGTTTTGCTGCGTCGGTTCCACCTACTGTTTCCACACCTATTTCAATAGTATCATCATTCAATAATTTATCGAGGTCGTTGGTTAGTACATTATTAGGCAGTATTATAGGACGTTCCGATGTAGTGTCGATATCGACAACGCAGGCTAATTCCAGCCGAAGACCGGTCTTGGTGGCTATCGAATCTGCGTTTTCTATTATAAGCTTTGCAACACCGCTGCCTATAGTCCCGAAACCGACAAGGCCAATTTTTATAATTCTTTCATCCATAAAGACATATCCCGGCAATTATTACTGTATAAATAATAAATATAGAAAAGTTTTTTTAGTATTTTCCTAATAGAATCGTGTAATTTAATCGAAACCGTTTTGTTCGGTCAAGGAAAAACCGTCAAATAACAGTCTCAAAACGTATCACAAGAAGTGGATTAATATTGACTTACCTGCCATATATATGTTAGAATAGATAATTATTTGAGGTTGTATACAGGGTCTAATCGTAAAAGAAGTCAATTAGTTGTATAGTAGTGGCTGTTTTTGACCTCTTAAAAATGGGGTATGTCTACTTAAACGGGAGGCAAAAGACATAAGTACATAAAGTGGGCAGGGTTAGTGACTTACGTCATCTTGAATATTAATTAGTTTAATAAATAAGGTTGTTTGTATTTTAAATATAATCAGTAAAAGAAACGTTCATGCAGAGAAAAAGTGACCATCTCAAAGGCGATTATAGCATTTCTCGGAAGCCTGTTGAATTTCCTGATCGTACCCTTAGGTGCCGTCATGAGATTAAATACCACATTAGTGAATCTAAGGCTGAGGCGATAATCCAGTTTATTAAGCCTTATATCCAGATGGACAGATATAGTAAACTACACAGAGGGGGTGCTTATCCGATATCGAGTCTTTATTTGGATTCGAACACATTACGGCTTTGCAAAGAAAGTCTGCTTGGACATAAGAATCGTTTCAAATTGCGTGTTCGCGGTTATACCGACGAACCGGAGTATCCTCGCTATCTCGAGATTAAACGGCGGATGAATACAATTATTATTAAAAGCCGTGCACGTGTTATGGAAAAGGATATACCGACTCTGCTTGAAGGGCTGCCGCTGCCACCTCAGAATTATACCGCCGACACTGAAACAATCAATCAGTTCCAGTTATATATTGACAGTATCAAAGCAAAGCCTGTCGTTCTTGTTCGTTACATGCGGCGTGCTTATGAAGGTACTTCGCGCAACAGGATTAGGGTGACATTTGATTATGAGCTTGCTTATTGTACCACTAATCTACCACAGGTCAGGCTTGATGGCGGAGGCTGGCGGAGAAATGCCTTTACAGTGGGAGGGGTCATATTGGAAATCAAGTTTACCGACTACTACCCTGTGTGGCTCAGCCAAATGGTTAAATATTTTAACTTGCGGCAGAGGTCAATTTCAAAATATGCCTCGTCAATTCGTGATGCGTGCCTATTAAAGTTTTGTGCACCCAGAGTAATTGGTTAATAAATTATGGATAGGATGTGGGAAATATTGGAAGGTACCCCTTCAACAGGCGGACCTTTTACGCCTGAAGCGGTTCTTTTATCACTATTACTGGCCTTTGTTCTTGGTCAGGTCCTGGCTTGGGTCTATTATTTTACACACAGCGGACTGTCCTATTCAAGGTCTTTTGTGCAGGCGTTGATTGTTATAACGGTTGTCGTGGCGATGGTTATGGCTGTTATTGGTACCAGCATCATCACGGCTGTCGGATTGATGGGGGCTTTGGCTATTATACGTTTTCGAAATATAGTTAAAGATACCAGAGATATAGCCTTCATATTTTGTTCACTTGTAGTCGGCATGGCGGCAGGTTCTCAGCGATATGCAGTTGCTATTGTCGGTACTGCTATCGTGAGCCTGATAATAATCTATTTATATATTGTCGGTTTCGGTACACATCAGCCACATAACGGATTTTTGCGGTTCGTCTCAAAGGGACATATCGGCCCCGAGAGCCCGATTCCATCCATTCTCAGACGTTTCTGCGGAAGTTCTACACTAATATCGGCGCAGGGTACCGGTTTTGGAACGAACGAAGTAGAGTACGCCTATCAACTGATGATTCGAGACGCAACAAAGAATCAACAGTTATTGTCAGAGCTGCAAAAGGTTGAAGGACTCGAAAATGTCAGCCTGACAATGCAGGAACAGTTGCTGGAGGTTTAAGTAGTGTATGAAAAGGGTAGATATTAAAAGTTATCCGTTTCGTATACGTCATCACATACTTCCGGTGTTTGTCTGGCTTGTTGCTGTGTTGTGTGTTGTGGGTCTTTTTTCCCGTCGTGCACAACGTTTCGAAGTCCTGGGAATGGCAAGGGGACAGGTTCGTCAGATAGCAGCCACTTGTACGGGTAGGTTGACGGATGTCTATATAGATATGTTCGAGCGTGTTGACGCCGGACAAACATTAGCTGTCATTGACACTGTCCTTGATGACGAACGTCTGGTGGAGGCTGAATTGAGATCGCAGTTGGACGCCGCCATAGCGGAAATAGAACATTTGACGGCGCAATTAGTTCCCACCCAGGATACCCTGGAGGCCGAAAAGGCTGATAGGGAGATAAACTTCGCTTCTGAGATGAGGCGTTTTCAGGTCGACGCCGACCAGGCGAGACTTCAGGTATTGACGCTGAAAGTACAAATTGCGTCCGACCAGGTACTACTGGCCGATTTGGAGGCTGAATTAAAAATTACAGAAGCTTTGCTTAAAGAAGATGCTGTCGCGCCCTATGAACTGCAGAAGGTGAGTACACAGTATCAAAGTTTGGCCAGGAAAGTGCAGGAGAACGAAAAAATGCTGGCACAGGCCGAAAGAGATCTCGTGCTGGCAAGACAAAGGATAGATGACTTCGCTCAGCATCAGTTAATGCATCCCTCTGTAGACGGCGCCCTTGAGGTCCTAAGAAAAGAAATACGTGTTCAGGAAGAACTGGTTCATGGCCTTATGAAACAACTTGAGGCACTGGAGTCACGCCGGGTGGTAGAATTAAAGGCGCCGGTTGCCGGCATTGTGATATCGATACAGGGCAGGGCGAATCAGACGACCCTGCGCAGACCCGGTGAGGATGTAATCCGCCGGGTCGGTGAAGTGGTTCAAGCCGGTGATTCAATACTGGCGGTAGCCGAGTTCAAGCCTGTTGAAATTGTAGCCTACGTAAGTGAAAGCCAATTGGGGCTGGTTAAAGAAAGTACCCCGGTTGAAATCATAAAGAGCAGACCGCCGGAACAGAAAGCACAATGCGAGGTGGACTACATTGGTCCCACAATGGAACTGATGCCCGAGAAGTTGTGGCGCAATCCGACTGTTCCTCAGTGGGGCCAGCCAATCGTCATAAAAATCCCGGAAGGGCTGGAATTGATTGCCGGCGAGTTGGTCGGAATAAGAGCTTTGTAAGTTTTCCAAGAGATAATTTTGAAAATATGATAATGATATATTAATCGCTGGCGACACACATATATATGTTAAGCATTCATCAAAATTCAGTATTTCGTCATTTAATAATATACAGCCTTATCAGCTTTTGCTGCGTCATGGGGTGTGCGTCAAAGGACTATAAGGCCGACGCGGACAAACGGGTGTACAATATCATTGACCAAAAGTGGCGGGACGAATTCGGCAGAAAAGCAAATTATAAAATCAGTGACGTAGCTCCTTCATCTAATGACATTCAAATTGACAAGGAACTCTCCCTCAGAGAGGTTCTCGACCTTTCGAGTGCGGTCGCAATTGCAACGGCTTACAATCGCGATTATCAGTTACAAAAAGAGTTGCTGTATACCACAGCTCTGGATTTGAGGCTGACACGGCACATATTCGAAACACAGTACTTCGGAGGATTAAGCGGCGGATACGACTCCGATTGGAATGATGAAGTTGTGGGGCTTGAGGGGAATTTGGGTTTTAACAGGCTGTTGGCTACAGGCACGTATATAAGTACCAAGATATCGACTGCCTGGCTTGATGTGCTTTCCGGTAATATAGAAGGTGGTATGGCTGCTGTCTTGACTGCAACTATAACGCAACCATTGCTTCGTGGTGCTGATCGCAAGGTGGTCATTGAAAATCTTACGCAGGCGGAGCGTGACACTCTTTATCAGATTCGTTCGTTCAATCGGTATCGCAAGAATTTTGTTGTTTCCATTATTACACAATACTACCAGGTCCTGGAGTTGTACAAACTAACCAAAATAGCTGAGGATAACTACGATACCCTTACTTTGTTGTATGAGCGCGTGGAAAAATTAACTAAAGCCGGCCGTTTACCTGCATTAGAACTTGATAGAATGCGTCAGGAGATGTTAAAAGCGGAAGATTTATACGTTCAGACGGTAAAAGAGTACGGAACGCTTTTGGATTTGTTTAAGGTATCTCTTGGTGTGCCGCCCACAACGGAAATCCGGCTGGACGAAAGTAGCCTTGAAGACCTCGAGACCGCAGGTATGCATTACCCGGCTTTTAACGAAAATGAAGCCGTAGGGACTGCATTGTATCATCGACTTGACCTTACAAATAGCGCGGATGCTGTTATCGATGCACAGCGTAAAGTCTATGTGGCGGCGGATGCCCTCGGCGCCGACTTGAATGTTATAGGTACCACAAACGTCGCCTCGCGAAACCAGGGAAGCCGTCAGACCATGCAGGTTGCGGATGACTATACTGTGGACTTCGAGCTTAATTTACCATTGGACCGTGTGGCAGAGCAAAATGTTTATCGCAAGGCACTGATAACCTTAAACCAGCGACAACGAGAATACGAGCTGGCGGCGGATACAATTAAGATGGAAATTCGTCAGGCTTATCGCGAACTGAAGGAGGCGACCGAGCGATACAAACTTCAATCAGAGGGTCTTAGCCTGGCTCAGGAACGATACAGAAAAACCTTTTTATTAATGCAGTATGCGCGCGTGAGCAGTCGCAGAGTTCTCGATGCTCAAAGTGCGCTATTTGACGCTCAGAATGAAGCTACTGATGCACTAATAGATTATACTGTTGCAATGTTGAATTTTTATCGCGATACCGGCGTGCTGCAGGTTCGCCCGGACGGTATGTGGGAGAAAGGCATGAATAAACAATCAATCGTGGGTGAAGCTTCGTTTGTGGAATCTTCATCCAAATCTGAAATCGGGGGGTAACGATTTGTTTCAGCAGATGTAACCGATTTTATGACGGAGAAGGGAAGTCCAAGACGTTCTAAAAAATTATAGAAAACCGCTTTTATAGAATATTTAGTAAGAAAGGAAATAAAAAAATGTGGAATATTGGAAAGTCTTTGGTGGTTTGCGTAATCCTGGGCTGTTTCGGAACCGCTTACGCAGCAGATGTCATCCTCAACGAATATAACGCCGTAGGGAGCAATGATTTTCTTAATGGAGGGGACGCCGCAGTTGATGCGGACGGTGGACGTGCAGATGATAGTTACTTCGGTCGTATTCAGGGTAACGGCGGTGACTGGTTTGAGCTGGTAGTAATTACAGACCATCTGGATATGCGAAGATGGAAGTTTGATATTTATGAAAATGGTACACTGGATGAGACTTTGGATTTAACAGATGACAGCATTTGGTCGGATTTGCGAAGTGGTACGATTATTACCGTCGCCGAAGATGTACCGACGGATATAAGTTATAATCCTGCGGCCGGTGACTGGTGGATAAATGTTCAGGCGGGCGAAGTTGGTGACGGGCTCTACATCGAAGCTTCTAATTTTCCTGTCGCTTCCAGTAATTGGCAGCTTGTGATACGAAATGCTGATGATGCCGTCATATTCGGCCCTGCCGGTGAAGGCATCAGCCCCACAAGCGGAATCGGTGGTACGGACATATTCAGATTGGAAGCCAAACCGAGCGCTTCAATTACTGCTAATTCACCTGATTATGATGATGGCATAGACTTAAGTACGTTCGGCTCTCCGAACCGATGGGGTCAGCAAGATTTTAATCAATTACGCAATGTTGTCGCTGAATTCTCCACATTGACCTTATTATCTCCTAATGGTTTGGAAGTTTTAACTGGCGGTACTATATATGATATTACCTGGAGCCATACGGGAATTGTTGATAGCGTCATTATCGAATTTTCAATTGACAGCGGCAATACATGGACGAATGTTTTTCCGCCGAATGTTGGAAACTCAGGCAGCTATAACTGGCTTGTACCTATAGTCGATTCCGACCAATGCATTGTTCGTATTACTAATGCCGCCAATTTGGGTGTCTATGATACCAGTGACGAAGTATTCTCAATATACGAGTCTTCATTGGAAGCGGACTTGACTGGTGACTTATTTGCAGGCATTGTCGATTTTGCCGCTTTGGCATTGAACTGGCTTCAACGTGGTAATCCCTATGATACTCGTTATTGGGATTAGTGAATATCAAGTGATAACTGTTGATGCAGCAATGGAAATATAATTCCATTTTAATATTCTGAGCTAATCTATTGATGCACTGATAGGTTATACTGGTGCAATTTCAAATTTTTTTTGTGATATCAATGTGCTTTTGGTGCATTTGGATGTACTGTATGAGCTTTGATTCAATGGTTTGA
>CAZDVE010000020.1:0-77868 GCA_964508785.1 uncultured Pirellulales bacterium | reverse complement strand
AAATGGAGGCGGGGGGATTCGAACCCCCGTCCCGAGATGCTTCAAGACAAGTATCTACATGCTTAGTCGCTTTATTGTTATTTCGCCTCGTTACGCGCCGAACGACAGGCTCATAACTGGGCTATTTCGGGATTGGTCTCTCGCCGAACCGGCCCGAACAACCGTTTCAGCCAGCCTGCTGTTTGACGCCCTTACCAGACCCGCAGGCAAAGCCGGGCAGGACGGGCCGCCAAATTAGGCAGCCATGCGCAACTGGTAGTTGCCAATTAAGTTTATTGCCGGATGATTAGCCAGGCCAACCGGCGTCCTGGGCATGCAACTTGGCTCTCCGCCATCCGGTCGAAGCCATTCGCCCCCGTATTAACTTATCAAAAATTTGACTCGCTCAGAGATAATCTTTAATTCTAAAACGCAGGTAAATTATATTATATACTACGCAGAGTTACAATAAAAGTTTTTTACCGGATTAAAATTACGATTTGTTCTTAAATGCGATATAAGATTCAGAGTTTAAGATGAAATACCCTGATTCGATTGTCCCGGACCAAGAATGGGGCATTTGTTTTAGCAATAAATAGCCGATTAATTAACAGAACTTCTTCATAATTGCTGCGGTGTGCATAGAAATCAGCATCAGATAATCCAAATCACTGAGGCTGTAGTGCTTGTCTTTCATTGCGTTGTCGGCATAGATTACACCGAAGCAACCGTTCGGTCTCATAATCGCAGCTATCAATGCAGAACGTATTGCCTCCTCTTCTTCGATTTGAGCCGAAACTCTCGGAAGGACCAGGAACTGGCCTTTATCAACAACCTGAGTAATTTTCTGCTGGAGTTTCAGGTTCTCCAAACCTATTAGATTTCCATCTCGCTTTTTGCCACCGTGACATGTCATCGAACCGGACGGATGTGTTCTCAGCGCACACCATACGTGGTATGCACCGAATTGCTCCAATGTTATATCCAACAGGGTCAACAGAAGCTCGTCGAGGTTGCCTGAATTGCAGATAGTTTCTGCCGCCTGCGAGAAATCCGTTAATCTTCTGGCGGCCAGTCGCATAGCGGGAGCATGCCCGGCATCCGGTTTTCTGACTACAGTCTCGTGAGGAGGTACGGCTAATGACGCTTCCAGATGGAGAGTGTCATCGAGCTGCATTGCTTTATCATCTTCAGAGACCTCATCTTCCATAAATATGTCGATTATAAAATCCGTTATACGGAGACAATCACCATGCTTGATTTCTGCTTTTTGTATCGCCTCATCATTGAGGTATGTTTTACTTGCCGAGTCCAGGTCCTCGATAGTCCATTTGCCGTTCTCTGTGCTGAGAATTACTGCGTGTTTTCTTGAAACTGCTCTGTCCGGCAAAAATATATTGCTATTGGCTCCTCTGCCTATCGAAATAGGACCTTTCTGGAATTGAAATTCCTTCGTATTACCGTCTTTTTGTCGTAAGAGGATGCGCATGACCTTTCTCCTTTTTAATTCACTTTTTGGAAGCTCGTGCAACTATCATACAGGATTTGAGGGCGTTTGTCAAGCATACAGTTATTGGACTTTGGGATACTGTAGAGTTATCAGACTGATATGTGATAATCCGGCATTTATATCGGAAGATTGATATTTTGAGGATATTGGAGACTTTTCGAGCGGTAGTAATAGTATTCGTATTAAATTTTTACGGGCTTTTTGCCGTCATATCGCGGGTTCCCGGTAAAGCAAGGACGCTATGACCTGAAACGAGAAATTTGTCACACGGGATTATTCAGGATAGTACGTTCGATAATGTGTCAACTTTAGTATCCACCGGCGACAGAGGGAGTTTCTCCTAAACCTGCCATCTTTTTATGACGACAAGTTTTAAATAAAATTGCGCTTATTTTGTACGTATGTCATAAGGGGGCGACAGACCAGTGATAGTTGCGTCCTCATGAAAATTATAGAAATCTGGTGACAGAATACTGGTAGTCTTATTGAAGCGGAGATTTTTGATTTATTTGGGATTACCAAAGAGTTTTATGGCAGCGAGATGTCTGTAGCTGCTCGGTTATGACAGGGTTAAAATTTGGAGACAATGATTATGCTTATAGTTATGCGACAAAGTGCAAAGATATTTAAAAATGTGTTCATAGTGGTTTTACTGCTGAGTTTGTTAATTTCAGTAGTACAGGTATGTGCGAGCGAGCAGGAACAAAAAGCACCACCTGGCTTTTTTGAAGATTTTGTTGCGACATTCAAGCCTCGGATAAAATATTCACCGGCCGATGAACCGTCGGTTGAAACAGAGGCTCTTCCCTACTGGCTTCAATCCTGGAAAGAATTTAAGAAACAGATGGAAGACCAATACGGGACAAGTATCAGCGTTCTGTTGGATGACCATCATCAACATATACTCGACGGCTCCAGCTCTCGAAAAGGACGCAATATTTTCTGGTGGAACCTGACAGTTAAGCAAAATCTATGGGAGGACGGCAAGTTAATTTTTAAGGCAAGAGGTAGTAATACGGATGGGAATCCCCCGAATGGAATTACTCCTTTGGTTGGTTCTAAGCTCAATTTGGATTGGGCGGCATACGAGACGGAATTAGGTTATATAGCGAACCTTTATCTTGAACAAAAGCTTATGGACGGTAAGCTGCTTGTCGCACTTGGTAAAATTACATTTCCGAGCTATTTCGACGAGAACAAAGTTGCTGGCTGGGATTTTTTCTCCCACTCATTTGCCAGAAACCAGGCGTTTATCCATAAATATCACACTATCGGCGCCCTGGGTCGTTATGATTTTTCCGACAAGTTTTATATGCAGGCAGGTATTACCGATGTGCAGGGAATACGTTCGGAAACAGGACTGAATACCGCCTTTCACGGCGAAGACTATTTTTTAACGATGAGTGAGATAGGATTTAAAACTATAAACAGCAAAGGATTTGAAGGTAATTATCGCTTTGACATCTGGTATGATCCGCAACCACTAACCAGGCATGACGGCAAAGGTTTTGAACGTGATACGACTGGTTTCGGAGTAAGTTTCGATCAGGCTGTGGCGGAGAAGACTGGGGCTTTTTTCCGCTACGGGTGGGACGACGGCCGTGTAAGAAAATTCTCCAATTACTGGAGTATCGGGGGGACCCGGAAGGGACTGATTCCAGAGCGTGAAAAAGATATACTCGGATTTGGCCTCGGACAGGGAATTACCCACCAGGATTATCGCAGAGCTAACAATGCTACACATACGGAAACTATCGTTGAGGCGTATTACAAGATACACATGAATGATTGGTATTCGATTACTCTCGATGTTCAAACGTTGTTTAATCCGGGTACAAATTCACGCAACGAGACGGCTGTAATCCCAGGGATAAGACTAAAGATGCTTTTCTAAATGCCCTGGTATGATTTAAGGTTGTATTAATTATTATGAATATATAGTGAAAAAGGAGATTTTTTGATGAGCGAAGTAAAAAATATTTTCAATAAGAAAAAAGTGGTGGCGCTGTCCGTTTTGCTTGTGATTGTTTCTGTTGTTGCCATTTTGTTCCTGGAGAACTCAACGCCACAAATGTCACAGGCCCATTCGTCTAAAGCAATCACAGAATCCTTCGAAACCAAGCCTGTTAAGCCGGCGGGGCCGTTTAAGGTCCTCCATGTGATGAGTTATCATTCACCATGGAAATGGACGGATGACCAGCTTCAGGGATTCAAAGAGGCTTTACAAGACCTGGATATGCATTACAAGGTATTCCAGATGGATACGAAGCGGCATAGTTCCGAGCAGTGGAAACTAAAGGTTGGAGCCGAAGCGGGAGAGATCGTGGAAACCTGGAAGCCTGATTTGGTGTTCACAAGCGATGACAACGCTCAATCATATTTTGCAAAACAATATATTGATACTGATACGCCATTTGTTTTTTGTGCTGTCAACGCAGAGTCTGCGGAATATGGATTTACAGGAAGCAAGAACGTA
This sequence comes from uncultured Pirellulales bacterium, assembly GCA_964508785.1. Taxonomy (GTDB): domain Bacteria; phylum Planctomycetota; class Phycisphaerae; order Sedimentisphaerales; family Anaerobacaceae; genus JAFGPS01. Next base: position 73,903 of record CAZDVE010000020.1, on the reverse strand, counting down.
ACCGGTGTCTTGGAACGGATGCACTTTGTACAAACCGTGCGATTATTAAAGCAGGTCGTTCCTTCTGTTCGCAGAATCGCGATTGTTACAGATACGGGAAAAATGTGGAAACCAATGATGACAAGGCTCAAGCAAAAGGAAAGTGAGCTACCTCAGGGTGTAGAAGTTACAGGTTATTATGTCCTTGATACATTTGAACAGTTCAAGGAAACCGTTGGAAATTGCGAGGGTAGTGTTGATGCCCTGGGTTTTTTGGGTATATTCGAGTTTAAAGATGAGAACGGTACGAATGTGCCTTTGGAGCTGGTACAACACTGGGTAGTAGAAAATAGTATGTTACCAGATTTTACCTTCTGGAAGGATCGGGTAGATAAGGGAACACTTTGTGCGGTTACGGTTTCGGGTTTTGCCCAGGGACAGGCGGCAGGCGAGATAGCCCGTGGTATATTGTTGGAAGGTCGTAGCCCCGCCAGTTATCCCATAAAGTCAACCGAAAAAGGAATACCTATTATTAACTTAGCCAGGGTTAAAAAACTGAATATAAATCCAACGTCGAGTGTGCTCTTAACTGCTGAAGTGGTTACAGAAATTTCTGAGTGATAATTGTGAGATGTGGATTACGTGATAAAATTTTGATAATTACTGTTATGACTCTTCTGCTGGCAATTAGCGTCAATACTTATATTGTCAGCCGGCTGTTTCGAACGGAATATTCTTCTGCGCTGCAATCAAAGATAGCTGTTATTGCCAATACTGTCAGATCGCAGGTTGAAAGGTTACTGGTGCTGGGTATCGCTATTGACGATATCGAGGGATTTGATGCACAGTGCCGGGAAGTGCTGCAGAAGCATCAGGACCTGGCGTATGCAATGGTGGTTCAGTCGGATGGCAAGATATTATTTCACAATGACATCAGGTATCACGGTACCATGATAGATACTCCGGCCCTGCTTGGGGCTATTAAGCAAAACCGGCAAACGGCTTGTCTATCCGAGATCGAAGGACAAGAGTGCTACAATTCGGTAGTACCTGTTGGTAGTGGCTCAGGTGGACACATTGCCGCAGTGATAGTGGGCTTTCCGGCATCGCTTATTGATAGGAAGGTACAAAAGCTTCATAATTACAGCTTTATAGTGGCTCTTATATCATTGGGTATTGCCGTATTTTTATTGCTTGCCAGTCTTTCACTTTCAGTAACAAGGCCTTTGTCCGGCCTGGTTAAAACTATTCAACAAATTCGGGATAGTTCGGATTTGAGCAAGAGAGTGCGGGAAATATCAAATGATGAATTGGGGGATCTAGCGCAATCGTTCAACCAGATGACTGAAGATTTACAAAAGAGGACTACGTCTATAGACAACCTTAACCGGGAGATCGAGCTTCGTAAGAAGATCGAACTTTCTCTAAGGAGAAGTGAGGAAAAGTATAGGACGTTACTTAAAAATATCCCCCAGAGGATATTTTATAAGGATTTGAATTCGGTTTATTTGTTGTGTAATACCAGTTACGCCGAGGATTTGAGCATAAAACCGGATGAGATTAAGGGAAAGACGGATTATGATTTCTACCCGAAGGATTTGGCCGACAAGTACAGAGCCAATGACCTAAGGGTTATAGAGTCCTGCAAACGGGAAGAAACGGAAGAGAGCTATATTCATAAAGGCAAAGACGGCTATATCCACACATCCAAGTCGCCTGTCAAGGATGAGGATGGAAATGTCATAGGCATATTTGGCATTTTCTGGGATATTACTGCCCGCAAAATAGCGGAGAAGCGTCAAAGTCAGCTATTGGAGCAACTGGAGAAAGCTAACCAGGAGTTAAAGGACTTTGCCTACATCGTCTCGCATGATTTGAAAGCTCCGCTGAGGGGAATTAAAACAATAGCAAGTTGGATGTTAGATGACTATGCGGATAAACTGGACGAGGAAGGCAAAGAACAATTGAATTTGCTTTCGAGCCGGGTGGAGCGAATGCAGAGCTTAATCGAAGGAATCCTCCAATATTCACGGATAGGACGAATGGAAGAGGAATATGTAATGGTGGACTTGAACAAACTTATACCGGATATTATCGATATGCTCGTGCCACCGGAAAATATAACAATTACGATTGAAAATCAATTGCCTGTGATTGAGTGTGAGCAGACAAGAATTACTCAGGTGTTCCAAAACCTGCTCAGTAACGCTATAAAATACATGGATAAGCCGCAGGGTGTGATAAGAATCGGCTGTGTCGAGGAAGATGATTACTGGAAGTTTAGCGTTGCTGATAACGGTCCGGGTATTGAAGAAAAGCACTTCGATAAAATTTTCAAGATTTTCAAGACATTGTCCATGCATAATGGATATGAGAGCACCGGCATTGGCCTTACAGTTATAAAGAAGATTGTAAAGTTGTTTGGTGGAAAGATTTGGGTTGAGTCAAAAGTTGGTGAAGGCAGCACATTCTTATTTACCTTGTCAAAACAGTTATTACAGGTAGACAGGGGAAAAATTTCAGTCGGTGCGGATTTAGCTTGTTGAAGCTTCGGAGGCCGGGTCCAGTCAATCGTGCAAGGGATTTCATAGACTGAAAACCAGGGATGTCCGCTTTTTCATATTAAGATGTGTCACTCCATTGCGTTTGCGGCTTTTTCCGGCACCGAAAATATTGATTCCAGGCAGAGAAAGGTTGCTTTCATTTTTTAGGCAAGAGTATAAGTAGAAGTCGTCTCGAAACATCGTGAATTTGGGTCTTCAATATTGAAAACGAGGTTTTACCTTGTTTTTGGGACAGGTTTTATTCAGTTTATGGAGTGTAGATATTGGTTTTTACCTTGGGATTTATGTCCTGTGGGTATAAGTGTCGTGACGTCTGATAAACTTTTTGGCTTATCGCACTCGAGGATGTAATATTCATATAAAAGCTCAATGCGAATCCCAATAGTAAGGTCGCTGGTCACAGAAATCCACATTCTAGAATCCATCTTTACTTCTTAAGTCCTTTTATATAAATCACTTATGTTATTCGGGAGTGATTGTGACAATCCTTCTCTTGAGCCGACCGGTCTATTGCATTTTCAGATACTTCTAAAGTCAAATAATCTCCTGAAATCACTCTTTTTATGTGCCGATAAAGTTTTAGACCTTATTCATGTGTGTTTGCCATATTTTGGGGATTTTGAAGTGGTCTTCTAATAGTGAGTGCGAAGATGATGACTCGTTATAGACAAGCAGATCGGTTGAGGCAACTCGTGTTTCGCTCGTGCCTTGTTCTTGTTCTGATTTCGCGTGTTCATGCAACTAACGGAATGAGAGTTATTGGTGTGGGACCTGTGCAACGCGCGATGGGCGGCGCGAGTGTGGCGCTGCCTCTTGATTCGGCGGTAAGCCTTACCAATCCGGCCGCATTAATCGAGCTCGATCGCCGTTTGGATATTTCTACAACTTACTTTGACCCACATGTTCGTTATAAAGCCCACAGCACTGGCGGAATGGTGACGAAAGACAATACTTTCATCTGTTCCGATATGAGCCTATGCTATATTCCTGCATTTGGAGTGACACTGCCTGTTAATAAGGCGGCGGCTTTTGGTCTCGGTGCTTATGGTGTTTGTGGCATGGGTGTTAAATATCCCAGCAATCTCTATCACAATGTCACTTATACTGAATATCAATACATGAAGTTAACACCGGCGATGGCATATCGTCTTAATGAAAAAAGCTCGGTGGGGGCAGCTTTGAATCTGGGTTACGCGATGATGGAATTCAACGCCGGGTCACCTGCCGAAAAACCTCACAATGATGGAGATGCACTTGGTCTTGGTTTTACAATAGGCACACTTTACCAGTTCAATGATACGATTGCGCTCGGTCTGGCATACGAGAGCAAGCAGTCTTTTTCCGATTTCAAATTTTCAGCATCGTCCGGAACCGATAAATTACGTCTAAATCAACCACAAAGCCTTACTCTTGGCCTGGCTTTAAAGCCCGTAAAGAGACTGCGAATGGCTTTTGATGTTGAGTGGATTGATTGGCCTCAGACAGTTGGAAAAAATATGCCAAGATACACAAAGAACAGCAGCGGAGCTACCCCATGGAATATGAACTGGGACGAACAATTAATCTACAAACTCGGCTTTGAATATGATTTAAATAAGTCCGCTAGAGTGCGCTTTGGTTACAATTATGCAAGGAATCCTCTCGATTCAAGTCGTGCATTTGAAAATATTTCCTTCCCGGCCATCGCCGAGCATCATATTACCGGTGGGCTGGCAATACAGTTGAATAATAAAAGAATACTTAATATTGGCGCTATGTATGCACCGGAAGTTTCATTTCATACTGCAAATGCGAACCAGTTCATCGATAACGCCAAAACTCAAATGTATCAATAATCGGTTGATGTCGGTATAACGTGTATGTTTTAGGTAGGTGGAATATGCAGGAAGATTTGAAAAATAAAATTAATTTGGAAACAGACGCGGATGAGTATCTTGATTGCAAAGATATGAAATGTCCCTTGCCTATTGTTAAACTAAGTAAAGCCATCAAACAAATGGCCGCCGGACAGATTGTGGCCGTTGAAGCTACGGACCCGGCCTTCAAATCAGATGTCCAGGCCTGGGTTAAAACAACGGGCTGCGAACTTCTCGAATTCATAGAAGGACCTGTTCAGGTAGCGGTAATTCGGAAACTATAGAAAAAGAAGTGTGCTCAATGGGCCGTCAATCTTCAAAAACAATCATGCAGCTTGACCAGAATCTCGTGGATTATATTGATGATGCAGTAACGGCTAAGGTTGCCGAAAAACTAAATGCCATCCAGGAACAGATTGACCAGACTCTGGCTCAATGTCAAAAAACATCAGTCTCACATCTTAGCAATCGCGCTACTATCATTGCTTTCAGCGGTGACATGGATAAGCTTATCGCTGCATTTATTATTGCAACAGGTGCTGCAAGTATAGGGATGGAGGTCTCCGTGTATGTTACCTTCTGGGCCCTGTCTGCTCTGAAGAAAAAGAATCGTTTCAAGGGCAAGTCCTTCACCGATATGCTAACTGCTTTAATGCTTCCGGCCGGGCCAGGTCATCTGAGTACCTCGAAGATGAATATGTGGGGTGCCGGACCGGTCTTTTTTAATTATGTTATGAAAAAGAAAAACATTTCTTCACTGACCGACCTGATTGATCTGGCACGTCAAATGGGTGTGCGTATTATCGCCTGTCAGACGGCTATGGATGTCATGGGAATAACCCAAGAAGAAATCATTGACGGTCTGGATTTTGGAGGTGTGGCAACGTACCTGGCTGACGCTTGTGATTCCAGAATAACTCTGTTTATATAGGTGATTTATGAATCGGCAGCAGCCGTACGAACTGCAGGTTATCATTGCTTCCGGCCCCGAGGCTTTGGATCGGGCAGTTTTGGGATTTGCCTTTGCTGTCTCTGCGGCAACTTCCGGTGTTAATGTCACGATTATCCTCACACTGAAGGGAATGGTTTGGGCGGAAAAGAATATTCCTGAAGCCGATCAAGCGGTTAATGGATTCCAATCAGTCAGAAGTTATATGGATATACTGGAAGATAATGGTGCTGTTTTTCGACTTTGCTCAAGCTGTGTAGAAGATAGTTTTACATTACCTGATGACAACAGATACACAGCTACGATAGGCTCCTGTGTAGGACTGACCGAAGTGGCAATAAAGACTACGAACGGTAATACTCAGACGGTTGTTTTTTAGTAATAAACTGATGTTCTTATCGGTTAGGATAGAAAAGTATGTCTGACACAAATGACAGTGTGAAGACTACGATATATTCGTACTATAGAAAGCTTGAAGGAGAAAATAAACGTCTTCGTCAGGAAAACATGGAGCTTGCTTGTCAGACTGAGGATGTAGCGACAGCCAATGCACACGCCGCCGAACTTATGGCCCGGCTCGAAGAGGCAAACGAGCATCTTGAGGCCGAGATAGAAAAACGAAAAGAGGCAGAACAGAGACTACAGCAAATCAATCGTGACATTGAGGCAAAAGTACAGCAACGGACTGCTGAACTTACCATCGCCAACGAGCGATTGACCGATGAGATAAATCAGCGCGAACAAATTGAGCAGACTCTGCGTGAGCACAAACAGCGACTTGACACGATTCTATCGACGTTACTGACCGGCGTTGTGATCGTGGACAGCCAGACTCATGAGATCTTGGATGTAAATCCCCTGGCCGCTAAAATGATTGGTCTGCCAAAAGAACAAATTAAAGGCAAAGTGTGCCACCGATTTATTTGTCCTGCGGAAGAAGGAAAGTGTCCTATAAGCGACCTGGAGCAAATAGTCGATAAGTCCGAGCGTGTGCTGCTTAGACCTCCTGACCAGGAAGTTCCCATTCTAAAAACCGTGACAAAGGCATTTTGGCAGGGGCGTGAATACCTCGTGGAAAGCTTCATTGATATTACCGAACGTAAGGAAGCAGAAGAACATAGGAGCCAGCTCCTGATGAAATTGGAGAATGCAAATAAGGAGCTTAATAATTTAATGTATATAATGTCCCATGACTTGAAGACGCCGTTGCGTGGGATTAGTATGCTGGCACATTGGATATCGAAAGATTATGCAAACGAATTCAGCGACGAAGGTCAGGGGCAGATGAGTCTGCTTTTAAGACGTGTAGACCGAATTTATAATCTCATCGATGGTGTTCTACAATACTCACAAGTCATGCGGATGGACGAACAAAAGACTCAGGTTGATCTTGGTGAGCTTGTATTGGATAGTATTGACATGCTCGCACCACCGGAAAATATCACAATAAAGATTGAGAACCGGTTGCCTGTAGTTGAATGTGAAGAAACAAAAATTACTCGAGTGTTCCAAAATCTGCTCAATAATGCCGTGAAGTACATGGATAAACCGCAAGGCATAATAAAAGTCGGCTGTGTCGAGGAGGATGGTTACTGGAAGTTTAGTGTTGCCGATAACGGCTCTGGTATTGAAGAAAAGTACTTCGACAAAATTTTCCAGATTTTCCAGACTCTATCCCCGAGAGACGAGTTTGAAAGCACGGGTGTGGGTCTTACAGTGGTCAAAAAGGTTGTCGAGTTGTATGGTGGGAAGTTGTGGGTTGAATCAAAAATTGGCGAAGGCAGTACATTCTTTTTTACTTTACCAATGCAGGAAATGGGGGTTGAACGTACAAAGTTCCAGTCAAATACGGATAGTTGAAAATCACATCAGTAGTGCGAAAGCTATCGAGTTTACTCCTAAGGATGTTCTTGTCACAAATGGATTAGTTTAATATCGACGGTGAATGTGCATTTAGTATTAAAGGGGCGGGCGTGTCAAAAGCCGTGTGTTATTATTCTGTAACTGAATTTGACTCGGAAGAGGGCTTTCGAATTTCTGAAGGCTGTTAGCGGGAGCTACTATAAAAAAAGCCCCTGTGTTGACAGGACCGAGAATATTCCTATATTTTTAATTTGTTATGTTTGAAATACTCGTCTGCTGCTACACAGGGGCAAATTACTTTGACCCTTTCTTCTTAATTTCAAATTATTTTTTTATCTAACAGAGTGCATCGGCTATTTCTGTTTTTTGTCTTGAGCTTTTTTACAGACCCAATTAGCGACAACAAAATTCGGTTCAACACAGGCAATAAGACCGGAATTTGAGAAATCCCTCACCCTTTTTCCATTCCCTAAAGTTCCATCTTAACAATTTATTTATATTCACCGATACAAAGCGGATTCTCTTACTTAAATCCGATAACAAGATACCGGTTAATGCAGAAAATTTTCTTATAAAAAGTAAAAAATGCAGATTTTTCAATCGAAAAAACTTCACACCGCCGGACTTAAGACCTATTGAGCTTCTTAACATATTCCCGCCTAACAAAACCGGTTAAAACTAAATCATTTACGGACTCCGAATCAGTACGAAGTGGCAATATACGATTGAAGCAATAAGAATTCACTTGTTTTAAGCGGCCATTTGAATTACCCTTAAAAGTTCATACAAAGCATTAATAATTATCATTTCGAGGAGAAAACTCGGATGACCATAAAAGAACATAACAGGAGACGGTTTTTGCAAATGGCCGGCATAGGTACGATTGCCTCGCTGACAGGTCAAGATACTTCCAAGGCGCAGGAACCGGAATCTTCCGTTAGCAGCACCATCCCGGACACAAAGTTCAAGTTGGGTTTGGCCTCCTATACGCTGAGGAAATTCAAGCTGGAAGATACACTGGCAATGACCAAGCGCCTCGGTCTGAAATACATCGCCTTTAAGGATTATCACCTGTCTTTGAATAGCACACCCGAACAAATAAGCGCGGTCGTCGGGAAAGTTAAGGCTGCCGGTCTGGAACTTTACGGCGGCGGTGTGATATATATGAAAAATGAGGACCAGGTGCATAGTGCTTTCGAGTATGCCGGAGCTGCCGGGATGAAGGTCATTATCGGTGTGCCGAATCATGATTTGCTGTCTTTGGTTAATCGGAAGGTGCAGCAGTATGACATTAAGGTTGCCATTCATAATCACGGTCCGACGGATAAGGTTTACCCGACGCCGGTAAGCGCCTACGAAAAGATTAAGGACCTTGACCCTCGGATAGGTCTGTGCATCGATATCGGCCATACACAAAGGGCGGGCGTGGACCCGTCGGTATCGGCCGAGAAGTTTGCCGACAGGCTTCTGGACGTCCATATCAAAGATGTCACTCGAGCTTCGGCCAAAGGTATTACCGTGGAAATCGGCAGGGGTGTCATTGACATACCCAAGTTTCTCAGGACATTGTTGAAGATTGATTATTCCGGTGTAGTGTCGTTCGAGTATGAAAAGGACCCGGACGACCCGCTGGCCGGACTTGCCGAATCCGTCGGATATGTCAGAGGTGCCCTTGCGGCTATAACAAGTGAAGTTTAGTTTATAATTCATTTCAGGTATTGGTTTATGCCTTATAACATTCGTATTGTGAGTACATACCCGCCGCGAAGGTGTGGCATTGGGACTTTTTCGCGCGATTTGGCTACCGCCATGGAAAATCTGACCGCCGAGGTCGGACATATAAGAATCGCTGCAATCGACAACGGCAGCGGACCTTACGGCATACCCGTTGACCTGATTATCGACCAGTATGATCCCGAGTCGTGGGCAAATACCACGAAACATATAATTAACCGGGCCGGTGAAAGTTCCAATCCGACTGTAGTAATATTGCAGCACGAGTACGGTCTTGACCCCGATGCCGACGGCAACGACGGTCAGGGCACAAATTTCGTTGATATGGCAAAGGCATTTTGCGACCATGGACTGACAACACTTGTCTATCTGCATACCGTGCTCCACGAGCCGAGTCCGTATCAGAAGCAAACGCTGCTGCAGCTTGCCGAGCTTACCGACGGTCTGATTGTCACTACCGAAAGCGCTATCCATATTCTCGAATCTAACATCTACGGTATTGAACACGCCAGGCTCAAGCATATCGACCACGGTATCAGAATGCAGCATCCGTCTCAGTATGACCGGCTCGAAATAAAACGCGAGTTCGGCATTGAAAACCACATGCTCATAACGACGCTGGGTTTGATGTCGCCGGATAAAGGCATCCAGTACGGAATCCGGGCGTTTGGCAGGTTTTTGGCCGAATCCTGCACGCAAGAGCAGAGAAAAAAAGTCGTATATCTGATTGCAGGACAGTGTCATCCGGAATTTGTTAAAAACGACCAGGGCCGGCCGTACAGAGAGTATCTGCAATTGCTGGACGATGCACTTCGTGATGTAAAGGTCAGGTGGTGTAAAACCAAAGACATTAGCGCAGTTAATTTCGACGAGCATGACGTGGTCTTTTACGACAACTTCCTCGATGAAAACACACTTTTGAAATTTTACGGTGCGACGAATGTCATGCTGTTGCCCTATCTGAATATGCAGCAAATATCCAGCGGCATTCTGGCAGATACCATTGGTGCCGGCAGAGTAGCTGTCGCAACAAAGTCCCTGTATGCGCTTGAGCTGATCTATTCGAATAAAAAATGTCCCCCGGGACTTGTCATCGGAAGATACGCCAGGGGAATCCTTGTCGATCCGGGTGAGCCTTCGGTCGAGCAGATAGCGCAGGCTGTTGACTTTCTGGCTTTCAACAGGGAAAAACGGCTTATGATGGAAAGGCAGGCCCACCAGAGAGGCTACCAGATGAGATGGGACAACAGTGCATGGGCGCTGTTGCAGTATATTGAATTTGTCAAAGAGCAAAAAGAAATCGTTACCGGCAGGGGCGTCAGGTTCACCAGAGAAAAACCATCTCCCCTGCAGATACAGAAAAAACGCAAGATTGCATCGTGGCTGACCTCCGAAAATACGGCTGATGGATAGCCGGTCTTAAAAACATGTTTTTTTTGAAAAATCCTCATTTTCAATACTGAAAAGCCCATTTTATTATTAGTTTAGGATTTAGGATTTAGAGTTTCGAGCTTCTGGCTCAAAGCCAGTAAATTGGCTTCGTTTCTTGGTGACCACTGATAATTACCTTATAGCAACTTAAGCAATTCATCGTAAAAATGGAGACGCAATCCTTTACTGAATAAACACTTGTACGCATTTTTAGATTCTGCATTCTGTATTCTGTCTTCTGCATTCTGACTTTAGGATTGGGTTCGTTTTGCATTTTTTTCTTAAAATTTCGTACGTAATCCTTCGTAGAGCTAACTTGAAGGTGCATAAGAATATAAGTGCATAGGAGCATAAGTGCATAAGAGCATAGGAACATAAGCACAAAGTGTTCTTTCCTGATACACTGTTTTACTGATGTACTCATTTACCCCCCGGTGAACTATGAACAATGAACTATTAACAACTTACCCCCAACTTTACACTTTTACCTTTTCACTTTTTCCTTCTCTAAGCTTTAGCTTAGATTGTTGAGTATTATACCAAAAAACGGCGAAATTGCAACTAAAATCCCAGTTTTTATCGGAAATTATTCGTTATTAGTAATTCATCGCTTGTCATTACTGCGAAGACAGGAATCCACATATTTGTCATCTCTAATGTGAAAATTCTCAAAATCAATAAGATTTATCTACCTGCTGGCTGCTGAATTATATACTCTGCCTTGAGATAATTAATTCATCAAAGTTTAGAAATTGAAACTTATTCGACAACATACGATTTGCTGGCTTCGTTGGTTCCGCCGTAGGCGCCCATATTGATAATCCCGCCGTTCGGCTGAGGCTCGTCACCGATTGGGCTATTCGGGTCACCTGCGTCGATGCAGGGACTGGTTGCATCGTCAAAAACCCAGGTTCCCTTGGCTGGATCAGACCTTCCTGCTTGTGATTTTAGATGATAATCACCATCTACCCAGAAATCATCATTCGGGTCCTCGGGTGTTCCGTTCGGATCCCAATAGCCGGGATTTACAAACATTGGATCCTGTGATACCATACCCATCGGGAATCCGTTCCTACCCGGAATCAGGCCCGGCATGCAACTGTGTGTTGTTATAATATGTGAATCATCATAGTTATAAATTTCCTGGCTGTTGTTCCAGAGTATGCAGTTGTTGATTTTGACATTGCTGGATGTACTTACGTTAGCATATCCGCAGGCAATAGCCCCTCCTCTTCGAGCGTAGTTATTGGTTATGGTGCAATTTATTATTTCGGCGTTACTGTTCCAGAAATGTAGGGCCCCTCCCCAATCGGAGGATGAATTATTAACAAACAGGCAGTTTTTAATCGAAGGTCTGCTCGAAGTGCCGTTATAAATTCCGCCACCATAGATACCGGCGTGATTGTCTTTGAAAGTGCAGTGATCAAATAATTGTAAGCTGTTGGGGTCCGGGCGCCCGATGCCCAGATTATAGAATCCACCGCCAAATCTTTCTGCATAGTTACCTGTAAAGTTACAGTTAATAAGTGTAAGTGTACAGTTAGTTATTGACGGATCGCAAGCGTAATTCACCGCGCCTCCATAGGTACTCGAATTATATTCAAATATGCAATTGGTTATGACATGAGCACCATAGCCGGCATTAATTGCTCCGCCTTCACGTGAAGCATAGTTTTCTGTAAATCTACAGTCAGTTATAATAGTGTTTTCGGGATATAAAATAGCACCTCCATAATCTGAGGCATTACGAAAGAACTTGCAGTTTGTAATTAACAACTTTTCTGAGTTATGGTTGTATATCGCGCCTCCATAATAATTGGCAGTATTATATTGAAAAGTACAGTTTAATATTTCCAGGGGAGTATAGAAACACAATATTCCACCACCAAAAAGGGCAGCTTCCTGATTATTGGCATTGCCTCCGGTTATATATAAACCGTCTATAACTGCGGTGGATTCAGAGGAAAACCCAATGCAAACATTGTAACTATTATCTACTCTAGTTCTATGGCCCAAAAGGCTTTGGGCATCCGGCAGTTCGGCGTCATCGCCGTTAAGGTCGCCGGAAAGGATAGTTTTGTATAGCTCAATGTCCCTAACATTCGGATCGGGCTGATACACACCGGCGTAGCCGCCTTTGATGGTAATGCCCTTTGAGAGTCTAAATGTTGCATTTCTGTCACCAAGGGTCTGGTCTTGACCCTGGTCGGGTTTGTATATGCCCTGGGCAATACGGATTTCGACCGGCGTTTTGATGTTTTCAGCTTTGGCCAGGGCATCCTGAAGAAAGTTGTAACCATTTTCCCAGCTTGAGCCGTCATTAGCACCTGTGGCATCGTCATCAACATAGATAAAATGGACCTTGTACTCGTCGAAGTTGGCTTGGAGTGTATAGTTTGCGTTCATGGTAATCGTAATGACGGGCGATTCGGGGTCGGTTACCATTCCGGTATCGACTGCTGTTCCCGTCCATTCGACAAAGTAATAATTAGGATCTGCCGCGGCATTAACATCGACAATTGTTCTGCTTATATAATCAAAATCTCCCTCGCCCGGCTCGGTAACCGAGCCGCCGTCTGTTGAAGTAATTGTCAGGGTATGCCATACGAGGGGGTCGTAATAGACAATTGTTCCATAGCTTTCCAAAAGAGGGATATCAATATTGTGAGCATCAATACCAAGCGGGTTTATTTGTAACCACAATCTTTGTATCCCGGTGATTCCGGATAGCGGCGAGATATCGCTTACCTGATTGTCGTTTAGATTTAGATACTCAAGGTTAACAAGCCTTGAAAGTGTTGAGATGTCACTTATACGATTGCTGTTGAGATATAGGTTGCGGATTTCTATGAGTTCGAAAAGTGGTGAGATATCGCTAATCTGATTGTGGCTTAATAAAAGTTCTTTTAGGCATCTAAGCTGAGAAAGTGGCAATATGTCACTGATCTGATTGTGTCGGAGCTTTAGCTGCTCCAGTTTTGTAAGCCCGGACAGCAGTGAAATATCTTCGATTTGGTTATAGCCAAGATCTAAATATGTCAAATTAGTTAGGTCTGAAACAGGTGAGATGTCGCTGTATTGATTATAACCGAGATCAAGATACTTCAGGTTCATTAGTCCGGAAATCGGTGTGATGTCACTAATCCAATTGTTGTCTAATAATAGTTCCTGTAGTTCTGTAAGCTGAGAAAGTGATGATATATCGTTGAGTTGATTTTCTGAGAGACATAGGCACTCCAGATTCGTTAGTCCATAAAGGCACGATATATCGCTGATTCGATTTCTGGTTAGAAGCAACCTTTGCAGGTTTGCGAGTCCGGTAAGCGGTGAGATATCACTGATATTGTTTTGTGATAGCCATAGCTCCTGTAAACTTGTGAGGTTGGAAATGGGGAGAAGATTGCTGATTTGATTTCCGTTGAGAAGCAGCCTTTGTAGATTTGTAAGTCCTGAAAGCGGCGAGATATTGCTTATATGGTTATCGACAAGTGATAAATCCTGTAAATTCGTGAGTTCAGACAGCGGCGAGATATCGCTTATCCGGTTATAGTCAAGATATAGTTTCTGCAAATTAGTGAGTGTGGAAAGTGGTGAGATATCGTTGATTTGGATGCTGCTGAGCCATAGTAATTGTAGGTTTATTAGTTCGGAAAGCGGTGAAATATCGCTGATCGGATTTTCACCAATCCATAGTTGCTGTAGGCTCGTTAAACTGGAAAGAGGTAAGAGGTCGCTAACCTGATTTTCGTACAGGTCGAGTCTCTGTAGATTCGCAGCATATTCTATTCCGGTCAAATCGTGGATTTCTCTGGCGTATGCTTCGAGATATGTAAGTCCTAACATATCCATCGGAGTCGGGTCAGTAACACTGAGAGCTTCCTCAACGGCTGCTTTTAGATTCGCATCGGCGAAATAGACAGGCTCTTCAGGATTAGAAGGGTGTCGTCCCTCAGGACTCATTAATGTGCCGGATGCAAAACAAGTGCAAGCTGTTGACAATATAATTATGAATATAGTAATATTTCTCTTAAGATATTTGGCCCACTTCATTTGTAACTCCTCTCTAACAGGTGCGAACTAAAGTATATCAGATTTGAAATGTTCTATCAAGAACTTTCTCTACTTTTTAATTGGGCAAGCATCGATGTCGCTGTTGCTGATATCGTAGCTTTAATTTGGAAGTGATTGACAGGACCGTGCGGTAATGGTATGAATGAGTTCGATTATTTTATTTATCTATCCTTGAAAGGGTTCATCCTTCGCAGTCCCGAAGGGATGCCTAAAGGCACTATGGAGAAAGGAAATATTGTGAAAAAGTTAACCTGTTCAATACTACTTGGTGTACTGCTAATATTTCGGCCGGTTTTTGGAGAGAAGGAATCGGGCTCGATCTGTGCCTTTCCCGGTGCAGAAGGATTCGGGGCATATTCAAAAGGAGGGCGGGGCGGAAAGGTGTATCATGTAACTACACTGGCCGATAACGGCCCGGACAGTTTGCGCGAGGCGATTGAGGCCGAAGGACCGCGCATTGTTGTATTCGATACATCCGGTACGATAAAGCTCGAAAAGGGTTTGGAAATCACCAATCCCTTTATTACCATCGCCGGGCAGAGTGCACCCGGTGACGGAATATGTCTTCGCGACAGGACTTTAGTAATCGCAGCGGACCATGTTGTTGTTCGCTATCTGCGGTGCCGGTTAGGTGACGAGGGACAGCCCGGCGACGCCGTCACAATCGCAGCAGGACATCATATTATTATCGACCACTGCTCGGCAAGCTGGGGCTTGGACGAGGTGCTTTCTTCATCGACACACCGGCCGGTGATTAACGACCTGACGGTGCAGTGGTGCTTTATTACCGAGGCGTTGAATCCGAAGGGGCACGGCTTCGGCTCGTTGATACGCGGCAGTCGCGGCGTCCGCTACAGCTATCACCATAATCTGTACGCCCATAACCACGGCCGCAATCCCCGTCCCGGCAATTACGACATCTCCAATCCGCACGATGAGGACCCGAACGGCCTGCTGCTGGATTTTCGTAACAATGTCATCTACAACTGGGGCGGTTCGCACGCTGGCTACAACGCCGACAGGAGCACTGTCACCAGGCTCAATTATGTAGGTAATTATCTTGTGCCGGGCCCGAACTCTGAATCTGCCGGTATAGCCTACAAAGAAGGCTCGCCTTACAACCGGGGCTACTTCGCCGGCAATTATTACAACCATAAGCTGCAGGAGGACCCTTGGTCTTTGGTGAATTTCGACGATTGGGACAAATCGCAAATCGGCGCGTACAAGCAGTCCGAGCCGTTCGAGACAGGGCCGATTAGAACGCAAGATGCAAAGGATGCTTATCGTTATGTGCTGGAGCACGGCGGGGCGAGTCTGCCGCGGCGGGACGCCGTGGACAGGCGGATTGTTGAAGAGGTTAAAAACGGCGAAGGCCGTATTATAAACAGTCAGAAGGAAGTCGGCGGCTGGCCTGATTTGAAAAGCGCCCCGGCGCCGACCGATAGTGACGGCGACGGTATGCCCGACCAATGGGAAAAGCAGCACGGCCTGAATCCTGAGGATGGGACTGACGGCACTGAGGATTCAGACGCAGACGGCTATACGAACATCGAAGAGTATCTCAGCAGCCTCGTAAAAGAAAAAGCATAGTCGTTGGGACTGCTATGCCGTTTTGATTAGTCGAGATTCCTCGCAGGACATTTCACATCTGATTTTTAGGGAACAACTCTCTAATCAATTATTTTTTTGAAATAAACACCTGAGGGCAGCGACTACACTAAATATTGGTTGATATTTTGTGCAGGAGAAAGGTCTTATGATTCACACAAAAGAAGTTTTTAGCTCTGTTTGGAGCATACTATTTATTTTAGCAGCAACATCTTGTTTTGCGGCGGAGACGCTCCAGCAAAAAATGGATACTTACATAGAAGCGTGGACGGCGGAGGATTTATTCAGCGGAGCGGTGCTTGTTGCCAAGGACGGCGAAATACTTTTCCAGGATGCATACGGAAAAGCAGATTATAATAAGGATATTGTCAACACTGTTGAGACAAGATTTCGTATCGCCTCGCTGACAAAGGGCTTTACCGCTATGACTGTGCTCCAGCTCGAACAAAAAGGCTTGCTGCGTTTAAACGAATCCCTTGCAACTTACATTCCTGATTATCCACGGGGCAATGAAATCACTTTGGAGATGTTACTCAATAGTCGTTCCGGAATTGTGGACCATACGGAACTGCCTGATTTCAACACGCGGCGGCGAACCGACCTTTGTCCTCTTGAACGGACAATCGAGACATTCAAGAACCTGCCGCTCGAATTTCCGCCGGGCACTGAATTTGAATACAGCAATTCCAATTATATTCTGCTTGGATTCATCATTGAAAAGGTAACACAAAAGCCATACGCGGATATTGTTAAAAGTCAGATACTCGATCCATTAAGTATGAACCGTTCCGGCTTCGAATATTACCAGCGTGAGATTGCGGATATGGCGATGGGGTATAGACTTAAAGGCAATAGTATTGTTCCTGCGGAAAATCGTATCATGCAAAACGCGCATGCCTCCGGTGCTATTTATTCGACGGTAGGGGACTTATATAAATGGGACCGGGCTCTCTATGGCGACAAGCTCATCGACAAAACCTCTGTCAATAAGTTGATTACCTCTGGCCCGGAAGAATACAGCTATGGGTGGGGTAAGACACGGATATTTGACAAGGACGTCCTGGCCCATATGGGAGATATGGAAGGCTTCAGGCCAAACATTGTGCGATTTATCAATGATGATGCCTGTATAATTGTCCTTAGCAATTTTGAGCATTGTCCCGTCACACGGATAAGCGAGGACCTTGCTGCGATTTTATTTGGACAGCCGTACCGAATGCCGAAGAAGACGTTAAAAGACCCTGAAGTAGCATCCAACTATAATGAGTATGTCGGTCGCTATCAAATCAAAGTCGGATTTATTCTCGCTATTACTCAGGAAGATGGCCGGCTCTGTTGCCAGGCCACGGGCCAGGCCAGGCTCCAGTTATATCCTGAAACCGCGACTCGTTTTTTCCTTAGAGAAGTTGATGCAAGTATAACATTCGTCAAAGATGCTAACGGCCGGGTCACAAAACTAATCCTTCGTCAAAATGGAAAGGATTTCCCCGCGGAAAAATTGTAAGGCTAAACTTGCTGCGAGATTGTGCACTGCATTTAGAAAGAACATAGTAAGAATATCACCATAATCAAACAGATATGTCGGTTGTGAATCAGGAGTACAGTTTCACCGGCTTATTTTCTTTGGTGGATTTGTAGATTGCCAGAATCACTTCGACCGCCTTGCGGGCTTCACGGCCATCGATCCAGAATTTTTTGCCGGCCTCGAGTGCTTCGAGAAACGCCTTGAAATTCCGCGTGTGATTTTCGTACGAGATTGCAGCCGGGTCGGAGACGCCGCCCCCACCTTCGATTTGGCCGAACTTTGCGAGGATGTCCTTGTCCTCAGGCCGTTCGTCGGCGAACTGCCAGACGGTAATACTGTTCTCGACGTTTATGATGGTGCCTTTAGTGCCGGTGACTTCAAAACGCCTGAACTGTCCCGGATACGAAGCGGTAGTTCCGTAGATAATTCCCAAAGCTCCGTTGGAGAAACGAATCGCAGCGGTTGCGGTGTCTTCGGTTTCGATTTTGTGGCCGAGTGCCGCTGTGAACGCCTGCACCGTTTCGACAGGCGGCATCAGGTCGCAGAGCATATCAACCATGTGTATGGACTGGTTCATCAGCGCGCCGCCGCCGTCCAGCTTCCATGTTCCGTGCCATGAGTCTTTGTAATACTCATCCGTTCGCCACCAGGGGACATAAATCCCTGCGTAGCTGATTGTACCGAGTCGCCCGGAATTTATCGCGTCTCTGACAGGTTCCATCATGTCGTTGAAGCGGTAGGGGAATATGCCGCCCAGATGTGTACCAGCCTTTTCGTGGGCCTCGATCATGGCGTCGATACGCTCCAAGGTAATTTCCAGCGGCTTTTCGCAAATTACATGCTTTCCGGCTTCGGCGGCGGCTATGGTCGGCTCGGCGTGGAATCCGCTCGGTGTGGCTATCGTGACAATATCAATCTCGTCGCTGTCGAGCATTTGCTGATAGTCTTCGAAAGCGCGGGCGTTGTATTTGTCCGTGAGTTTTTTTGCCTTATCGATTACCTTGTCGCAGCAGCCGACCAGCTTTGCGTTGGGAATGTCACCAATGGCCCTTGCGTGAAAGTCGGCGATTAGTCCTGCGCCTATTATTCCAAAATTCCAGGTCTTCATATCCTTCTTCCTTTCTGTACAAAATCATTCGCAGCTCAAACCTACCTCGTCTGCGAGTTCTCTTACCGCCTCGATAGCCTTCGAGAAAAGTTCCGATCCGGTTGAGCCTCCGAATTGCCCGCCGGTCTGCAGGTGCGGCTCCATCGTCATGCAGCCTTCGTAGTTCATTTCAGCAAGCTCTGCGAGCAGCTCTTTTATTTGGCCGTTGCCTTCTCCGGGAATACTGCCGACGTCCTTTGAGCCGAGCTTCCAGTCTTTGATGTGAACATGGACGACATAAGGTTTCATCAGGGGCCAGCAGCTTTCGATATTATCCGTGATTTTTTCGCCCCAGACGAAGTTGGCTGGATCATAGACCAGCCGGAGTTTCGGTGAATCGATGGTCTCAATTATATCGACGCAATTTTGGGCGGTATGGCCGTAAATATTGGCTTCGTTTTCATGAACCATAGTGACATCAATACCTTTTAGTAAATCGGCCTTGGCTGCCATCCTTTCCATCACCTGGTCACGGTAGTCGTCGATGTTTTTTCCTTCGGGTGCATAGTAGCTGAACATTCTTATAAACGGCGTCTCGAAGAAAACAGCCAGGTCGATGGCGTGTTTGAATTTGTCCAGATGCGGCTCGAATGGTTCGTCGAGCCGGACCTTGCCTATGGGTGAGCCGATAGCACTTACCTTCAGGCCGTGGTCCTGAATCATCTTTTTGGCTTCATTTAGTTCGTTCTTCGTCAGATCCATGATGTTTTTCTTATTGATAAAGCGCGGCTCGATGAAACCAACGCGTTCGGCGGCAAGGTACTTGACCTGCTCGAGAAAATCGTCGGTCACTTCATCGGCAAATGCACTTAATTTTGCCATTCTATTATCTCCTGTAAACTTATTCGCATTCAACTTGTTCAGACTTTCAAAAAAAACCGGCTCAATAGCTCGATTCGCACTACCCGGTAATCACTGAGCTATGGGAATTTCACAGCCTACTTGATTTATAGCTTCTGTTCAATGATTTAAAGCCTGACTTTTTGGGATTGTCGGGCTAATAGTTTTTTAGAGCCATATTCTGCATGGATTTTTCTTTTTGAACAAAACCTTGCGAAGCGGTCTGGTTTACGTTACATTTGTGCATTATTAAAACATCACCTTAAAACACGAAGCTTTTTTTGACATATTTTTAGTGAAAGGAGCAGGCATGGCACTCGATAGAAAATTAAAAATGGGAATGGTTGGCGGCGGACCGGGAGCGTTTATAGGCGATGTACATCGCAAAGCTTCCCGTATGGACGGCGGTATTGAGCTGGTAGCCGGAGCATTTGATATTAATCCCCGCAAATCCAGGCAAATGGGACGAGAGCTTTTGCTTGACCGCAAACGTGTTTACGGCACTTACGAGCAGATGATTGAACGGGAACTAAAATTGCCGGTGGGTGAAAGGATAGATTTCGTATCGATTACCACGCCGAACAACTGGCATTTTCCTATCGCTAGAGACTTTCTTAATGCCGGCTTTCATGTGATGTGCGAAAAGCCGATGACGTTCAATGTCAAAGAAGCGAAGCAGCTGCGAAAAATCGTCAGACAATCCCGCAAAGTGTTCGGTCTTATGCATAACTACACCGGCTATCCGATGGTGAAGCTGGCTCGCGATATGGCTCGCGGCGGGGAATTAGGAAAAATTCGCAAAATTGTCGTGCAGTATCCTCAGGGCTGGCTGTCCACGGCTGTTGAGAAAGCCGGCAGTATGCAGGCGGCCTGGCGAACCGACCCGAAGCAGAGCGGCGGCGCCGGGTGTATGGGTGACATCGGGACGCACGCGGAGAATCTTTCCGAATATATAACGGGACTGAAGGTTACCCATCTCTGTGCCGATTTGACGATTTTTGTCAAGGGTCGGAAGCTTGATGACGACGGCAATATACTTTTACGTTTCAACAACGGTGCCAGGGGCGTTCTTCATGCCAGCCAGGTCTCGATAGGCGAGGAGAATAATCTGGCCATCTGGGTTTACGGCGAAGAGAAAGCCCTCGAGTGGCACCAGGAGCATCCCAATTATCTGTATGTGAAAGTGCCGGACGGTCCTGTGCAGGTCTGGCGTCGCGGTAATGATTATGTAAGTGCTAAAAGCCCGGCGGCTGGTCGTGCTACACGACTGCCGTTCGGTCATCCAGAGGCCTTCTTCGAGGCGTTCGCCAATATTTACTGTAACTTCGCCGATACCGTTCGGGCAAGATTAACCAGAACAAAAGCCGACCCGCTAATACTGGATTTTCCAAATGTCAATGACGGCCTGCGAGGTATGCTCTTTATTGAGACTGTTTTGACAAGCACCAAGAGCAAGCAAAAATGGACTGCATTCAAGAAAGCCTGAGATATTGTAAGCCGAGAACGAACATGGATTCTCGATAGGGGAATTATCAGCTAAGTAATTCTTTTGGAAACCTTGACACAAGAAGAACGGATGAAGGTGAGCCAGTGAAAGGGAATATTTATGAATAAGAAAATACAAGAAACAATTGGCCGGGTCACGCGCAGGAACTTTCTTAAGACTTCTGCGACAGGTGTGGCGGCTGTTCTGGCCGGGAAAAACGTTATCTTTGCAGCATCGGCCTCGAGAAAGCTGAAGGTCGCTCTGATTGGCTGTGGCGGCCGGGGTAATGGTGCTCTTGAAAATTGTATGGAGGCGGCAAAAAATATCGAAGCTCTGGAACTTGAAGTTGTTGCCACCGCCGACTGGTTCAAGGAAAAAGCCGAGCGAACCGGCCAAAAGTATAATGTCCCTGTATCAAAATGTTTCGGTGGTGCCGATGCCTATCATAAACTTCTGGAATCCGATGCGGATGTTGTGCTGATGGCGACGCCGCCTAATTTTCGCCCACTGCATTTAGAAGCTGCTGTTAGTGCGGGCAAACATGTCTTTATGGAAAAGCCTGTGGCGGTTGACCCTCCGGGCGTTCGCAAGATTATCGAAGCCGGGGAATTAGCCAAGACAAAGGGCCTGGGGATAGTGGCAGGCACTCAGCGTCGTCACCAGAATAATTACCTGAGGGCTGCTTATGCCGTGCAGCACGGAGCTATTGGTAAGATTCGAGGCGGTTTTATTTGGTGGTGTGGAAATGTGCCGTTTATTAATCCGCGGCGGGCGGGCGAGGCAGATGGGGACTACCTTGTGAGAAACTGGGTCAACTTTATGGAGATGTCCGGCGACCATATTGTCGAGCAGCATGTGCATAATATCGACATTGCCAACTGGTTCATCGGGCATCCGCCGATTCGCGCACTCGGAGTTGGCGGGCGCGCACGTCGAAAGACCGGCAACCAGTTCGATTTCTTTAGCATTCAGTTTGATTACGCCGACGACCTGCACATCCACAGTATGTGTCGGCAGATTTCCGGCTGCTACAGCAAGGCCACCGAGTGCTTTGTCGGCAGCGAAGGCTCAACCTGGGGTGACGGCAGCAATATGGATTCGAGCAAAAGTATCGATGTGCCGGACTTTTCCGGGCACGATGACTCTTATGTCCAGGAGCATATCGATTTACTTAAAGGCATCCTTGATGAAAAGCCGCTCAACGAAGCCCGCAATGTCGCCGAATCGACACTGACTGGAATTATGGGCAGAATAACTGCTTATACAGGTCAAATGGTAAGATGGTCCGACCTGACCGGTGAAGACGGGCAATGGTACAATCTTACTGCTGAGCCGACGGCGAAAGACTTTGAGAAAGGTGAAGTGGAGGCCCCGCCCGACAATGTTATCCCTGTGCCCGGAAGGGCGGATAAACGATTCATGGATTTGTAGATATAAGTCCGGATAGCTTTTAATAGAGTGGAAATTCAGCCGGTTGATTTCTATCGATAAAAAAAGTCGCGTCATTTCAGCCGCGACTTTTTCAATTTATTCAATAATGTTCAACAGCGAACCGGTTATTCCAGTTCTACTACCTTATCAAATCGAACAAGGGCCCCGGCTGTTTCTTTGTACGGCTCAATTTTACCAATTAGCCCGACTTTCTTGCCGATAAGTGCACTTAAGTCTTTTCCTGAGGCCTGGTCGCTTGGGAAAGCGGTACAGATAGTCATATCTGATTCGTCAACAATCCGGTAGTGACCGGGGCCGTAAGTCATGAAGTTTTCAAGCTTTCCTATTACCGCGTATCTGCCTAAATCCTGCATTTCTGAAAGTTTTGTGGAACGAGCTTTATCTATTCTATTCATTGTCTTTTTCAATTGCTCGTTCTGAAGCTTCACTGTTTTGTTTACTTCCAGAGCCATCTCATAATCCTCAACCTTCTTTATGGTGGCTTCTGCATAGCGGGCGGCCTTGCCGGCCTCTTCGTTATTGGCAATTTCCTGTAGTGATTCTTTGATGTTTGTGTAGTCCTGCTGGTTCGTAGGTTTGGCCTGTTCGGCTTCGATTTGTTTTTGAGTGGCATAAAATTTTTCGAGTTGCGACTCGGCAATAGTTTTGGGAGTTTCGTTAGTTTCGGATACCGATTCCATAGATGCAGTATTGGCATCCGCTGTTTCATCGGTAATATCTGTGACATCAATGGCCGGTGCAACAGCAACACGAGGCATAATACCAATAGATGATGTGACTGGTTTGGTATATTGCGTGCTTACCCAGAGATGGGCA
Organism: uncultured Pirellulales bacterium; assembly: GCA_964508785.1. Classification (GTDB taxonomy): domain Bacteria; phylum Planctomycetota; class Phycisphaerae; order Sedimentisphaerales; family Anaerobacaceae; genus JAFGPS01. The sequence goes on along the minus strand of CAZDVE010000020.1, from coordinate 50,582 downwards.
CCCGGAGGAGGAGCTATTTTATAAAAATCACCTAATTGTTCTCCTGAGAGTTTGACTTTGTCGCCTTTATCGAGCTTTACCTGCAGGCTTGTGGAATTTTCCGGCCTGACAAATTCGGAGCCGGCCCAGACACGGACATTATCGCCGGTGACAATCCCGATGGTAGGGTTCTCCGGATCAGGTTTGACATATTGCATTGAAATCCAGGAGAAGCTACCTGCCGGGGGAATTATTTTGGACCATGTAAACTGGCTGTCGATTACCTGTACTTTGTCACCCTTTTGAAACTTGCCGCAGCGATAAAAGCCCGTACCGGGACCGGTGCGAATATAGACATCGTCGTCGGTTATCTCGGCGTAATAAGGAAATGACGGGACATTAGCTGTATCTGAGCCGACCATCATAGTTACTGATACTCCTGCAGCCGGAGCGGCGATTTCATGTGAAGTGCAGACGGAGGTAAAACAGGCTAAAATGACAATGACGGGTAAATTAACGTGAGGTCTCATTTCTCAATCTCCTTAAAATGTGGTTCTCTTTTATATGTGAACCGCAAAACGAATTTCCTTTTTGTTGAAATTACCACCTGTTTTTATAATTGTCAACTTTTTTGTTGGATTAAATATAGCCAATTATGGCCGAAGAGTTTTTGTCTTAATATTTTGCCGATATTGCCTATCTTGGTCACAAATTAAAAGAATTCTCTTTTAGCTTGCCCTCCGACCTATATTGAGTTTGATAATGCAATATTTTATTTCTAACAGTTAGATTGTGTGTTTACGTCGAATTAAAGAGCAACCGCGGATTATGTACAGTTTTTTATAATGGCTGGTGACCTTTATTACTTTTGCAAACTTGCAAGCTCGTCCTGACACATTTTCAATTGGCTGGGATCGGTTAGTTTGTTAGCTGCAGCCTGCAGGTGCTTTATGGCAGGTTCCGTTTGGCCGAGATAACGGCTGTACAATAGACCCAACATCAACTGGACCTGTTCGGCGTATTCATAGTTACTGTAATGAGTTAAGAACTGTTCGTAGGCCTGTGCCGATTCTGCATGCTTGTTCTCGCCGGCAAGCTGATTGGCGATGTCCAGCAGTGGCTGGCGGGGTAAAATCTGTTCACTATCATGGTTTATAAGTTCGAGATAAAGCTCGGCTGCGGCTGGCAAATTGCGTTCCTGTATTCGTCTGCTAATTTCGTTACGAAGCTGTTTAGCCTTTTCCTCGGCCTGTTGTTGGGCGGGTGTTTTTTTTATCTCTCTGTCTTTTACTTCTCTGGTTCCTGTCCGACCGGTATACGGGTCGTAGCTACTCGATACGACATCGCGATATTTGCGACGCCGGTTCCATTGTTTAATCATTGCCCACAAGTCGAGGCTGCCGCTGCTTATAAGACCGGTAGCAAGCAGACCTATCATGGTCGCAATTCCAAAAGTGTATCCTGACAGATGTGCGTCGTATGCGACCATCGGCGTATATCTCCAGATAACGTTATCGATGATAATCATTTTAAGAGCGATAAAATATAGTGCGGGCAGCTCTATTGTACCGATGAAAAAGAACCAATATAAGACGGTAATTAAGGTCTGTGGAAACAATACCAGATAAGCACCTGTAACAGCAGCGACGGCCCCGCTGGCTCCGAGGACATCTCCTCCGCCGACCAGCAGATGACCTATGGCGCTGAATACCGCGCCGGCTAAATAAAAACACAGATATCCGATATGTCCAAGTTTGTCATTGACGTTATTGCCGAACAGGTACAGAAAGAACATGTTACCGAGAATATGGATAATTCCTCCGTGCAGGAACGCATAACTAACGAACTGCCACAAAGACGGCCGTTCAGAAACAAGCATAAAATGATATACCCAGGGTCTGAAACCTAACTGGCCTGTGCGAGGATTTACCTGATATTCCAGAAAAAAAATGAGTACATTGATAGCTATAATGGCGTAATTTGCGTATGGTGTTCGTCTTGGGCGAATACTTGTCCTAATAGGTAATAACATTAATTAACAACCTGCCAATTCTTATAATTTGTGCGAAAAATATGCCGGAGGCATTTTATACCAGGCAATCCCAGAGGCGACGGAAAGCACCCTGTGATTCCGATAAACCCCAGCCCCACTACAGGCTGAGTACATTTACTTTTTCGGATTTTAACCCGATAAATAAGCGGTACTATTGTAATGACCAAAGGGGCTTCTAACAAGTGATAAAAAAGGACGGCTACGACAGTAGCCGTCCTCTCTGAGAAAATTGGGTATTAGGAACAGTCTTCCCCTTGCGGAAAACATCAAGGGTCGGCGAAACATTATTCAACGACCAACCTCTCCCTCGGCGAGTTCTGTGTCCACTAAAAATATAAGAAATAAATCAGCAGGAACCAACGATTCAGTTAAAAAATGCTTTATTTTTTTTCCGATTGCTGTTAATCAGTCGTATATGTCGTTTTACGAGTGTTATACTTCGCAGAGGCCGATGTAATAATAGCAGATGGAGATAGAGTCCGAATGAACAAAGAAGCCTTGAAAAGACGTGTCCGAAAAATAGGCCGCCATTTGAGAAATGATGCTATTGATTGCCTGGTAGTAGTAAAACCAGCGAATGTTACATATTCTACCGGCTTTTTGGGCGACGATAGCTGGGCTTTGATAGCGAAAGGCCGTGTTTATCTTGTCACCGACAGCAGGTACACCGAGCAGGCACAAAAAGAATGTCCGGCCTGTAAAATCATCGACCGGGCCGGGCCGATGGCAGAAGCCATAGCTAAAATCATCAAAAAATTCAAATCTGTGCAGACTGTGGCTGTAGAAAAATCTACCTCGGTTGCAGAGTTCGAGCGATTGAAAAAGGCGATGAAAAGTCGACTCAGGACAGTTGCGGATATCATCGAAAACGTCCGCGGCGTCAAAGACAGCGGCGAAATTTCAGCTATCAAGACCGCAGCTTCGATAGCAACGCGCGCGCTATCTAAAACCCTGCCTTGCATTAAGCCGGGCATTACTGAGAGTGAATTAGCCGGCTTCCTCGATTTACAGATTAAAAAACTCGGGGCGAAAAACAGCTTCGAGACTATTGTTGCCTTCGGCCCGAATGCCTCCCGTCCTCATCATCAGCCGAGTAAAAGAAAGCTTAAAAAGAAGGATACCATCCTGATTGACTTCGGCGCCAGGTACAACGGCTATTGCAGTGACATTACAAGATGTTTTACAGTCGGCGGGGCGACGAATTTCTATAAGAAGGTTTTCGAGGTGGTCGAGCAGGCCCAGGCAACCGCGATAAAAGTCGTAAAGGACGGTGCCGATATGATAGAGGTTGACACCGCCGCCCGGAAGGTTATCGCCGAAAGCGGTCTTCCCGTTTACGGACACGGCTCCGGGCATGGTATCGGCCTGGAAATCCACGAAAATCCTTTTCTCAAACCCGAAGCTAAGGGGCATCTCAGCGCAGGCCAGATTCTAACGATTGAGCCGGGAGTATATATCCCCGGCAAGCTCGGCGTGCGGATAGAAGACGATTGCTTAGTCACCAAAACCGGCTGTAAAATCATAACCCGCAACTGCCCGCATTTACCCTACCAAATATGCTAAAAGACTGACATCCCGCAGGTTTAACCGTTACTACCATGGAAGCATAAAAATAGTTGACTGTTTGAACTTATTAAATATAATGGTCAATGTTCACTAGGGGTGGTCGTGTAGTAGCACGGCCTGAGAGAAAACCCTTTGAACCTGATCAGGACAACCTCCGCTCCTGTATTCGGCAGGAAAACGCTGGAGATTAAGCCTGCGTAGGAAAGTGATTGTTAAAATGAAAACCTGGCAAGTTTGAGACAAATCGCTTCAATACACGGGCGATTTTTTTATTTTTTAGTTTAGGATTATTGATTATGGCAACACAATTACAAATTGCGCGAACCGGGGCAATCAGCGACCAGGTCAGGCAAGTCGCAAAGACTGAAAATGTCGATGCGGCTCTTGTTCGCGATGAATTGGCCGCCGGTCGGCTTGTCATACCGGCGAATACATTGCATTTGAAAACGAATCCTTCGGCTTCGCTCAGGACAAGCTTGAAACCGATTGGCATTGGCAGGGTACTTACTACGAAAGTAAATGCGAATATCGGCGCCAGCAGTATTCGCTCTTCGGTTGAAGCGGAGCTGGAAAAGATGCGGGCAGCGCTGGCCGCCGATGCCGATGCGATTATGGATTTGAGCACGGGAGGCAACCTCGACGAAACGCGCGAGCAATTGCTGGCCGAGTGTCCCGTCCCCTTCGGGACAGTCCCAATCTATCAGGTCATCGAAAACAGAGGGGTCGAAGATATAGATGAGAAAATCATTCTGGAGATTATCGAAAGACAGGCCAGACAGGGCGTGGATTTCTTTACTATTCATGCCGGTGTTCTGAGGGAGCATTTGCCGTTAATCGAAAACCGAGTGGCGGGGATTGTCAGCAGAGGCGGGGCTCTTCTTGCGAAATGGATGCTACATCATAACAGGCAGAATCCCTTATATGAAATGTTCGATGATTTGTGTGACATATTGGCTGAATATGATGTTTGCTTTTCGCTCGGTGACGGGCTTCGGCCGGGTGCAATCGCAGATGCCACCGATGAGGCGCAAATCGCCGAGCTAAGGACATTAGGTGAACTTACCGCCAGAGCACAGGAAAAAGGCTGTCAGGTAATGGTCGAAGGGCCCGGCCATGTACCGTTCGACCAGATACAATATAATATGCAGATTGAGCAGGAAATTTGTCACGGTGCCCCGTTCTATGTTCTCGGCCCGCTGGTGACCGATATTGCACCAGGCTATGACCATATCACCTCGGCCATTGGCGGGACGGCGGCCGCCTGTTACGGAGCATCGTTTTTATGCTATGTCACTCCAAGGGAACATCTTGGTCTGCCCGACGCCGATGATGTTCGCTCCGGTGTCATTGCCTCTAAGATTGCAGCGCATGCCGGCGATATAGCCCGCGGTCTAAAGGGAGCTGACCAGCGGGATAGGAAACTAAGTGTTGCCCGGACGAATCTGGACTGGCGAACTCATCTGGCCGAATCGCTCGACCCGCAGACGGCCGAAAGAATGCACATTGAAGCGTGCAAGGAGATGAATCTGAAAGATTCACCTTCAGCCGATTACTGCTCGATGTGCGGCAAGGCCTGGTGCAGCGTCAGGATTAACAGGGAAATTCACGACAGCGTTTCCGGTAAAATCCGATAAGGAATCAGGTTTTCATAGAGTCCAACACAATCAGAGCCGCCGGTACGAAGATGAAGACCGGCAGCCATGCCCAGAACTCCGGAATTACTTTGTCGAAGACAATCGGCTCTGTTGCGAGCATTCTGCAGGCAAAAGTTATCACAAAACATACCGATGTCACTGCAAAGCTGATTATTATGGCAGACTTCATTGATTTTGGGTCACGGCAGACCAGAATCGGAAGGCTGATCATTAACATTACAAGGTTTATTATGGGATCGGTTATGCGGAAATGTTTCTGGCTGTAGAGCTGAGCCAGGTCTCTGATTTTTGCTTTTTGAGAGGCGAGAGTAATTAACTGCCGCAAAGACAACAAGGCTTTGTATTCGGATTTAAGTCTGATAGGTATTTCCTTTGCGGTGAGGTCGCTTTCATAAAAAGGCACTTTTTGCGGCTTTTTTCTGAGGTCGCTGTATTGAAGCAGGCCGTATGGTACCCATTGGCCGGTATTCGGATTTTGGGTAAACAGTTCCCATCGTCGGTTTTTTCTGTTGTACATTGCTTTGTCGGCTTTTAACTGCCCGGTAACTTCCCAGATTCCAGGTGAGCTCGGCTGGCGCAGGAGAATGGTGGGATTATATAACATTGCCGTTTCGACTTCAAATTTCCTCGAGAATATTAGTGAACCGTTGCTGTCACTGATAAATCTGACATCATAAGATTCCTGGCCGGGAATGTCATCATGGCTGCGCACGAGCTTATCGGCAAGAGGAGGGATGATAAATTCCTGGTCGATTACTAACACTCCAGTTAACAGCAATGCGAGAATAATTACGGGGCCTATCGTTCGCTTCAGACTGACGCCCGAGGCCATCACGGCGACCAGCTCATTGGAGCGGACCATCTTTCCGAAGGAAAATGCCGCTGCAACCACGGTTATCATGCCCGCAAAATCGCGGAAGTAGAGCAAGCTGTTCAGGCAATAATATGTAAAAATGTTTTTTATGATGTCAATAGGTGTGAGTTTCTCATGGTTTTCGGCAAGTTTACCGAGGTTTTCGGTGAATTCATCGAGATGTACGAACAAATCAGTTATGATTCGAAGACCCATTAATACGCAAAAGGCTATGCAGTAGCCGATCAAAAAATTCTTAGCGACATATTTATCTAATTTCTTCATAACTGATTATTCGCAATTACTCTGAATATTATCCATTGTGAACAGATACTTTAGTTTTTCATTAATTTATAATATATACCGACGGCCAACAGGGATAAAAAAATCAGTCCCGCCCACATTATTGCTACACCTGAGAATGTTTTTGCGCCAAGGTTCTCTGTGAGCTGTTTTCCGCTCATTATGCAGACTATCAACACTACGGCCGGCACACAACTGACGCCGAAAGCGCTGAGCATGTGTCCGCCCCTTTTGATTATTCCGAGTCCGATACCGATGAGTATCATGGAGATACAACCGATGCCGAAGACAAGTCGAGAATGTATCTCGGCCTTTATTTCCATGAGTGTTTTTTGCATTATTCTCTGTAGTCCGTTTTGTAGAGAAATCAGAGTGGAGCTCGGTTTAAGTTTTGATAATTCGGTCAACTCGTAAGCTAATTTTTCGATATTTAACGAACCGTTTTCGGTTTTGAATTTTTTTGTTATTGTTTTTATTGAATCCGGTAAAGTCAGGTTGTCGATAATGTGTCGCATTTTTAACTGGTTTGTTTCCTGTATGCTTGCATTGCGGATGTCCATCTCCAGTTTTGGCTTCAACTTGTCACCCTTGAAGCTTAATGAGGCTTCTTCGCATCTGAGAGTGTGTGATTTTTGTTTATTGTCGGTATCGTATTCTATAACCATAGTCTCGCCGGACAAATCGACTTTTTCATCCTGTGCGAAGCACTGAGTTGTAGTGAATCTGACCGAATTCGGCTCACCTTTAAGCTCATAGAAGATATTAGTATTATCAGAAGCTGCCAAAGGTGTTTCATTAGATTCGCCGCTACGCGATGTTCTGCTGTTGATAGCCCCGGCCAGTAGTTCCAGGGTCAGTTGTGCGTAGGTTTCACGGGCCTGTTGTGCGATTGGCTCGAACAGTATTAAATTATTTTTAATTCTTCGCATTTGGTCTATTTTTTTGAATTTTATATCATCACCCAGTATTGAGCCGAACTCCCATGTTGATAATATATATTCTGCACCTGCCCCGTGTGCTGCGCCCAGCTGGCCGGACTTTTGTGCTATTATTTGAACCTCGTTAACGTTCCCACGGGTAACGAACTTAATCTTGGCGGTTTCGACTGTAGATATTTGTTTTATTTCGTTATCTTTTACTTCTGTCACTACCACGCCTGATAGTGTGTCGTTTATAGGGTCAACATGGTCGGCATAGATAAAAATCAGGTACTTGTCATAAGCAAGAGGATAAAATCCTTTTTGCTGTATGTTTCGAAACAACATTTGCTTGGCATCGGCCTTAAGAGATTTTTCCGCCAGATGTACGAAAGTCGGCATGGCGTAGAAGCTTAAAAGCAGATTTGCAATCGCCACAAAAACCGCCAATAACAAGCCCGGTTGAACCAGAGTCAGTATGCTTATTCCACTTGCTCTGCAGGCGTCAAGCTCGTTGTCGCTTGTAAAACGGCCGTAAACCAAAGCTCCTGCGAAAAGAGCCGCCATAGGAAGTACGAACGTCAGCGTTATAGGCAGAAAACAAAACATAAGGAAACCTACCTGCTGCGGCCCTGCTCCATATTCCTGGACCGGCTGGAGAATACTGCCCAGGCTGAGGATTAATGTCAGCGCTACCAGTGCAAGAATAAAAACTTTGAAGAGTTCACGAAATATGTATCTGTTCAAAGTGAGAAGCATTTTTAGTATCTAATCAATAATGTACTGTTTAGTATTAAACAAACCTAAATAGTATTCGCTCAACGGTGCTTTGCAACTAAATTCTTTACTGCAACGCTCATATTGATATTAGCCGGTATCAGAAGTGTTATAGTTATATTAGTAATCATTCGGACCCCGGGCAGTATCGGTGCTGATATATTATTTGATGATGTTGTTGACTGTGACTGTCAATACGGTCGCATTAATATTGTTCCTTATGGCCGGACGTCTTATACGAGTATCAGTGAATCACAGTAACACAGGGTCGAGACTAACCTATATATAGTGAATTAGATTGGATTCGATATTTTATGGTATATCCATAGGATCGATATCTTTGATTCTTTCATGGTAAATCTCATACGGATATTTTTTCAGCATTTCACTTCTGTGCTTGTCAAGAAGGATTAATCTCTGCTCGCTCATTATTGCATTTTTTATCCTGTTGTCCATATTAGTTGAGTATTCTTTAATGATACCGGGATTTTTTTCCAGGATTTTAACGACACGCCATTTTATCCCCTGACGATGGAAACCTTTTATTGGCCCGACGATATCATTGGGCTCTGCCTGCCATAACTCCTTCCAAAACAATCCCTCCCTATTAGGATAGGCGTTAAATGGTTTGATTTTCTTTTCCAGAGAGTATTGTTGTTTGACCGATTCGAAGTCCTTGCCGCTATCCAATTCAGCTTTCACCTGATTTGCTGTTTTATGGTCTGGACACCAGACCACATCGATTTTAACAAACTTGTCTATTCTGAATTTCTCTTTGTTATTATTATAATAGGCGACTAATTGTTCGGCTGAGGGTTCATTGATATCTTTAGATATTTCTCTGTTAACTTTGCTAAGCAAGTATCTTTCTTCATAGTCTCTGACCTGTTTTAAGAGATTTTTGTCCTCATTTAGCTTTGAGAGTTTTGCTTCAGCAAGGTACAGAGGCATGGCCAAAGCCCTGTTTAGAAACTGTTCTACGCCTTTTGTTGTCCCCAGGTTTTTCGGTCTGCTTGGCGGAGAGAAGTCACATAGAGTTTTAAACCAGTCCTCCAGTGTTACTTTTCCATAATCATACGTAGCCAAGACAATGTTTTTTTCTTCCGTGGTCATTTCATCCTTGATTTGTGTTGAACGTATATACTTCAATTTTTGTGGTGTCTTAGGATGATTTAACAATCTTTGATGGATTTGAACTGCTTTGGTATAATTCTCACTTAGTTTCTTGGTATGGAACTTTTCATATAATTGGTTGTAGTACTGGTCTATAATCTTTCTGGCTTTTTCGTTTTCAATTATCCTTCTTACCCGCGTACGGCTCATATTGGGGTCGGCTTGAACTCTTTGGTCTATCTCGGACTCAGTGGCAACTATTTTATCTTTCATCTTTTGTATGTAATTTTGTAGTAGTAAGTTTATTAGCCTTCGTTCCCTAAATCGTTTAACCGAATTGCTGGTAGCTTCGTCTTCAGAATAGCCTTTTGCGCGGGCTTCGGCAATCATAGCTTTTTCTGCTATCATTATCATAAGTGCGGAATGAGCGTCGGCCGGCTTGGCTTCCTCGTTGAATATCTCATATTCTTTGGGGTAAAGCTCTCTTAATAGTCTTTTCTCAAGTTCTTCTTTCATGATGACGTCGTCGTCTATTTTCGCTACGACGTTCGGGTCAGCCGGTGCTTTGGCCGCAGGTGATTTTGGGGACTGTATGTTACAGCTTGCTTCCAAGAGTACTATAAGCAGAACCAGGAGAATTGTGAGCAGTTTTTTCGAAAATAGTTTCATTTTATCTGTACTCCTTATTGAATATCCAAAATTCTCGCCGAATACCAAATTGGGTACTTCAGCAACCTGCCTTCGAAAGGGCAAGTTTAAACATTATAATTATTTTGCTGACAAAAACCAGACCAAACTGTCATTTTTCGCCTCTTGATAGTGTTTGCCAGCAGTTGGAATTTTTTCTTTTAAGTTAATTTAAGGATAGATGTCCCTGGCAATACCAAGGGCCGCAGGTTGATAGTTATCTCTTAATGCAAGCTTGTTTTAGTAATTTTCTTACCCGCTTTAAAGAAGATTTCTGTCCAGCAGCATGCCCTCTAAATTCCTGTTATACTGTCTTTTAGTACTTTTAAAGAGCTTTAGGTATTTGGTCGGGAAAAATAGCTATGTAAAGCAGATAAGGGTCTAATAATTTTTACTATGGAAGGTAAGGATTTTTGGGGCTATTTCTGGACGAAACCTTCTTATCACGACTTTACAGCCTTAAATTTAATTATAAGACATATTTGGCCCACCTAAACGTGGGGGGGTATTAATATTTTGCTGAATTTATCCACAGTGCTATTATAAGATGCCATGCTAATTTGCATAACCTCTTTTGCAATAAGGTTTTACGTGCGTTAAATCTTGTTTGGAATTTATAAATAGCATGCCTTTGAAATAAAATAGAATAATCAGAAAAAAAAGTATATTGAAGTGTTCTGAGGGCTTATGAGTTGACATTTTTTGGGATAATGGATAAAATAGAGAAGAATGGGCGTATGCACAAAACTGGAAAAAATGCAAAAATTTAGAATTTAGCCATTGACACATAAAGTGAAAATTGGTAAACTGAGCAAGTCAGTAAGGCATAAATTTATGTGCACTCGTTATGTAAACGGGTCATAATAGTACACTGGACAGCGCTAAATTTTGATTGCTGGCCAAAATGTGAGGAGAGTTTAGGTGAGGAGTGGATGAAAAGACATCGTTTTTTATCCTATCACCAATTCTTGAGTCTTTTGAAAAGTTTGATTTTCTGATGTTGTTGAGTTGCTGAAGGTGCTCATCGTTAAAGCAGAAAATCAGAAATTACAGGGCCAACTGATTAAGTAAGGTAATTTGTTTTGCTGTGAATAGTTGGCAGTAAAGAGGTTGTAACAAAGACGTTTTTTGGGGGGAGAAGATAATGAAGAAACTCTTAATTACATGGTCAATGTTGATAGTGTTGTTTGGAACGGCTGGGATTAGTAGGGCTGATGAGCAATATGTGAAAATATCTACAACTGCGAAAAGCCTTAACCTCGGAACTTTAACGTTCTGGGGCGATGGTGTATCGACGGAGGTTTTAAAGGTGCGGGTAGAATCTAATTGTGTGCACGGTCCTATCGTTGCATCGATAACGTCGCTTAAAGGAGTTGGAGGTGGTAACATAACACCTGACCGTATTTTAATAAAAACAGAGACTACAGGTGGGTTTGTTCCGATGGCAAAGCCGGTATCTATATCAGAGACAGTAGAGGGATCGCATGATATTACGGCGAATTTTAAAATCGACACAACTATTAAGGATCACGCTGGTAGATACAGCGGCTCTCTTGCTTTTACGGTAATGCCACCGTCGTAAAATGAGTGATAGGACAGAACATAGTTCTGTTGAGTTATGATTAGTGATTTATTTATGCCCAGGATTTGTGGATAAATGTTATCCAAACAGAGGAACCCTCTTCCTCATAGAGGATGAGGGAGAAAGGAGGTGTGTGAGGTAGTGAAGAACTGATATGTTGCAAGCAGAATGATACTTGCAAGTCGTCTAAAAGACCGGCCAGTTTATTAGGCGACTAAACGATTAAAATTAAGGTGATTGGAAATCACGATTTGAAATCGTAAACCTCATGTGGCCACGGCTCAGACAAGAGTAAGGTGGGCTTGCTTGCCGGAGTCGGTTAAATCAGGCTTAAGCCCGTAGTTTGATGTGGCTCAGGTATTTTGTAAGCCTGGGCAGTAATTAAGGTATTAGCTCCAAGGCTTATATCGGCCAGAATGGAGCGACAGTTTAGAGAGGGAATGAAAATGGTAAAGAAAAGTTTAATTGCAATTGCAATGTTGGCTTTCCTAGCAACTACAGTACAGGCAGGCGATTTGGCAGAAAATCCTTGGAAGTGGGATGACCATTGGCCCTGGACCTACACGGCTCTGGAAATTTGCCAGATTCCGATCTATATGGATGTTGGTATGTATGTGGAGTTGATTGATTGTGGCGACAAGAAGATCGTCCTGAAGCAAGTGCCCTGTGCAGACATTGGCAAAGGAGCCGATGACTTCCCCTGTTACCACGGCTGTGTATCGTTCAACATTAGGGCTAACTTTGAGGTGAAGCTTGGTACCGTACTGTATAAGATTGGTTCGGTTATCGACGGCTGGGAAGCTACATTGGACAATGATATTGTCCCCGGTGATGGAGCTGAGCACACAAGAGAAGTCTGTGTCAATGCCTGGAAGGCCCAAATTTGGTCCGCTTCACCAGGTGACGAGGTTCCTGTTGGTGAAGTTGCCATTACCGTAAAGCCCAATGCATAAGCCAAAGGCAAAAGCAGTAATGAAGAAGTAGTCCTTAAATGAAAAAGAATATTTAGTGGTCTTTTTAAGATTTAATGACTGCTTTTAATAAGGAAGTTTTGAGGGAGGGATGAGTTTATTCATCCCTTCCTTTTTTCTTATAATCTGAAACAATCTCAAGATGGTCAACTCTTAAAATTCAATAAAGCACGTGTGTCAGATTGGCAAGCTGATTCTATAAAGAGTCGCTCTTCTATGGGGATATTAAGTTGTTATTTCAAAAATAAATAATAGTTTCGCTTTAAGCCGTGTGATTCGATCTTTTACGATTTTCGGTTTTCGAAGCTCTTTTTGGCTGGTAATAATAGATTCGTGCTGTTTGAACACCAACGATTTTGAAAGACTGATGTTATGTTGTTCGACCTTGCAGGATTGTACTTACTCTGGTTCTGATATAAGCACTGGCTCGAATAGTAAAAGAGGGTAATTCGTCAAATCCTGACATAGTGGAAAATGGCGATATTTAGTAGCTAAGTTGATCGGCTTTTAATGTTTTCGAAGGATGGAATTTCAGCAGTGGGTAGGCAGAACAATTTATGGTGGGTAATTCATTTTTTTGATAAAAATTATTTGAAATGATAAATAATGTCGATTTTAGGATATATCGAGCAGTCTTAAGAATAACATACAAGGCAATCCCTTAAAAATATGTTTTTTCACACCAAATCTATAAAAAAATCAGTTCATTATAGGTCGTACTGAGATTATTGATATTTTAGAGCGTTGTGGAGATTGATTCCACCCGAAAGAGCATATGCGGGGATGTTATAAAATGGGCAAATTGAATAGTTTGGACTTGACAGAGGTGGGGCAAATTGGTAAAATTAGGCATTGTGAAGTTGGCGGCTATAACACTCAATAAAGTTGATGGATAGTTTAATCGCTAACACCCTTATCGGAGGTAAGCCCTTTAAGTTGGGGGCAAAGGTTTAATATCACGGATTGGTGATTGTTATGGGGGTTTTAAGGGAATTATAAAAAGTGGGGACGTCAAATTGCCGAATAGGTAAAAGCCGTAGTATTGGAGAGAAGTTGATGAAATCATACAGGGAGAATGGTTCAGGAATGGAGATATCAGGAGTTGTTCTCTGCTACGGGTATGTTTATTACCTAATCGGAATCGTCGGACAGAGTCCGACAGTACTAAGGCAGGTTTAACATGAGGGGATGTTACAGGTTTTCTATTTGGAGGTCATCAATGCAAAGCGGAAATAACAGAAAGGATATCTGCTGTTATGGTAATCATAAGAGTAATCGAAGCGACGGTGGGCTTAATCGGTCTTTCGTAAACCGGATTTTCAATGTTCCTGTTGTAGTCTGGTTTATCACCGCTGTAGTGATAATGTTTTCCAACGGTTCTGCATTGGGACAGTATATGGTTCAACCGATGGAATTAAAACTTAATCCACGGGCCGGTCGCTTAATCAAGACAGCTTTGCAGATTCATAGTTTTGATGCCAACTCGGTGCTTCCAATTGATTTGAAGGTTGTAGAATTGGGCCAGGAGGAAGATAGTGAGTGGCTGATTTTTGATCCTGATCCAAACAGCGAGCATGACTACATTAAGGATTTTGATGTGTCAAAGCTCTCTTCATGCAGTGACTGGATTAGCCTCAATAGAACGAATATTGAGATCGGGCCGCTTGGTCAGGAACCTGTTGAACTGACTATAAGAGTCCCGCGTGGTGTTGGCGGTTTTTATGGTGCGGGCATCCTTACATCTTTGAAGGTTGTAAATCCGGGAACGAATGTCACTTTGAACATACGATTTTTAATTCCGGTTCTTATTGAGATACAAGGTCGTGTCTACCCGCCAAAAATTGAACTTAAAAATGTCGGAATGGAATACGTTCCTCCGAGTGACAATAATCCTGCAACGACACTGGTTTCAGTAAGCGTCGATAATGTAGGCCAGACATTTTCGCGACTGAAACCTTTTGCAAGAATCTGGGGCTATCAGGACGGACACTGGCGGGTCATTACCAAGACGGAATTCCGAGATACCGGTATTATTCCTGGTGCACAATTGAATTTGAAAACCGATATCATGCGGCCGTTGCCCAGCGGAAGATACAAAATAGCGGGTGCTATCTATGTGGACGGAAGACGTGCGACGGCAATTGCAAAAGAAATGGATTTTGTCGGTGACCCAGGTGTAAAGAAGGCTGCGACCGATGCGCCGCTTGATCTGGTCCCAAGAGATGTAGTAATAGAAGGTTTTCCTAATTCAACGCGTGCGGCATTTTTAGAAGTGATAAATTCATCTGATGAAACGATTGACATACAGACACTCTTTGGAGTACCGACGGTTCTTAATGGGGCTGCTTCGCCCACCTTTAAAGGAGAAGAGCTCACCTGTGTGGATTGGCTGAGGGTGGAACCGCAAAAATTTACACTGAATAGCTTTGAGAAGAAGCGTATCAGAGTCATTGCAAATATCCCGGAATCGGTAGGGATACATCCCTGGCATTATGCGGTTCTTGGTTTATATGCCCATTACCCCGACGGCCAGATGGCTGGCCTAACGACTACGAACGTATGTGTAGGAAATGTACAGTCTGGAGTAGAGCCTAAAGTTGTAGTCGAATCGGGGGCTGTGAAGCCTCGAGCTTGGGATCCTGAGACATCACAGTTCCTTGTATGGGCTGATTTTACTAATTATGGAGAAGTCCATGTTGACCCGGTCAAATGCAGGGCCGGATTGGCGATAACTTCCGGAGAAATGACTGGAATGGTAAGAGCCAGCACAACCCTTAGCTGCGACGAGCGGGGTATAATGCTGCCGCTTGCCAACAGAAAGTACTCCGGAATTCTCGATTTCTCTGCAGTGCCTGAAGGCATATATCGTCTTGAGGCGAATCTGGAGTATGCGGCGGGCAAGAGAGAAACAAAACAAATAGGTGTAAGGGTATCCTTAGAAGGAGATCGCAGAAAACTTGAAGTTTTACAGGCGGCAGAGGATATCTCACCGAACGACGTTATAGAGGTTCAATGGTAGTATAGCGGATGGGAGATTTTTTACTAAAGAAAGGTGCTGGATTGCCGATACAAGGCAAAAGGCTATTTAGAAAGGGACGTTGAGTTATGGCGCGGAAAAAAATTAGTCGAATATTATCGGGCGGTGTGATAGTAGCCTGCACCGTTTTATTATGCACCCTGAATGTCAGCGCCCAGTTTCAGGCAGTTGAGGTAACACATACTATATCCGGTTCGGTAGGGGTGCCGGGTGTGACCATGCAGGGTTTGCCGAACAATCCCACTACTGATGAAACCGGTTATTATATTGCTATTGTCAAATGGGGCTGGACCGGTACAGTTACACCTAAGAAAGATGGCTGGACTTTTGAGCCGCATTCTAAAACCTACCCGGAGGTCACTAATGACCAGGACAATCAGGACTACACTGCAACACCCGTGACCTATACCATATCAGGTTCAGTCGGTATGGCAGATGTACGAATCACTGGTCTGCTGGAAGAAGTTATCACTGGAAGCGATGGTAGATATAGCGCCGTAGTTGAATACGGATGGGATGGTACCATTGTACCCGTAAAGGACGGTTTCGAGTTCACCCCGAAGGAAAGAGCATACAGGAATATCGGTGCAAATATGCCGGGGCAGGATTATACTTGGAAGAAGATAACATTAACTATTTCCGGTTCGACCGGAGCAGCCGGCGTTGAAATGCAAGGTTTACCGGGCAAAGTTGTAACTGATAGCACTGGGAATTACATGACCACTGTTGACTGGGGCTGGAGCGGAACGGTGAAACCCACAAAACAGGGTTATACATTTATACCGGAGGAGACGTCTTATACTGATCTGACTTTCAATCAAACGAACCAGGATTATACCGGCACACCGATCACGTTTACAATTTCCGGCTCGGCCGGTATGGCGAGCGTGGAAATGAAAGGCTTCCCGGAAACTTTATACACCGATGCGAGCGGATATTATAGTGCTGTTGTCCAATGGGGTTGGAGTGGTGTGGTTACGCCGCATTTGGACGGTTTCACATTCAAACCGGCATCGATGACTTTCAGTCAGGTTGACAGCGATCGCGATAATCAGCTTTTTACTGCCACAATGAAGACCTTTACTATTTCCGGCTCAGCAGGTCAGGAAGGTGTGCAAATGTTTGGTCTGCCGGGAGATCCGATGACCGGTCCTGGAGGGGCATACAGCGTCACCGTTGACTGGAACTGGACCGGGACAGTTGCACCAACGAAGGAAGGTTACGATTTTAATCCGGCTAATAAACTATATCCGCCTGTTACCAGGGACATGAAAAATCAGAACTACACCGCCTCACGTAAGCATTTTACAATCAGTGGTACAGTCGGGGTCTCGAACGTGACTTTACAGGGCGTGCCGGGCAGACCTGTAGTCTCTGGTAGCGATGGTAGTTATAGTGTCAGTGTGCCATGGGGCTGGACTGGTACGATTGCACCCAACAAAGATGGTTATGAGTTTAGTCCGCCCAGTATACAATACCCTGATATAAGGAGTGACGAGATCAGTCGGAACTATACCGCGACGCTGTTGAAGCGAACCATCTCAGGTACGGTTCTATCTGATAAGGGCCAGCCGGTCGAAGGTATGCTTCTGATGAGTGATTTGGGTCTTACTGCTACAACAGACACCTTCGGTAAGTACGAACTGGAAGTGGATCATGGCTGGGGCGGTATGGTAACTCCCACAAGCGAAGGACATACATTCAGGCCTCCAAGTCAACGATATACTAATGTTGCAAGGGATATGTCAAATCAGAACTACCAGGCGATTGTAAAGATGTTTACAATAACTGATGTGGTTACAATGAATGGAATTCCAATACGGGATGTAAAGATTACAGCAACGGATATCCCCGGCTCGACGGCCACCGATGCTCAGGGTAAGTTCACTATCAGAGTCCCTTATAACTGGACTGGTGAAGTTATACCTGAAAAACCTGGTATTAATTTCAATCCACCAAGTAAGTCTTTTAATACTCCTGTTACGCAGAATTTGAATATGGGAGTGCCGGAACCGGAACGAGTGGCAGTTCCTCCTGCACGGACGACCGAGGCAGCTCAGACTCCAGCGAGAAGAGGAGAGTTACCATCTGAATTACCGTCGGCCAGAAGAGGAGAATTACCATCTGAATTGTCGCCATCGACAACTGATGGAACGTTGCCGGCGGAAATACCTGAGCCTAATCGGGTAACTACTGATCCGGCTATGCAGAAGATATTGGAAGAAATTGAGGCTTTAAGAAAACAGCAACGAGGACCGGCTGCACCGGGAGTTCAGTTTGATCCGGGAACGGTACCTGTTACTAATACGTTCGCAGGTGAAGATCTACAATATGTGCTTGAGAATCTTGGAGTGCAGGCAGGCATTCCGATTATTCCTGAGGCGAGCGTTTATGGAGAGGTATATTGTACTCTCGATAGGACGCCGCTTGAGACTGCACTCGATATCGTTTTGGCGGGAACTCCTTATATTTATAAAAAGACACCGCATTATTACCTGGTTTCTCCGGGAGACCCGAACAGTCCGTTATTCTCAGTTGTTAGTGAAACGCGGCCGGTAAAACTGGATTATATCAAGGCCAATGCGGCGATATCGCTGTTGTCTGATGCTTTTTTACCCTACGTCAAGGCCGATCCCGATCCTAATAGTCACACAATATTAGTTACTGCGCCTGCTGCCATGATGGAGCGTATTATGTCGGACCTGGAACAGCTTGATATGACTCCAACCCATGTTATGCTGGATGCGAGGATTGTTGTAATGGAACGTGGTGATTTACTGAATCTGGGTATAGAGTGGGGTTGGCCGACTATCCAGGCTGGAATGTTTAGTAATGACCTTCTTGGTAAGGGTGGAGGTGAGCTGGTAGACTTTCGCGGCAAATGGCCGTGGGGTGTGCAGATGGGCTACTCGCCGGATGCGACATTCACCAGTTCATTAGTGATGGCGCTAAATCTTCTTGAAGAGAATGATGAGGCCAAAATATTGTCCAAGCCACAGTTGATGGCTCTCAATGGCAAACAGGCGAGAATCCAGGTCGTAAAAGAAGAATACTATGTTCTGACCTCACCACAAACGACCGCTTTTGGTTTTTCAACAAATTATCTGCAGGATATTCAATCCGGTACTACCTTGACGATTACACCCTATATAGGAGATAATAAAGATATTATACTGGAAATGGCTGTTGAAGTTAGCGACAGTGTCGCGCAGGGCAGGGCAAGCGAGCTTCCTGTTGTTACAAGGCGAACAGCAGAGAATACCGTGCGGATCAAAGATGGCGGTACAGCTATTGTGGCGGGCCTGACCGAGAACCGATCCAGTAGCATTAATAAAAGGGTTCCCGGCCTGAGCAAGCTTCCATTAGTAGGTGGGCTGTTTAATAATGACAATAATGAGAGTTCCACACGAGAGATAGCTGTTTTTGTAACGGCACGAATAGTACCTGATGATGGCCTTGGTGTCGAGTTTACAGGGCCGTCTCCGACAAGCATAATGCAGCAGCCTCAACAGCCCCAGCAGCCCCAATATCAGGTGCCTGCTGAACCGATGAGAAATGATTTTCAGTCGAGCCTTCTCGATAGTGTATCTCGTAGGCGTAGATAAAAGATATTTAAAGGGAGAAAAAGTTTGTGAGTCCAATTGTGAACAAGTCAAGAGTTCATCACGCGATTACAGCATTATCGCTGCTTGTCCTGGCTTTAACTATAGTTGGATGTATGAGTACCCGGGGGATACAAGTTATTCCTGTTCCCTTAGGCAGCCGGGGTACACTGGACCTCAGTGCAGACGATATTGTGGAAATTATGAGTGCTGCAGGTTTTTCCGATACGCAGATAATCGAGTATGGAACAGAAGTGCACGATGGGCTGGCGCAATCCGGAGCTGTACAAATCAAGATGGGCAGGAAAGTGGAAGCTATTTTTGCTGTTAATGGCAATGATATATACATCAGCACTCGCTTGCGGGGTTATTTCATATATAATATCAATACCGGCTGGGTTACCGGCGAAAGAGGCTGATAATTATTCCGTTCTTGTTAGTATGATTGACTGAGCTATCTTTGTATCTCCCCGCTAAAAAAGTCTGCTTTGAGCTTTTTATCATTTTTTTGAATCCATATCAGAAACTGCAAATCGACAGTTAATCCTGCATAAGTAAGAATCTGTGCGGATTACTGCCATATTGGCACCTGTGATTATAGCATGTCAAAACTGTAACTTCTTATATAACAAAATGTTATAATTTAAAGTGCTTTGGGCATGCTTTTTGCAACTCCTATATTTTATAGAATATCTATAATTATTGTTTAGTTGTTTGATTAAGAAGGTTTTTTTCATGAAATTCGACAAATTCACATTAAAGGCTCAGGAAGCATTGGCAACTGCTCAGCAGATTGCGATGGCTAAATCCCACACTGTAACATCGCCTTTGCATTTGCTAAGTGCTCTTTGTAGCGATGAAACAGGGACAGTCGTCGAGATTTTGAAGAAAATCGGTGCCAATATTTCGCGGGTCAAAGAAATGACCGAAAGCGAGCTTGGCCGGCTGGCTCAGGGCAGCAGTGGAAACCAGCTTATGCCTGATCCGGCTTTTAGCCAGGTTGTTCTGGATGCGCAAAATCGTGCTGATTCGATGGGGGACGAATATTTAAGTGTGGAGCATTTGTTCATTGCGTTAGCTTCGGTACAGAGCGATGCAAAAGAGATATTGCGCCTCAATTCGGTGACATCCGAGCAAATTGAAAGTGCCCTTAAAGAGGTCCGAGGGACCGAAAAAGTAATCGACCAGAATCCGGAGGTAAAATACAAGGCACTCGAACGCTACGGGATTGACCTTTTGGAAATGGCGCGAATGGGAAAGCTCGACCCGGTCATTGGCAGGGAGGAGGAAATACGACGATGTATGCAGGTTCTCAACCGCAGGAAAAAAAATAATCCGGTATTGATTGGTGAACCGGGCGTTGGTAAGACCGCGATTGTCGAAGGCCTCGCTCAGCGTATTGTCTCGGGTGACGTCCCTTCGGGTTTGAAAAATAAAAGAATCATCGCTCTGGATATGGGGGCGTTGATAGCGGGGACGAAATTCAGAGGTGAATTCGAGGACCGACTCAAGGCGGTGCTCAAGGAAGTAATTACCGCCGGCGGCCAGATTATACTGTTTATCGATGAGCTGCACACAGTCGTGGGTGCAGGGAAAGCAGAAGGTGCCGTTGATGCCGGAAACCTTTTGAAACCCTCACTGGCGCGTGGGGAATTGCGTTGTATCGGGGCGACCACTATCGATGAATATCGTAAATATGTTGAAAAAGACGCCGCCCTTGAGCGACGTTTTCAGCCTATTCTTATTGACCCGCCGAACGTCGAAGAAACCATCGCCATTCTTCGAGGGCTCAAAGACCGCTACGACACACATCATGGAGTTCGGATTACGGACTCGGCACTTGTTGCTGCGGCGACGTTATCCAACAGGTACATTACCGATCGATGGCTGCCGGACAAGGCGATTGACTTGATCGATGAGTCGGCTTCGAAGCTTAGGATTGAGAACGATTCGCTGCCCGCAGAACTCGATAGCATTCGCAGGAGGATTGTTCAGCTTCAAATCGAACGTGAAGCCCTGAAGAAGGAAAGTGACGATGCGAGCAAAGAAAGATTGGAAAAGACCGAAAAGCAATTGGACGAACTTCAGCAACAGGATAAAACGCTGACAGCTCAATGGGAAGGCGAGAAAGGCCATATCGATCAGATAAAGGCACTGAAACAGGAGATAGAAAATGCACAAAACCAGTTTGAGGATGCACAGCGAAAAGGTGACCTTGAAACAGCCGCCCGATTAAAATACGAAACCATAACCAATCTGAAAAAAGAGCTGGAAGAAAAAGAGGCCCAGCTTTCCAGTTCCGACCGGGCAATAATCCATAACGAAGTTTCCGAAGAGCACATTGCAGAGGTTGTCTCCAAGTGGACCGGAATACCGGTTGCAAAATTATTAAGTGGGGAGCGCGACCGCCTGTTGAAAATGGAAGACTCCATTCGTCAGCGCGTAGTGGGCCAGGACGAAGCGGTCGCGGCGTTATGCAATGCGGTCCGCAGGAGCCGTTCGGGTTTATCGGACCCGAACCGCCCAATAGGGACATTTTTATTCCTAGGGCCGACCGGCGTGGGCAAGACCGAGCTATCCAAGGCTCTGGCAAATTTTCTTTTCAATGACCCGAAATCGATGGTCCGGATTGATATGAGTGAGTTTATGGAGCAGCATTCGGTAGCCAGGCTTATCGGCGCGCCTCCCGGCTATGTCGGCTATGAAGAGGGCGGACGTTTGACCGAAGCGGTTCGGAGAAAGCCGTATTCGGTGATTCTATTGGATGAGATAGAAAAAGCTCACCCGGACGTCTTCAATGTACTTTTACAGGTCTTTGATGACGGCCGATTGACCGATGGAAAAGGCAGGACCGTGGATTTCAAGAACACCGTTATTATTATGACCAGCAATATCGCCAGTGGGGAGATTCAGCAGCTTACCGAGGAATCCGGTGCCGACTGGGAGATTGAAGCCCACGTCAAGGATACGCTCAAGCAGATTTTCAAGCCGGAGTTCCTCAATAGAATCGATGAGATAATTGTCTTCCACATGCTCAGCAAAGATGATTTGAAAAGAATCGTCGATATTCAGCTTAATTACCTCTCCGAACGTCTTGAGGACCGCAATATAAAGGCCGAATTCACCGACAATGCACGTAGGCAGATTATGGATGAAGGTTATGACGCCGCCTTTGGTGCAAGACCATTGAAACGTACTATCCAGCAGCGTCTGGAGAATCCTTTGGCTTCTGAATTATTAGCTGGCAAATTCGTCGACGGCGATAAAATAAAAATCGACGCCGATTCTCACAAATTCACCTTCGAAAAAGTCACCTAAAAAATCTGGGAATTGAGAACAGCTAAATTAACCATCACGTGACAGGTGTATTGTTTTAGTCACACTTTTTGTTACCGACGAAGATTTTGTTTCTATTCAAGGCGGAATTTGCCCTTGTCCATTATTGTTATGCCATCCACAATAATAGTAGGGCTGATGATGACTCCATCGATATGCGTACCGCAATCCCAGTCGGAGCCCGTCCTGCTGGGAGAAGGGCTTCCGAATGCGATATGGACACCGGGGAACTTCTCGTCCTGGAGAATATTATTAATCAACCCGGTCAGGCCCGTATTCGTACCGATGGCGAATTCGCCTACGCGATTGCTGTTTTTGTCGTTCTCGAAGAGATAATCGGTGAATTTCTCCCGCAGTTGCTCATCGGAGCATTTGATGCTCTCTCTTATCGCTCTGCCGTTCTTGATTTCGACGGTTATAGGCGTATCCCCAAGAAAACCGTAATTCTCGGCAAAGTAATCGCCCAGACAGCCATCGATGACCGCGATGCCGTTGACGTCAATCGGGCAGGTGCATACTTCACCATCAGGTAGATTCAACCAGTGGTCCGGCTTAATATCGCCGTCCTCGCAGAGCCATTTAAGCTCCGGACTAAATCGGGCTGTAAAATTGCAGCCTTTCCCGGTGGTCACTTCAATCCTCTCTGCGTCCTTGACCTTCTCATAGACCAGCCTGCTTATCCTTTGTATCTGGTTATAATCGCTGCACATCCCATCACACATTATCTGCGGCGTAATCCCGGTCATGTGGGCGTGCCGCAGGGCGGTATTGGCCTCGATGAGCTTGAGCATCGGCATCCGAAAGCTCTGTAGCTCTCCCTCGGCGCCCCGTGCGGCGTACACGCTTACATCCGCGGACCGGATTGCTTCTGCAATAACATCCGGCAAATCAATCGGCCGGGTTCCGAAATCCTCCATGATGAAGAATTCGACCTCGCCGGTAATCTTTTCAGTAGCCGTCTTGATAGCGGAACCAATCTTGATTGTCTGCCTATCGGTAATAACCAGTGCCTTCTCACCCGGCTGAACTTTCAGACAATTCTCAACCGCCTGCTTTACACCTTGCTCAATCGTTCCCAATTTATTACTCCTATACTTATTGTCTTGAATAACTTGAGCGGAAAAAACTGATTTCAGCAAATTCACCTTCGAAAAAGTAATGTAGGGTGGAATTTTAGCCCGACGAATCAAGTTTTTAATTGTGGGGTGATACTGTTAGGCATCGCCAAGGTGGCCCCACTCTACGATAGTAGGATAATGTAAAGGGCTAAAGTGTAAAAGACTATTTCGGGTCCATGACAATACGAAAACCAATGAGAAAATTCGGCTGGTTCGGATCGGAGTGGGTACGGGCCGCAGAGCGGCACTGCTCTGCAGCATTCAACCAGGAACCGCTGCGAACAACGCGTTGCTTCCCATTGTCAGGACCCCTCGGGTCAATATTTGTCATGTTGTAAAAATTGTGCGTGTACCAATCGGCGCACCATTCCCCGACGTTGCCATGCATGTCGTATAGTCCCCAGGCGTTGGGTTTCTTCAGCCCAACATAACATGCTGTGCCGAAGCTATTGCTTTTATACCAGGCGTATTGACTGAGCTTGTAGCAGTTGGGCTCATCGCCGTGGGTGAATTTGCCATAACGAAAGGCGTTTGGTTTATTCTGCTCCGCACCATTTTCTGTACTGTCGCTAATCTTTTGATACCAGGCACTCCAACTGATCTGGAAACAATTGGGATCATCGCCGTAGCAGAAGTGGGTGTCCGAGCCGGCTCGACAGGCGTACTCCCACTCGGCATCGGTGGGTAATCGAAATCCGCTTCCGAGTTTCTTGCAGAAGGCTACAGTATCATCCCAAGAGACATAGTACATCGGGAAATCACTGCCCACTCCGTTTAATGGTAAGCCGACAATATATTTATCGCGCTGCTGCCGAACGGTCGTGCCCATAACTGCTTCCCACTGGCCCTGTGTCACCTCATACTTTCCCATATAGAATGGCCTGGTAATCTGGACCAGTCTGCTGACTGGGTCGTAGTTGAGCCAGCTCTTCTCAGATGAAGGCGTACCCATGTAGAAACTTCCGGCTGGAATTAGAACAAGCTCCATTGTCACGCCGTTGCCGAGATCGATGGTTTTCTCTTGCTCCAGATTGGATTGGACTTCATCGGCAAGAGCCTTTTCTTCATTCACATGTGAAACATCAGACGCAACTTCCTTAAGGCTATTCTGTTTTTCTCTGCACCCGGAAATCGCCCCAAGCCAAAATGAAATTACTCCCAAAACAAGTATTGCTTTCGGTACATTTTTCATCTTTTTCCCCCTTTTTAACCGAGATTTCACATATACTCCTTGCCGAGTAACTCCCGCAAATTACACTTTTTACTATACTATAATTCTATCGCGATGTCAAAGATATTCAAAAACTTAAGCGATATCTTATCTATTCCTGATGATGTCCCCCGTTAAAAGTAATGTGGGCTGGGCTTGCGACTCTGCGAAGTAGCTTTGCTACCTGAAGTACAAGTACCTTGTGCACGAGCTATACCGGGACAGGGAAACAAAAAATCTGTTATTACGAGCTAAGCGAAGTCGCCGGGATGGCTAACGCCATAATCTTCGATTAATGACCTTTTTTTTGTCATTCCGGACCTATTCGGCTATGCTCAAGGCAGGCTTGATGCGGAATCCAATAAATGGACAATTATGGATTCCTGTTTTCACAGGAATGACAGATGGGGTGCTAAACCCAAAACACAATGCGCTATACGCTGTTTTTTATAAATATTTTTTTCCATCCACTTCGTTCGTTCCACTCATTCAGTGGCTGCCACCCAACGCATTGTATGCTGTCACAAGTTTACTGGAATGCCTTTGTCGCGGAGGTATTCTTTCATTTGTGTTATTGTGTAATTCTCGAAGTGGGTAATCGAGGCCATCAGGATTGCATCTGCTCCGCCGTCAACGATGGCATCGTAAAGATGCTCCAGAGTTCCTGCCCCGCCTGATGCGATTACCGGGATATTGACCGCATCGGTAACGGCCTTATTCAACTGGTTGTCGTAGCCGGCCTTTGTGCCGTCGGCGTCCATACTAGTCAGCAGGATTTCGCCGGCGCCCAATTTTTCGGCCTTAACAGCCCATTCAACCGCATCAATATCGGTCGGTTCCGTCCCGGCCTTTACGCAGACCTGCCAGCGGCCGGGTCGCTCTTTAGACCTGCGGGCGTCAATCGCCAAAACGACGCACTGGTTTCCGAAGCGCTCGGCGGCCTCTGTGAGAATGTCCGGATTCTCGACCGCCGCGGTATTGACCGAGACCTTTTCGGCGCCGCTTCGCAGGAGTTCATCGATTTGCTCGACGGATTGAATTCCACCGCCGACGGTGAAGGGGATAAAAACGTTCGCTGCGACTTTCTCGACAAGCTCGACTATTGTTTTGCGGGAACGAATCGTGGCGGTAATATCCAGGAACACCAGTTCATCTGCTCCGGTGTCACTGTATCTGGCGCCTAATTCCACGGGGTCACCGGCGTCACGAAGGTTCAGGAAATTTACACCCTTGACCACGCGATTATCTTTAACATCGAGGCATGGTATTATTCTTTTTGTCAGCATTTTTAATTTTTAGCCCCACGTTTGACGCGAGGTCCTTATTTTATTGTTTACAAATTTTGTAAAAATTCTGCAGCACTTTTAGTCCGGCCTTGCCGCTCTTTTCCGGGTGAAACTGTGTGCCGTATATTTTTGCTTTTTGCACCGATGCGACAAGCTCGAAACCATATTCGGTATAGGCGATTTTAACCTGTTCGTCCGTGGGTTCGGCGCAGAACGAATGAGCGAAGTAAAAATGCTTCTCTTTTCCGAGGCCGACGAATAAATCCATATCTTCCGGCAGCTTTACTAAATTCCAGCCCATGTGTGGAATCACCCGTCCCTTCGGGATGGGAACAACATTGCCGCCGATTAAACCGAGGCCTTTGTGTCGGCCGTATTCGATACTTGTATCGAAAAGCATTTGATAACCCACGCATATACCCAAAAGCGGTCTGCCATCTAACGCAACTTCTTTTATTAGTCCCGCGAGTGAGCCTAACGCATTGACGGCATAACCGAAGGCGGCAACACCTGGCAGGACAAGCCCTGTGGCTTTTTCGATAGTCCCTGGTTCGCGACTGAGAACCGCCTCGCAGCCGATATGCCTGAATGCGTTACAGACGCTTTTAACGTTTCCAACATTATAGTCTATTACAACTATCATAAATTACTGTTGACTATTGGTTATTAACTGTTTACTATCGGGAAATACTGCCATTGGCCACGGAGGCCAGGGGAGAATGTTATCTGATAAAGTGGGAGAAGTAAACAGCAAATGTGTGGCATAGTAGCTTATCTGGGCAAAAAAGTTGCGCAACCAATCCTAGTAGAGGGATTAAAACGTTTGGAATATCGTGGTTATGATTCAGCAGGAGTTGCTCTTCTGGGGAAAGGTGGGATAAGGATTAAAAAAACCAGCGGCAGAATCAGCGCTCTGGAAGATATTTTAGATGAGCCTGACCCGATGGAGACATTCGGTATCGGGCATACCCGATGGGCCACACATGGAGAGCCGAACACCATAAATGCTCATCCTCATTTGGATTACTCCGGCAAAATCGCAGTTGTGCACAACGGCATTGTCGAAAACTACGACACAATAAAAAAACTGCTGCAAAACGAAGGAGTTGAATTTGTCACCGATACCGATACTGAGGTGATAGCGAATTTAATCGGTTATTTTTATGTCCGCTCTGATAGTGCTCAAGAGCAGGAGCAAATCAGCGAAAAAAATAAATTCGAGTGGGCTGTTCGAAGAGCCCTTCGGGAGCTGCATGGTACATTCGGCCTGGCGATTGTATGTTCGGATTATCCACGAACGCTCATCGGTGCAAAAAGAGGAAGTCCTTTGATCTTAGGGCTTGGCGAGAACGAATATATCCTGGCTTCAGACGCTGCCGCTATCGTGGAACATACGACACAGGCAATATACCTTGCAGACAATGAAGTTGTTGTAGTCGGCCCGGATGGGTTTAAGACGAAAACAATCGATAATGTCGCCGTTACCAAGGACCTTATGCAGATTGAGTTCTCTCTGGAGCAAATCGAATTAGGCGGTTTCCAGCACCACATGCTCAAAGAGATTTTTGAACAGCCCAAGTGTCTGAGTATTTGCATGGGTGGCAGAATCGACAGGCAAGGCCACAGAATCAAACTCGGCGGTATTGCTTCGTACCTGCGCGAACTTACCCGGACAAGGCGACTTATTCTAACTGCC
This sequence comes from uncultured Pirellulales bacterium, assembly GCA_964508785.1. Lineage (GTDB taxonomy): Bacteria > Planctomycetota > Phycisphaerae > Sedimentisphaerales > Anaerobacaceae > JAFGPS01. The sequence continues at coordinate 22,841 of CAZDVE010000020.1, read as the reverse complement.
TGTGGGACGGCGTTCCATGCATCTCTTGTGGGGGAGTTCCTGTTTGAACAGTTGGCGCGTATCCCGGCGGAAACCGAATACGCCAGCGAATTTCGATATCGCAATCCTATAATTGAAGACGGCACCATTGTCGTATCGATAAGCCAGTCCGGTGAAACCCTTGATACTCTCGCTGCGGTCGAGGAAGCCAAGGATCGCGGGGCGACGGTGCTCGGTATAGTTAATGTTGTCGGCTCATCCATAGCAAGAGCTACGGATGCGGGAGTATATTTACACGTAGGCCCTGAAATCGGCGTCGCCAGTACAAAAGCCTTTACCGCCCAGGTGGCGGTTCTGACTATGCTGGCTATCGAATTAGGCAGAAGGAGGCATATCAGCAGGGACCAGGCCGACAGATATATCGATGAGCTTTCGCAAATACCGGATAAGATAAGCCGTATATTAGAGCAGTCTGAGCACATTAAAGAAATTGCCTCCGCAAATATTGAAAAAAACAACTGGCTCTTTTTGGGAAGAGGGCTGAATTACCCGGTTGCCCTTGAAGGTGCTTTGAAACTGAAGGAGATAAGTTATATTCACGCCGAAGGCCTGCCCGCTGCGGAGATGAAGCACGGCCCGATTGCATTGATTGTGAATGGTATGCCGGCGGTGTTTATTGCTACTTCCGGACCGCAGCATGACAAGATTATGGGCAATGTCGCCGAAGTCAAAGCGCGCGGAGGTAAAATAATCGTAGTTGCAACCGAAGGTGACGAAGATATCGAGAAATATGCCGACCATTTGATTACAATTCCCGATGCACCGGCTCTTTTACAGCCGATGTTGACGGTTGTGCCGTTGCAGCTTTTGGCTTATCACGCCGCCGTACTTCGGGGACACGACGTTGACAAGCCTCGAAATCTGGCAAAAAGCGTCACGGTCGAATAGTCTTGTTTTCACTGTCATATTCAATCCCAGAATTCATCTGGGGAATTAAAAACCTGTCCTGGACAAAAGCCGAAGTGTTGAAGAATTGGCTTTGAATTAGGCTAATTTTTGACTTGTTTGGGATTTCGATATTCATTATTAGAATTTAGTATGAAACTTTATAGGAAACCAATAAGTGACAAGATGTTCAAAGGAAGACTTCAGAGAGGCTTGACATTAGTAGAGTTGCTTGTTGTTATCGCTATTATCACAAGCCTGCTGTCGATACTTATGCCCTCGCTGCGAAAAGTCAGGGCGATGGCGATGCGACTAAAGTGTGCTCATAACATCAAGCAGATTGATATAGCGATGAATCTGTATCTCAATGCGAACGACCATATTTTTCCCTGTGCCAAGGATCCTCTACCGGAAGGTTACTGGCTTTGGATGGGCCGGGGCTGGCGGTCCTTTGTTGAGCCTTATCTGGGTGGCAATATCGATGCGAACAATCCATCGGTTCTGTATTGTCCGCAGGATCGTATTGCCGAAGAGAAGTACGAATCGACCAGTTATTCTTACTCGATGGCTTTCTATCACAGTCCCGAACAGATAGATGGTATGAGCAGTTCCGAAGATACTTACAAAAATCCGCGGCCTTCGGTTCGGCAGCGGTCTATGGATGTCACTAATCCATCGGGAAAGATTCTTATAGGCGAATGGCTTAGTAATCATTCACCGATAGACAATGATAACGGCTGGTGGTGCTGGGAAGGTTCGCGGAACTATCTTTTCGTTGACGGCCAGGTCCGGATGTTAAAAGCCAGGCAGATAAGGCCGGCGAGGGATGAGCTTCCGGATGCGAACTTGACGGTTCACGGCATAAAGGGATTGGATTGGCCGGCAAAAGAATAGGCAGTTATGAGTTTTTAGTTTTGAATTGGCAGTTTGGCCCAACGAATAATAATTAGTGTAGATTTCTTCTTATGACCGCTGCCGATGATATTGTTCGCTGCAAATCGCCGCTGACGACCGTCATGGATATTTGCACACTTTTGACTTCCAACTGCATACCTTCAAGTACGCTTTCTTTGGTGAAAATCATTCCAGTGACATTGTTGCAAAGAACGTAGTCGCTGTCTGTCGTATCATCATTTGTAATCAGATAGAGTTTGTTATCAGCGCCATTATATGAATAGGTAATATCGTCTCCTTCTGCTGTAATCATTGTACATTGATTGTCCGGCTCACATGGGTCAACAGCATCGGCGGTTCTGAGCTGAGTTGTTATCCTGTACAATGCCTGTCTGGCACTGTTTATTGTCTTAAATATGTCTTCGTTTTGTTGATAGTTGATAATTGAGCCGTTAAAAGCAGCGGCAACCGCCGCAAGCAGTATTGCTGATAAAGCCATGGCAAGCAGAAGTTCCACGATGGTAAAGCCGGCCTGGTGTTTTGTATCTGTCCATAGGTCTGCATGGGAACGCCTTGCAGCGGAGACCCTGGAACCGTCACAGGTACCTCGTATCTTTCGGTTACACACAGCTCTGCGGAAGTCCGCCCGGTAGCTCCTTGCGGCGGAGTCCCTTGGACCGCCGTAGGTGCCTCGTATTTTTCGACTATGCTTAGGAGATATTTTATCTCTCGTATTTTTCATCTTGTTCTTCTTTTAGTATCGTACCCGGAGCCAGCTTGCCGAGCTTATTTCCTTCGAGTTCAGGAAAATCTTGACAGTGACTCGAACAAAGTTGGTGCTACGGTCGCTTTCAACCTGTTCGAAGTCGGAGGCATTGACATTTTCAACCGTAATCTGCTGACTGTATGCGGCAAAATTGTAGAGCGGATCTCTGTGAGCGCTAATAGGCGGAGAAAAACTTTTGCCGTCGAAGTCGTCCAGATCGTCGTAGTCAGCGAGTGTTTCGCCCGTTTCCTCACCGAAGTGACTCCAATTGGTACTGTCCGGATCGCTAACCGGCAACAGGGCGGTAAGCTCTCTGACCTGTTCAAAAAGAAACTCGGCGATCGATAAATCTGTTCCGGCGCCGTTGGCCATGGTAAATGCACTATTGCCTGCTACGAGGGAGACGATTGCAAGACCTACAATCAGTATCGCAATTAATACTTCAATGAGTGAGAAGCCGCGTTTGTTTTTTGTATTTCCCATCTCGTCCCCCCGAACTTAATCCGAAGCTTGTGCCGTCGAATTTTTTTACTTGCCCATAACAACACTGGACATCCTGAATATCGGAAGAATGATACTCATAGCAATAAAGCCGACTACAAGGCCCATAGCAACTATCATTATGGGTTCTATCATCGATGTCACCGTCTTGATAACAGTTTTAAGCTCCCTTGCATAGAAATTGGAGACATCTCTTAATACATCGCCCAATGCACCGGAATCTTCGCCGCTTCTTAACATTTGAACAACATTGTTTGGCATCAGATTATACTGGTTCAGACTGGAGGCAATCTTTTTGCCCTGACGGACTTCATCGTAGACACCAAGCCACATATTTTTATATAAGACGTTACCGGATATCTGAGATGTTATTGAAATAGTATTTAGTATCGGTACGCCCGCCTTTGTCAATACTCCCATGGTATGTAAGGACCTTGTGATGTAGAGACTGCGACATAATGTTTTAATTAAGGGCAGTGTTAATTTTGTTTTGTCCCACCACAGTCTTCCAACGTCGGTTCCTATAAAATACCAGAATCCCCATAATGCAGCACCTATAGCCGGTACAATAAAGTACCAGTAACTACGCAAAAAAGCGCTGCTGGCCATTAATATTTTGGTCGGGACGGGTAATAGATGTTCTTTGCCGGCAAAAATGGCGATGAAGCGTGGCAGTACAAAACACAAAAGGAAAATAGTTACCACTACCGCCATAACAGCTATGATAATCGGATATACCATGGCCCCTCTGACTTGTGAGCGTGTTTCAGCTTCACCGTCGAGATACTCGGCTAATTTCTGTAGCATATCACTCAAGGAACCGCTGATTTCCGCCGCTGCGACCATATTAACATAAAGCTCGGGAAATACATTCGAATGCTCGGCAAGTGCCTGTGAAAAACTTTGTCCTGCTTCGATGTGGTTTTTCAAATCCAGAATGATCTGTCTGAATTTTTTATTGTCATTTTGTTCGGCTATAGACTCAAGCGCATCCTGAATGCTTATCCCCGCTCGAACCATAACTGCCAGTTGGTTCGTAAAATTCAGAATATCCTTTTTGCTTGGTCCGAATTCAAACCTTAAACTTTTAATGCTCTCCCACTTTTTTTTCTGCTGGTTTTGAGACGATTGTCTCAGCGGTGAAGCAGGCTCCTGGTTCAGTTGGTTTTGGATGTTAGACGTACGGCTTTGGTGCTGATTTTCTGCTATTGCAGTTGAACCTTTTTGATTTCGCAAAGAATCTTCAAACATACGTAAGTGCTCCAACTTTTTATGTTTGCCGTCCGGTATTATTTTTTATTTTTAATCATTGTACGACAGCTTTACTTGGTGGTTGGACAACTTCGAATTCGTCAACCGGCACGAGCGTCTTTTCCATTTTGGCGGGATTGCTTGACCGCATTATAGCTTCTTCTCTGTCTATATAACCCTGGAAATACAAATCAGAAATACTGTTGTCTAGATTTTGCATACCCAACCGGCGTGAAGTCTCGATAATGTTTGGTATCTCGTAAATTCTGTTTTCACGAATGCAGTTCCTCACAGCCGAGGTGCACAGTAGTATCTCTGTACATGGAACCATACCGGGCTCATCTACCCGTTTGAATAACGTCTGTGAAATAACAGCCTGCAGAGTATTAGCCAGCATTGTTCGAATCTGGTTTTGCTGGGTGGCGGGGTAGATATCTATAATACGTTCAATGGTCTGGGCGGCGTTAATCGTATGCAGTGTACTAAAGACGAGGTGTCCGGTTTCGGCGGCGGTGACTGTAGAACCGGTGGTCTCCAGGTCTCGCATTTCGCCGACCATAATAATGTCCGGGTCCTGTCGCAATACGTGCTTTAGTCCTGATGCAAAGTTCGGACAGTCGGTGCCGATTTCACGTTGTTCTATCATACATTCCTTGTTCTCTATCATATACTCGATAGGATCTTCCAATGTGATAATGCGTTTTCCGTATTTTGTGTTAATCAGTTCTATCATCGCGGCAAGCGTCGTACTTTTTCCGGAGCCGGTATGGCCGGTTACGAGCACCAAACCTCTTGGTAGATCTGTCAGTTCCTTAACAACTGCAGGCAGATGTAAATCATCTATTGCGGGTATTTGATTAGGAATTACCCTGAACGAAATTGCAATTGTATCCCGCTGGTAATGTGCGTTCACACGAAATCGGTGTCCATCGTCTATGCTCGTAGAAAAGTCGAGGTCCTTGTTATCTTCAATTTTTTTGAATTTGTCCGGCCCGACCATGGAAAGCACCATTTCTTTGACGTCTTCATTGCTGACGGGGGGGAACTCAAGCTCGATTAACTCTGTGTTTCTCCGTAATATCGGCGGCATACCAACGTTGATATGCAAGTCGCTTGCTCCATTATCTATGACATCTGCCAATATTGTTTTAACATCTATCATATCACACCTCACTCTAAAAGTTTTCTCTGACACTTTATATGCGTTTGACTAATATTTTTCGCACAATGGTATTCATTTTTCGGTTTATATTTTTATTTGATAACGTTTTCGTATTTTTTTTATTAACGCAGGAAGTTTCAGTTTCATTTCGACAATGACAATACTATTTCTACTGTTCCTGATTTAAGCTTAACGAGGCTGTCGTCGATGTGTTCTACCGTAAAATCATCGATCGAATCTCCTACATAGAGTATTTTATTATTGATCATACAGCACTTACCCTTGTCAGATTGCATGACACTATCAAGCCGCATGTCTTTTGCTTTTTGCTTTATTTGCTCCTGCCAGATCATTTCAGTGTCAATTTCGATATGTTCCTCATCCATAAGGGATTTAGATTTCAGACTGGACAAAAACAGTTCGAGCTGGAAGGGGTTTTTTGCCAGTTCGCTGACCTGCACCTGCAGAACATCGGAGAACTCATAGAATTTGCTGACTATCTCGTCCATGCTGCTGAACATCTCAGACCTAATTCCTGTAAGTCGTGCAATGGCAGTCTCAATTTGTGTCTCTTCTGTGTTTATATCTGCGGCCAAAGCTGCTTTGGGTGCGCTCTTTTTAATCATAAACCAGAGGCACAACAGACCTATAATAAACAGGACGGCAAGTAAAGTCGTACTCTTGCGAACTGCTCTTCCATGAGATGCTACGGTGAAATATTCCTGTTCCGGGGATTGAGCATTACTATTGTGCTTTGCATCACAGGCAGCTTCATCCGCTGGCAGGTTCCCAAAGTTTGTTTCTCGTAAGAATGACAACATAACTAAGCTCCATTGGTTTAGTATTTGTTTTTACTAATAAAATATTCGCTCTATTAACTGGTTTGATTCTGGAAAAATATGCTTACTATGAAATCCGCAGCTATTTGACCATCGCTGTCCTTCTGTTTTTCCAGTTTTAGCTCACGAATTTTCATTATACGCGGCAGCTTCTCAAGCTCTAAAAGGAACGAGTAAAATGCACTGAAGTTCCCCTCCAGTTGCATTTTTAGAGGCTGTTCTACGTAACCGCTATTGTCTTTTTTCGTCATAGTTCGAATTGTTTTTGGCTTAAGACCCTGCTTTTGTGCGATTACTGTTACCTGCTCGAGCACCTCGTGAATCTGACTCGTGGGCGGCAGCTTACTTTCGAAGAATGCAATTGCCTCCTGCAACTTCTCAAGCTGCTTTGCGAGGTCTTCCGCCGCCGAAGCGGCCTCTTCGAATTTGGCTAATTGAGCCAATTTTGTCTCAACGCGCCCTTTTGCCTCGGATAAGTGTTTATTGGCCGGTTTAATCATGTATTGGTAACCTGCTAAAGAGACACCGGTCAATAAGACGAAAAACACGATTTTTCTAAAACTGCTTGTCATGGTTATTCCCTCATCTTTGTATTGAGCTGTTTAGGTTTATTGGAAGTTTTAAGACTAAACCGTATCAGCATTAAAAATTCCACACCGTACCCTCAGCTTTACTCTTTATCGTCTCAACATCTTCCTTGGAGAGATGTACGCTTTTTTGAAGCATTGCCGTCAATTTGAATTGCCTGAACGTACTATCATCGATTTTAAGTTCCCTTGATTCAACCAAAGCTACGTTATCCAGCAGGCTCGAGTTGCTAAGACGCTCGATATAGGAAGCCACTTGAAGGTCGCTTGGAGCCATTCCTTCGATTTCCATGTGCGTCTCGAGCAGTTGCTCCGGTGATAATTTTGCCTGGGCGGCTATTTTTTCAGCCTGAGCTGCCTGATATTTACTTGTTATCGTAGCTTTACTGCCCGGCCTTGGCTCTTTCTGAACCAGGTTCAAATTAATTAATGAGACTCCCGCAGGTAAGTTATTTGTCAGCGAAGCCAAAAGAATGCTTCTTGGCACCGGTTCAAGCAGCTCTGCCGTGGTAAGGGCTGTTTTCATCATTGCTCTTTTTTTTATCTGAAGTTCGTCAAATTGCCTTATGGCCTCGTGCATCTTGGCCATCCTGGAATTTACGAGCTTTTCCTTGGCGGCGCAGGCATGTTGACGTATCTTGATGGTTATGAAAGAACCGCCTAATGCCGTCATTACGACGACAAGCAGGATAAGATACAGCAGGTTTGTTCTGCGGGATTCGTTATTTTGGATATAATCGTCAGGAACAAAGTTTATATTAACCATTTTCTTTGTATTCCTCCTCTTTGTTGGAATCCAGCTCTTACGATAGACTTAGTCCGAAAGCAACTGCCCAGTTAACCTGGCAGTTTCTTCTGTCTATTGGGTTATCAGGATTCTCATTATTGCATTCAGTGTCACTTTCAAAACGAAAGGAACTGGGTATTTTCACTGCCGCCAGACAGTCTCCAATCTGTGCAGGCATTTCTAACTGCTTCGCTATCGATGCACATACATCTCTGTCCGAGGCGCGACTCGAAAGGAATATCAAACGTTCTATCTGGGTGTCGTTGTGCATTGAGGTAAATTGCCGTTTGCATGCGGTCAATTCAAATACAAGTCCTGTTATTGCTTTTTCGTCATCAAACTGCTGAGCCCCTATGGGGATAGAACGGGCAAAGAGCAGGTTCTTATGACGGCATATTACAACATTCGTGGAACTTGACTCGACACAAATGAGCATCACAATAGCTTCAAGGTCTGATCTACGTCTGCCAAAGAAAGTAGTATAGCAGTTTACCAATGCCATTGGCCAAACGCCCATAGATTTGATAGCTAATCCAGCCTTTTCGTAAATCGCAAGATGCCGGTCAATGATTGTGCGCTCGGTTGCCATTACCATAACGTTATCCTGTTCTGTTGGAACGTACTTGAGCATTGTATTTTCCTGGACCGGCTCAAACGGGAGTTTCTGTTTTACCTTCGAAAATATAATCTCCTGTAGTTTGTCTTCACTGGTCTTGGGCAGTTTTATATGGTCGATAAAGACGTTGGTTGTAGGCATTCCAGCTATCACTTCTTTACCCTGAAAATCACCATTCGATATAAGTTTGCGTATGGTCTCGATGGCCCATCTTTGCCAGTTGCTGCTTCCTGGTTCGATATCATCAGGCGGTTTTTCAGTTGCACCGGCAATCAAATGTACGCCACTGCCGTTATTCTCAAGCTGAACCAGCCTCAGACTGTCGTTGCAAATGTCAATGCCAATGGAATATGCGTGTTTTTTCAAAAGGCCAAACATTGTATTTAATTATTTCACCCACTAATACCTAATCTTATATCAGTGTTACTAACAGTAACATTCACCAACTAAAATATATGAAACAGAAACCTGATGAGCTAATCGCCCAAAAAAATATTAAATCCCCGTTTCGGTTGGAATTGATCAAAGGTGCTTGTAATTCTGATAAAATCTGTAATCCCGATTCATCAGAGTGGTTTTTGCTCATAAATAAGCTGTTTGCTTTGAAATTTTCCGGTGTTAAAAAACTTAATCGGGACGTAAGTTTTTTTTATAGGACAGACTTTCTCTGTAACTTATTACAATAGTTTTTCAATGTTTCTGGAAAAGATGTAGATACGCGTGATTTATAGGACTGTTTAAATAAACTAATTGATCACTCGGCTTTGAGCCGGCGTTTCATCAAATCCTCGATTGCTTTTTGTACGGGCTTGTTTTTGAACAATACATCATAGACGGCCTTTGTGATTGGCATCTCGACACCATATCGTTTTGCAAGGGCAACAACAGATTTGCATGTAGCAATGCCCTCGACAACGGATTCGGTGACTCCCTGAGCCTGCTCGGTATTTAAACCCTTACCTATTCTTTCACCGAATGACCGGTTTCTGCCTTTGGGCGAAATACAGGTTGTTACCAAATCTCCCAAACCGGTCAGCCCCGCGAAGGTCTCCGGCCTTGCTCCGCAGGCGATACCTAAACGGCTTATCTCGGCAAGCCCTCTGGTCAGTAGCGCCGCCTTGGCATTATCCCCGGCTCCAATGCCATCTATAATTCCGGCGGCTATGGCGATAATGTTTTTCATAGCTCCGGCTAGTTCAACACCGATTACATCAGTATTGGTATAAACACGAAACCAGGGAACGCTGAAGGTGTATTGGACTTGTTCTGCTAATTCTTCGTCGATGGCTGCTGCGCAGGCCGTTGCCGGGAGTTTTCTGGCCAGCTCATCGGCGATAGTAGGGCCGCTGAGAACGACCAGCCTGGTGTTATCCGGCAGGTTAAGAGTTTCTGTAAGGATTTGGGTGGGGCACAGTAGTGTATCGTTTTCGACACCCTTGGCCACGGATACAATGGGCACGCCTTCCGGTGCCTGGTTTTTTAGCCTCGTCCAGATTGACCTTGTGAACTGACACGGCACAGCGGAAACAATCAGGTCGGCCCCCGACATGATTTTAGTATCTTCGGGTTCAAAGATAAGATTTTCGGGTAGTTTATAACCGGGTAGGAATTTCTTGTTCTCCCGAGCTTGTGCAATCTGTGCCAACTGTTGATGGTCGTAACCCCATATACGAACGGGGATCTTTTTTTCGCAGAACAGCATACCCAGGACAGTGCCCATTCCACCATCGCCTATTATGGAGATATTCTTAAACATATTTGTTCAATCGTGCTATGTATTAATCTTTAAGTTCGCGAAGCCAGATATTTCGGAATCTCACCGGATTATCATGGTCTTGCAGCATGATTGGTAATTTGTTCTCGTGCAGCGAATAATTTGATATCGTATGTTCGTCAATCCAGCCGGTGCCGCCCTGGAGTTCGACGTTGTCATGGACGAGGACGCCGTTGTAAAAAACCGTGAAAGTTGCTTTTCTTACAACTTTTTTGCCTTTGAAAATCGGCCGATGGAAAATAATATCATAGCACTGCCATTGTCCCGGTTTTCGACAGGCGTTAACCGGTGGGACGGCTCTGCCGTATAACGCAGCGCACTGGCCGTCGGGATAAGTCGAATTCTTATAGGAATCGAGAACCTGGACTTCATAGTTTGACATTAAAAAAACTCCGCTGTTGCCTCTTTCCTGACTTTTTCCCGTGATTCTCGCTGGAGTTGCGAACTCGACGTGTAACTGACATGAGCCGAATGACTGTTTTGTTTTGATATCACCTGTTTCTTTGACAACCTGCATATATCCATCCCGTACAATCCATTTTGCCGGGCCACCTTTTACGCTTGTCCATCCTGAAAGGTCTGTCCCGTCGAATAAAACAATAGCGTCTGAAGGGGCCTTGCCGGCCTGTTCTTGTGTGCTCTCGGTGCCGGGTGTAACCACCGGTGGTGCGGGTCGATTAATATCGTGAACCAGCCATCGTCCTGTTTCAGTCTCCAGATAACGGGTTCCTTTAGTTTTATTTGTTGTTTCCAGGCTCGCACATCCGGCTAACATAGAAAGACCACATAAGAATATACTTAACAGAATTGTCCTTATCATAATAACTCCTTTCATGGTTTTTGTTGTCCAATACACTTAGTTAGCAGCGCAGCGGCACTTTCAATCGATGCTGAATTATATTTTGAATGAACTTAAGCGCCAAGGATATGTTTTCCGGTGGACGCATAGCCGGATTTGACGGAAGCAAATCATGCAGTGGCAAAGACAAATTCAAAAATGAGGGATTTAGTCTGGGATTTGACCCGGATTTGCTATTTCCAGTTGTTTTCTTGGGCCTCTCGTATCTGCTGTGTCCAGGTCCTGCCGTTTTTCTCGAACTCAACTCTATTTGTGTATATCTTGACAACCTTTGCACCTTTTATTGTCTCTGTTTGGCGTACTACAGTGTCATCAATAATTGCAATCGGATCGTCGCTGGAAAAGATAATCCCGGCAATTATCCCTGTTGTCTTCTTAGTTTCGGTTTTTTGCGGCTTTGATTGCAACCGCTTCTCAAGTTTAGCTAATCCAGCGGTCAGAGCATAATTTCTTTGCCTTTCCAGCTTGATAGTTTGCCATTCTAAGCCTGCTAATATATCATTTTTTCTTTTGGTTATTCTGCTTAAGGCTATAGCGAGTCGCTTGGCGGAAGTTTTATTTGCAGGTTCAAAAAGGCCATAGGATTGATTTTCGCAGCCGTTGATTTGCAATATTGTCTCAGCAAACTCGGCCCATTCGTCGAGCCCCACGCAGTTCAATTTTGGCTTTTCCGCTATATCGAGCATTCTGATATTTGCCTGTGCGCGAGCTCTGAGTTCGATAAGTCTGCTGGTGTAGTAATCATCTATTGCCTGTTTGCGCTCGGTAATATATATCTGTGTTTCGGGAGATTGGTTGTCAGCCGCCTCAGAGGAAACGGTTAAGGATACGAATGTTAGGAACAGCAATAGTGTTTTCATTTTGACCTCCTCCAAATAACTTTTTTATTCCTCAACAATGCACTTTTATATTTTTTCGGGCTGCAAGTCAAGGGAAAAGGCATTAGGCGTTTGATATTAATTTTTCTGGTGACTATAATGTTTATATGAGAGCGTTGATATATGGTGGTGGTGCAGTAGGACTCGGGCTTGCGAGCTGTTTGCTCAAGTCAAAGGCCCTTGTAGATATTGTCGCCCGAAAAAAGACAGTTATAGCTTTACAGAAAAACGGCCTTGTCAGAGCAGGTATTTTTGGCCTTTTCAGCGCAGAGCCGTCGGCATTCGGCAGCTACACCAAGCTTGGCCAAATAGAGGGTAAAACCTATGATTATATCCTTGTATGCACGAAATCCTTTGATTCCTATAAAGCCGCGAAAGACCTTAGCGAACATAAAAGTCTGTTTGGCCGGGAAACAAAGATAGTTCTCTTTCAAAATGGATGGGGTAACGCGGAGGAATTTACTTCCTTTTTCGACAGGAAGATTGTTTACAACGCACGTGTTATCACCGGATTTCAGAGGAAAAAGCCGAATGAGGTGGTTATTACGGTGCATGCCGACTCGATTCATATCGGAAGTCTTTTCGGAGTGGATGCGTCAAACGTCGGGGATTTAAGCGAGTACATAAACTCCGGAGATATACCATGCCAGACAACCGACCGAATCGATAAAGATATTTGGGCCAAAATGCTATATAACTGTGCCCTTAATCCCCTCGGTGCAATCCTGGATGTCCCTTACGGTAAATTAGCCGAGAAGGATTTTACTCGTTCGATAATGAACGGCATAAGCGAAGAGGTATTTAAGGTGATGACCTTAGCCAGCTATCAGAGTCACTGGCAAACTGCGAATGATTTTCTCGAAGTTTTTTACGCCAAACTTGTGCCTGACACAGCCGAGCACAGATCATCGACCCTGCAGGATATTATTGCAAAAAAGCCGACGGAAATCGAAGCCCTCAACGGAGCCGTAATCAAATTAGCCGAAAAGTTCGCAGTAGCTGTGCCATATAATTTGGTTGTGTACAATATTATAAAGTTCATCGAAAGCAAAAGCTCTAATGTGACCGGTTGAGGTGAGCACTGAATATAAATGTAGTCAGTTTTCTATAATTTCTATGTGTTCAGGCTGGAGTCTTTTTAGATCAGGCAACTGGTTTCGGCCGAGCCGTGCGTCGATGAGGACGAGAGTTTCATTGTATTGCTCGCTTATAATTTGGCCGTGGGCACGCAGGAAGCTCTGGATTTTGCCGTTTGAGACGCTGCTGGTCACTCGAATCAGAAGCTCGATCCCCTTGTACTTCGCGGTGACTACTTCACTCAAACCATCCAGACCAAAGCCCGTTTTGGCTGATATGCATACTGCATCGGGATAAAGAGTTTGCAGCATATCGAAATCAGCGATGTTTTTCACGACGTCAACTTTGTTGAATATCTCTAAAATAGGTTTTTTGTTACAACTGATTTCCTCCAGAACATTATTAACCGATTCGATTTGATTCAGTGCATCCGGATTGGAGACATCTATGATATGCAGCAGCAAATCGGCGTTGACTGCTTCTTCGAGCGTTGCTTTGAAAGAGGCGACTAACTGGTGAGGCAGGCTTTTCACAAAACCGACGGTATCGCTCAGCAGGACCTCAACTCCTTTGGCAGGCGTCCATCTTCTTGTTCGGGTATCCAGCGTTGCAAAGAGTCTGTCTTCTACAAACACATCCGCATCGGTTAGTTTATTCAGGAGAGTGCTTTTACCTGCGTTGGTATAACCTACCAGGCAGATTTTAAATAGCCCTCTTCGGCCGTCGATCTCGCGAATCCTGCGCCTGTCTATATTTGCCAGTTCGCGTTTTAATTCTGTAATGCGTTTGCTGACCAGTCGGCGGTCTATTTCCAACTGTTGCTCGCCCGGACCTCTTGTACCGATTCCACCTACGGTACCGGCGGCGGTCGCACCACCTGCGCCTGCAACGCTGTCAAGGTGCGTCCACATCCGGGTCAGTCGGGGGTATGTGTATTCCAACTGGGCTAATTCGACCTGGAGCTTGGCCTGTTTTGTTTTGGCTCTTGTGGCGAATATGTCCAGAATCAGTTCGCTGCGGTCGAGAACTTTAGCCTCGACAATCTTTTCAAGCTCGCGAATCTGCCCCGGCGAAAGGTCATTATCGAAAATGATGACATCTGCTTTGAATCGCTTTGTGCGTGTTCTAAGTTGCTCGGCTTTGCCTTTGCCTATATATGTGGAAGGATTTATTTTGCGGATTTTCTGCTGGAACCTGTCCACAACTACCGCCCCGGCACTTTCAGCTAAGGCGGCAAGCTCAGATAATCCGTTTGTCCCATCAGGGTTATGGAGAACAGCGGCAACTAAAACGGCCCGCTCTTTTTTCACTTTTAGCGTCTGGCGAAATTTCTCCAACTAAAAAAACCTCCAAAATCGCTTTTCTATTTTAACATATTTGGCGGTTCTATACAAAATAATCTAAAAATAATGAAAATTTGCTCTTTTTTAGTCCGATATTAGTTTTTTCAGGCGATAGTACTATTTTAAGCTAAAAACTGCGAGCCAATAGTAATTTTGGCTTGAAATAGTATAAATTATGCATTAGACTAACTATCTTAACGTTTTTTGACGAGTTTATAATATTAAGGTTAGTTTTTACAGTTCATAATGTCAGGAGCTTAGTAAGGATTCTTTTTATATGTTGAAAGTTAAATCGCGGACAGGTGAATCGGTTCAGCAAATGATAAGGCGCTTTAAGAAATTGTGCGAAAAAGAGGGTCTAATCAGGGATATGAAGCGTGTTGCATACTATGAGAAGCCTTCGGAAAAGAATCGACGGCGTATGCGCAGAGCCCAGCGAAACGTAACAAACAACTAAATACATATTTATTGAGAAGACTCCTGGCGAATATTATCCATTTCCGGCATCTCATCGATATTTGTAGCATGCTGTTTCAATCGCAGTGATGAATCTTATCTGTCATGGGTGTTTCGGATTGGTGTTACATTCTTTTGTAGCGTGGACCGCCGCCGCCTTCAGGCACCATCCATCTGATATTATCAAACGGACATTTTCTCTGGCATGTTTTACAATGCAGGCAGTTAGATGGATTGGCGGGCTTTACCTGGCCCTGAATAGTTTCATACACACCGGCAGGACAAAAAGTAATGCATGGACTGTTAAATACCGGAGTACATTTGGTCCTGCAAACCTCGGCGTCCAGTATAGTCAGATGTGAAGGCTCTTCTTCACGATGCTCTGTTGCGGCCATTGCAGTGAACGTGTCTTTATCGAAGTTCTGATAGGGTTTATGCCGGTATGAAGCGATTGTCAAAGTCTGGTAGTCTTTTTCAACATCAAACTTCGGCAAAAGTCCTCCGAGGATTGAAAGCGGCATTCCCTGGAGAGGCCCGAATTGTGCAACCGTCTGCCGGAAATTTTTCGCCGATTTCATTTCCCTGTCGATATTGGAATTTTCTATAAACTCGCTGTAAACAGAAGCTGCCGTTTTGGGATTATCGAGGGTTTGTGCGATTGCTTTTGCCGCCTGGAT
The DNA here is from genome assembly GCA_964508785.1 of uncultured Pirellulales bacterium. Classification (GTDB taxonomy): domain Bacteria; phylum Planctomycetota; class Phycisphaerae; order Sedimentisphaerales; family Anaerobacaceae; genus JAFGPS01. The sequence continues at coordinate 7,450 of CAZDVE010000020.1, read as the reverse complement.
GCCTGAATCGATAGCGTTGTGCAGGCCCTTTATTTTGAGCATATTCACGAAGCCGGCACTGTCACCGAGAATCAATACATTGTTTTTGCCTATGTTTCCGGTTTCCGGCTCTCTCGGTATGGCGTAGTAACCGCCTTCGGGAATCATTTTGGCCCCGGCTTCTACTACCGTACCGCCCTCAATAAATTGTTTAACAAATCGATGATTCTTAAAATTAGTCAGCGCATCCTGCGGATTGAAATCGCAGTATTTCCAGTCGGCTCCGACAATCATACCAACCGAGAGGTGCTCCTGAGCACCGGCGTAAATAATCCCGCCGCCGAACATACCGGGGCCGACAAAAGGTGTCCATATCGGGTAACCCATGGCATGAACGACACGGCTTGAGGAAAACTTGTTGTATTGTTCGGGACTTACCTTTATAAGCTCTTTGACGCCAACCGAGTAAAGTTGCGGACTTTGCCTTTGTAGATTTGTTTTTTCTATGAATTTTTCCGTAAGCAGTCCGTCACATCCCTCTGCAAGCACGATGAAGTCGGCCGATATAAGTTCACCTTCTACGAAATTGGGCTGCTTATTGCTTTCTTTATCAAAGCCCTGGTCAACGAGTTTTACACCGATAGCTGTGCCGGAATTTTCGTCGAGGACGATATCCTGGGCCGCAAATCCGGTCAGCACTTCGGCTCCGAGGTCTTTTGCGATTTGGCCCAGCCATTTTGTGAGCTTGCTTATCGATACTGAATAGTCACCTTTATGAATCATTTGGCCGAAGCCGAGTCTGAAGGTTTTAGCAAGATTGACTGCGAAGAAGATATTAAAGGATAGCTTTTGGCCTAACATGAAAAGAATATCGTCTTTATCGATTTTATTTGAGAGCACATCTTTGGCCGAATCCGTGTCCCGCCATTCAGGGTTTGCCGAATCCAGGAGAGTATGCAGCGGTTCAGGTTCCAGGACGGCCCCGGAGAGATTGTGATTGCCTAAATCAGGGGATTTTTCAATTGCGCAGATATCGATATCCGGCTTTTGGGCTTTAAGTTGTATGGCAGTTGCCAGACCGGCCGGTCCCGCCCCAACGACCAATACTGTCACTCTGTTATAGTCTTTGTTGTTTGGCACTTTTATTATTCCACTTTTTTACATTTGTTCTAAAGCATCGACCAATTGAGGTATCGTCTCTTCAACTGTTCCCACGATATAGTAATCACATTGTTTGAAAATCGGTGCGTTCGGGTCGCTGTTGATGGCAACAATAGTTTCTGTGTTTGCGACTCCTATCATGTGTTGAATGGCACCTGAAATTCCCAAAGCAATATAAAGCTTCGGTCCGATGGAAGTACCTGTCTGTCCGACCTGGTGAGCTCTTTCAACGAAACCTTGTTCCACAGCCGCACGGGATGCGCCTCTTTCAATCTGCGTGTTTAGTTTTTTCGTTAAACTCTCACAAAGTGTGGTCAGGAGTCGGTCATAGTTGTCCCGGCTTTGCATACCTTTGCCGCCGCTGACAATTACTTCGGCACCGAAATTCACGTCACCAGCGCCTAATTCGGTTTTGATAATTTCGAGAGAAATATCATCTTCGGAAAGTTCGACTTTTTGTTTGATGACGTTGCCTTTTCTTGACGCATCCGACGGCATTTTCTTCATAACGCCCGGTCTTGCAGTGGCCATCTGCGATTTTGAGTTCTTTGTTCGAATAGTAGCCATCACGTTTCCTCCGAGTGCCGGACGGGTCTGCAAAAGCAGGGCGATGTCACCCTTTCTTGAGCTATCTCTGATATCTAATCCGGTGCAGTCGGCTGTAAGGCCGCATTCGACTCTATACGAGACCATTGGTGCAAGCATTCGACCTTGTGGCGTTGCTGCGTAAAGAACGACTTGCGGCCAGTATTGGCTTATCACATCTGCAACTGCTTTGCGATACGCAGTTGGATCGAATACACTTAGTAGCTTGTCCTCGATAACATAAATATTGTCCGCTCCTGAAGCGATTAATTCTTTCGCCATCGTTTCCACCTGGTACCCGGCTAAACATACACCTACTTTAGTTTCGAGTGAATCGGCGAGTTCGTTCGCTTTACCGATAAGTTCAAACGTGGCCGGATGTATTAGGCCTTCACTGTGCTCAGCTACAACCCAAACCTCACCCTTGAAGGCCGGTTTGATCAATTCCAGGCCATTTATCATATCTTCCAGTGCTCTGTCATGGAACTGATCGCCGGCCGCTGCAAGTATTTTCTTTTTAGCCTGGTCATCAATTTGATTTATTTCTTTTATTCCAAGTTCCTTGAGTTTTTCGCTCAGGATTGCATAGTCCTCCTGTTCCTTTTTGGTTCCTTCGAAGTTCCTGTCAAACAAACTCACTCGTTTTTTCGGCAGAATATACCGACTTGCCTTGGAATCGCTGTCCTGATCCATCTGGCTGTTGCCGCTCTTAAAACTCTCAACAAGCAACTTTGCCAGCGAATCTGTGTTGTTTAACTGCCGGCATTTTCTTGTACTCTTTCCCGGTGGAAATACACGAATTACTGCTGTCCTGGAACCTTTAACGCCAATGTGGGTGGCCTTGATATCTTCACTTGCCCATGTGGTTACTTGCGTTCGATTTGCCCAACGTGTTTTCGAGAATGTGGCATAAAGAGGAAATTCATACTTGGCGACGGTTATTACCGCCGGCAGCTTCTTGGCGGCTACAACCTGGCTACCGCCGCTGATGATACGTGTGAATTCGAAGCGGCCGTTTTTAAATTCGATATCAGTGACGTATGCTATGCAGGACAGGCCCAGTTCTTCGGCCATCTGTGGTGGTACCTGAGCGGTATCGCCGTCCACCGACTGCATACCAGAGATAACAAAGTAATCGTCTTCGTTTTTAAGTATATCCCTGACTATTTTTCTGACTGCAAAAGCCAGCGGATTAGCCGTTGCCACAGTGTCCGCGCCGCCGAGGGCTCTGTCAGTCAGCAAGATCGCCTGATCGGCGCATCTGCTCAGGCTGTATCTCAGGACCTCCTCGGCCATTGGCGGGCCCATGGTTAATGCGATGATTTGGCCTTTGTTGTCACCGCTGATTACTTTCATATAGTTTGCAAAAGCAAGAGCCTGTGCATCCAGTTCATTTATTACACTGGCCAATCGGGTGCGAATAAGTGTGCCGGTTTCGGGATTGAATGCGTTATCGGTGATTTGCGATACATCAGGGACCTGTTTTACCAGGACTATGTAGTTACTCATGTTTTGCGTCTCGTATTTCGTGTAGTATATGTGGTTTTATAATGATTTGGCGCGAAAATGTCTTAAAACCACAATTTTAATCTGCCAACTATAAAATTGTCTGTGTAGAGCAAGCAACTACAGGACAATAAAAGGCCAATTATATCAGGATGGGGATTTTTTTCAAATAATATATGTATGCATTTTCGGCTTGAACTTCTTTGTCTTTTATTATAAATAGCGATTTTAACGTTAAAAAGTCGGATTTAGTGCTTGTACCATGTTGTTGAATAATATTTAATATGGCGTACGTATTTTGATTAATTAAAAGTAGATAAGATAGCTTTATTGAGGTGAACGTCAATGGCAGAATTGAAAGCGTTGTCTGATGCAATTATAAATGGGGACCAGAACACGGCAGTAGAAATTACAAGACAGGCTCTTTCAGAGGGCACAACCGCAAAAAGTGTTCTTGACGACGGACTTATTGCGGGTATGGAAGTTGTCGGTGCCCGCTTCAAGAAGAATGAGATTTATATACCCGAAGTCCTTATAGCTGCACGTGCAATGAAAATGGCCATGGGTGTGCTTGAGCCCGAACTTGTTAAAGCCGGTGTTGAGCCGGTCGGAAAGTTGGCAATAGGGACCGTTCAGGGTGATTTACATGATATTGGTAAAAATTTGGTGGCTATGATGCTTAAAGGTGCTGGCTTTGAAGTTGTTGACCTCGGCGTGGATGTCGGGCCGGACAAATTTATTGAGCAGGCCAAAAACAATAGTCTCCAACTAATTGGATTGAGTGCGCTTTTAACTACAACAATGCCAGGTATGGAAAAGACTGTCAAGGCGCTCAGAGATGCCGGTCTTTCGACTAAAGTTATCATAGGTGGTGCCCCTGTGACGCAGGATTACGCCGATAAAATTGGAGCCGATGGCTACGCAGCCGATGCCGCTTCGGCTGTCGATATGGCAAAGAACCTTGTGGCGTAGATAAGAAATATAAGGGCACAAAGTCGGATTGAATAATTAGCCCAGTTGTAATTCCTGCTTCGCGGCAGTTTATTGTGTTCTTGGTCACGTGAATAATCTGAAAAACAGCCGTTTATACGGCCGTTTTTTTATGCCCGGTTTTTGTAAAATAGACACCTGGTTATGCGAAAGATAAGCAGTCCAAGTTTGGCTCAATTATTGTTGCAGCTTCGATACACGCCGCAAAAGAAACGCCGAAAACAACTCGATGCCGCGGAGAAACTTTTTGGGATAATAGACAAGGATAAGGAATATCCCTTTGAGTTTGTGTGCTTTCGTATCACGGGTTTTCACCTTAAAAGCACGACCGAAGGCGAGCTTATAAAAGGGGATGAGCTGTTAGAGGATTTGCGTATATTTATTTCCAAGCTCAGCGGTCGGTTGGCACAGCCTGTCTCGGAGAAAAAAGAAAAAATTTTTACTATTGAAGAGCTTGCGAAAAATCAGGGAGTGTCGACAAAAACCGTATATCGTTGGCGAAAACGGGGTCTGATAGCGGAAAAATTCATTTTTAACGACAGCAGAAGACGTTTCGGTTTTTTGCAGTCGTCGGTCGAGCAATTCTTAAAGGATAATCCGGAACTGACCGGCAGAGCTAAAAGTTTTGAGCGGCTGACAGATAAACAAAAAAGCCGGATAATAAAGAAGGCAGCAAAACTTGCCGAGACGTCGGGTCTTTCCCGCTATCAGATTATAAAGAAGATAAGTGACGAGTTCGGTAAGTGTAATGAAACTATTAGATATACCCTTGTAGAGTATGATAAGGCAAATCCTGATAGGATAATTTTTAAAAAATCCGTCGGCGTTATTGAGCCTTCACAGGCGTCGGAGATGTATAAGTTGTTCAAACAGGGTTGTGACATTAAGGAGTTGATGAAACGCTATAACAGGAATAGGAGTTCTATTTACCGGATTATTAACAGCAGACGAGCCAAAGCTCTTCTGGCGAAAAAAATTGAGTTCATCGCCAGTGACGAGTTTCTCGACGAAGATGCGACACGAAAGATTCTATCCGGGCCGATCGATAATATACAACCCATAGCTTACAAGAATGTTGAGCCGTTAAAGTTGGTCGACAGTTCACTGCCTGAGTATCTGCAGATATTAAAAAATGTTCCTATGCTTAATAGAGAGGATGAGATTGAGCTGTTTCGTCGATACAATTACCTTAAATATCTGGCCTGCCAGGAACGTATCGGTATAAAACCGGCACGCGTTTCAGGCAGACGACTAAGTCGAATAGAACGTTATCTGACTGAAGCTGAAACGATACAAAGAAAAATAATTGAAGCGAACCTTCGACTGGTAGTCAGTATTGCCCGCAAACACACCTCTACGGGCGCGAGTATGCTCGACCTAATCAGTGAGGGTAATATTTCCCTGATGCGTGCTGTCGAGAAATTCGATTATACCAGAGGCTTTCGCTTTACCACTTTTGCTTCCTGGACTATAACCAAAGACTACGCTCGTAAAATACCCGCTCAGGCTTCCAGGCTCGATAAGAAAACAGCGGCTTCTCTGGCAAATATTCATCAGGATTTAAAAACCAAAGATGTAGCCGATTTTGCAGCCATCGAGCGAGCACGCAAGAGCCTTACGCGCGTTATCAAAGATGATCTTACCGAACGTGAGCAGTACATTATATTAAACCGCTATGGCCTGATCGGCTCTCCCATTAAAAAGAAGACAAAGACCCTTGTACAAATCGGGGAAGAGCTCGGCCTAAGCAAGGAAAGAGTCCGCCAGGTCGAGTTGATTGCTCTGCAAAAGTTAAGGCAGTCGCTTAGCGTTGAGGAATTCGTGTTGCTCACCGGCTAATCTCCCGCAAGGTGCTTTTTGCCATGATTCTATAATATAGGCTGGATTGGCTTCGTTTGGGTTCGTTTTGGGTTCGTCCATAGAGGATGAATTTTCCCGCACCGGAAACAGCAATTTCTCATATTATGTTTATTTCAAAGAGCTTATATTCTTTTACGCTATTCGCAGCACACTGAACGCAGTACAAAAAAATTGGGTTCGTTTTGAAAAAAAAGGCCGATTTGTAGAGAACTCTCGACACTTGTCGAACACCCCACCATTCGTCGGAAAAAACCATGCTGTCATTCTGAGCGCGCCGTAAGGCGTCCCTTGGGGGACAGCGAAGAATCTGTGTTTCATACGTAAAAAAGAGGTTATTCATTGTTTACAGTATGGTAGGCCAATAGGCTTGAATTTTTAAATTTCACGCTGTGGTTTTGCGTTTTTCATTTTGATCCATTCGGCTTCGCTCAGGACAAGCTTTTGATTTGCCTTTTCCGTTACTCGCTACGAACCATCCATAGTTCGGTCGGTATTATATCAAAAAATCGCCGTAAAGCAAGCAAAATCCCAAAAAATTTAGGATTTAGGAGATAGGGTGTGGGAGATGTTGCATATGAATTTCAAGTCATTGCGAGGGCTGATTTTTCGAGCCGTGGCAATCTTCCATTAAAAAAGACAAATTTTGTTCTTATTCGAAGATTGATTCACGGAGCCTGCCCTGAGCGAAGCCGAATGGGTTCGCGATGACATGTTTTGTTATCATTGCTCCACACTGAACTTTTTTGGAGCGTAGCCCTCAACTTCCACCAATACAGATTTGAGATTGAATGAATCCTCTGATATGGGCTTGGAATCCTGCTTGAACTCACGAAGGGGTAGCTGTACAAAACCGTTGGGGTTTACCGTCCTAAAGGGCTTTTGAATCCCCAGGGACCGTTCATTTAGAAATACTACTCCCCCGGTCCATGGTTGTGTCCCTCTATTCCAGACGTAAACACTTTCGTTTAATATTTTTACTTCAGCTTCTAATGCCGCTTCCTTTCGCGAGCCACAGGACCATATTATTCCGCTTGCACAGACCAGCAGACACGTCATAATCGATCGCTTCCACAATGAGTTCCTCATTTTAATATACCTCCTGTTTTAATAGATACTATTTGAATAGTATTTTATGAACCTTTCTTACGGGATACTATATAAAATTTGACCAGGAGATACGAAATACGATTTTTTTATTACCCAACCTCCGAAGTGCCGAATGGATGGCAATCTCAAAACCCGCTAATAAATTAGCGGGCTAAATATTCACCCCGTGAGATGTCCACCCTCCGCAGTAGTGCCTTGAGGCATCCCCCAGGGACTACGGAGGACGGGGCGGCCTTTGGCCTATCTAATGGGGTGAACAAGT
>CAZDVE010000019.1:0-78577 GCA_964508785.1 uncultured Pirellulales bacterium | reverse complement strand
CATTATCTTTTTCATATACATTCTTTACTACACCTTCACCCCATACATGGCTATAAAATGCAACAATATCACATTGTGGGTTCAACGCGTAACTCAACATAATACTTACCTCTTGGGACAACGCATCATGCCCTCCGCCATTTCGAGGAATATACCCGGAAATGCTACCACTTTTCTGTGTTGGGCCAGTCCCCATGTACCATCTGTCCGCATTTTCATCCAACTCAACGATATGGTAATCCATCCTTGCAGTAAGCTTTTTCGTGGGCTTGGTAATCAGTTGCACAAAAAAATCCCTGTTGTTTTGAAGGTCATAATAGGGGTATAATTGGTACTTTCTCGTTCCAGGAGCCATCTGGAAAAAGGTTTCATGATCGCCGTCAGACGGATTGCTGTCGCCTGAACCTATAAAATATCCTGTTCTAAACCAGGGTTTCCAGGGCATCTTTGTAAACTGATAACCGATTTCGCCGGCAACTCCGTATGCATCTTGATCCCTATCATACCAATCACCAGTTTGCAGGCCTCCCCATAACAAAGTGTCCAATTGGCCCGGCCCCCAATCATATATACCTAAAATGTGTCCTCCGTACATTTGTATATTTATATCAGCATGAGAACAAGAGCGGCTTTCATTATCAGGCCGCTGAGTACAATCTCTCTTGTCGTTGTAGTTGTAGAAAAATGCGGCGAATTCAGTATCGGGAAGTAACACACCCTTTTTAGCCGTTAATGTGGTAGTAATAATGTCAATATCATAAATAGTTTCATCAATGTCTTTCTCCCATCCTCCCTGAGTGGGATAGAAAAATGAAGTAGTCAAATTGAACCTGTCATCATCCCATCCAGCCATTACTCCATCAAAACTTCTGCCAAATGCCGACCAGCCGAAGGGGCTAATCATTCTGTCTGCAAGACGCATGTTTTTTAGAATATTGAATTTCTTCCCGTCTTTCTTATCCTGCACTTCAAGTCCATCGCTATATTCAAATCTACCTCCCTTAAAGAACAGTTTCGTATCAAAAAGATTATTCAAACGAAGATAAGCCTGGTGAACACCAAAATCATAGGGATTCTCCTCTGGATTGTGAATGTAATACAATCCTCCCATCCCAAAAGGGCCTTTGGTACTCGAAAATGCATCATCGGGCAAATCAAACATATGAACATATTGCGGTTGAAAGAAAATTTCCATGTTTTCTGAAGTATATTTCAGATTCAAGCGAGTTCTCTGAAAACTAAAACTATAGTCATTATTTGTATTAGTACCTTTATTCGTTCCAAACCAATTCCAGTAAGCGTATCTAAAAAGAACGCTACCTCCTAAGGTTAGCCTTTCATTTTCGTCTTCAGACTGGTATAGTTGAAACCCGCCTTTTGAAAATGAATACGGCAAATCCTCAGCTTTAGCACTATTGGCAAAAAGCGTACCTATTGTTATAGATAAAGTAATAAACATGTATTGCATGCCTCTAAATGTCTGCTCCATCATGTATCTCCGCTATGTATTATTATTAAAGCGCTTTCGAATGTATTGACAGTATATAGCTGCCGCGGGATTATGACCCAATACCCTATCCTTGGCTATGAGTGTTGTCACAGGAGCTTCTGAGGCCCTCGAAAAAATCGCATCATGGCCGACACAAAGTCCACATAAAACATTAAGCTGCGTTTCCGCATCGTTTAGCAGTTGAGCCTGGCCAGACGGATTACACATAACTTCCTTCTGTTGTGACGAAATCTGAGGCAGGCTAAAATCCCTCTTATCAATCCCGCAAACCTTGCAACAGACTGATACCACCTCAAAATCTCTTGAAAGAATTTCCTCGATAACCTTAGCTTCTTCACTTAGACCAATACAAAAAGCCAGACCTATCTTTTTACATCCTAATTCCTTGGCAAATAATGCTGTCTCACCTAATCGCGTTTCCTTGCAATAATACCGAGACTCAATTGCCGAAGCGGCTTTGTGTAATTCTGTTATTTGGCTGTCTTGATACAATTTCTTATGATTATCAGCCTGCGAAAAACAATCCTTGCCATTACGACAATCTTTACTCTCGCACAGGACGCATCGCGGGGACACACTCTTTTTCACTTGCCTATCCTTCCGAGTTTTTTTCAGCTCATTTCCGGGCAATAATGATAGCCCCATTAGGGCATTCGGAAACGCAGGCGGCACAGCCATTACAGACTTCATTATTAATAACAGCTTGCTGATTAACTTCAATGGCACCTACCGGACACACATTGACGCAGATGCCGCAACCTGTACATTTTTCAGAATCAACAACCGCAACAGCTTTACGGTCGCTCTCAAGCTGAGTTATTCTTTGATTAAGCTGTTGTTTTTGCTGCTCAAGCATCTCTGCCTGCTGTTTTAACGCAGCTAATTCCTGATCAGGATTTTTCATTCCGGCATTCTTCAGCCCTTCTGTGGGGCCCGCCGAAGGCATACCAATCGGAGCTGCCATGCCCATACCACGACCCATACCGCCTCCTATGCCCATACCGCGTCCCATACCACCGCCTCGGCCCATGCCGCGGCCGCCGCCCATACCAAAGTGGCTGGCTACATTAGGTCCCGAAGCAGAGGATAAAGCCCCGGTTTTGAACTGTTCAACAGTATTACGGACAGGTCCGCTTACACCAACGACAACCTGTATGCCTGCCTGACCGAAAACGTTATATGCGTTAGGGCCGCAATTGCCTGTTAGTATAGCCGTTACACCCTTTTCCGACATTAACTGAGCGGACTGAATCCCAGCACCGCCGCCAAGAGCGATATTGGGATTTTCAATCGTCTCCATTTGCATCGTCTCTATATCAACAATAAGAAAATAGGGGCACCGACCAAATCGAGCCTCGACATTGTCATCAAGAGTAGGCCCCGAAGATGTTACTGCAATTCTCATTAAAAATCCTTTCTATCAAAGTCCACAGGTTCCAGTTGGACATGTTCCGGTTGAGCATGAACTGCTGCCCTGGCTACTCTGCCCGACGGAAAAGCCTGAAAAAAGCTTCCGCATATCTGGACTTCCACATTTTTCACAAATGTGCTTGTTTTTTCCGCCACTTTTTTCCAGAAATTCCGTTTTGTGCCCGCATTTATTACACTTGTATTCAAATATTGGCATCGCTTAATCTCCATCTTAAATCATTTTATACGTTAGCTGACTTGATGTTGGCCAGAAAACAAACAACTTGCATACTTTCTCTTAGCTATTAGTTATATGACATTGGTCAGCTGCTTCCAGGACACCTTTCTGCTGTTCCTGGGACAGATCTGCACCGAGAAAGATTTTGGCATCAATTCTTGTAGTGCGAGAAGTTTCAGACTGTGTACGCCGGCTCAACTCAATCGTCATACCATCGTACGGGATACCCTGCTTTTCACAGTATTTAACAATATATCCACCAATGCACATCCCAATCGATGCTTCGAAAAGCTGGGCCGGCCACATCCCGTCAAGCTCATTATTGCCATCCTCACCGCGCCCGGTCGTGACAGTATATCCTCTGCACGTTGCCGAGAAACGGAATCCACTCTCATGCTTAACTAAAACTTCCATAGTCGATGCTTGCCCCAGTTACAACCTTCCGTGCGATTTGCACCCTTTGATTATCATAGGCGCACAATGTCTTTACCAAAGCCTGAAACGGTATCAAAAAAACGCAACGCAAATTCGTCACTACCTATTTTTGCTCTTCGTTGCTTTTCTGGCTCTCGATTTCTTCAATACGCTTTTTGATTCCATCAAGGTTATCTTCAAGATACTCTGCCTGACCTTTCAAGCCATCGAGTTCCTGCTGAGCCGTTAAGCCTGGAGCATAAGGCGCACCGCCATAAGCGTATGGACCTACTGCACCACCATAAGCCGGCCAACCATATCCGGCCCTGCCCCAACCAAAACCTCGACCTCTACCCCGGCCCCAATATCCACGTCCGCCAACAGGATTCATATAACCCGGCATTTGATAACCGACACAGAAACCTGCTGCTCTACCTGTCATTGGCCCCATACCTGCAGGACCTGTTCCATCTCCACCTGGCATAGTAAATCTCCTTTCTAAATAAAATTAACCTCTTGTACTACTCTGCGAAGTACTCGCTATGAAGCACGAGTCATTCTTGTACCACACTTCGGACAATTCTTTGCATTACAAGGCTCTCCTGCAGCATGAGCAACCGTTGTTCCGCATTTCGGACAGACACAACCTCCGCCCGGACCTGCTGAATACGGTCCACCCATTCTGCCTCTACCCTGTCCCTGACCTCGGCCCATACCTCGACCCCGGCCCGTGCCGGGACCTTGACCGGTAGGACCACTACCATCTCCTCTTGGCATAATATCCATCCTTTCTTCAGTTTACCCAAAAAGGGATTGCCTGATAATTCGAATCTACTACCAATATCCAAATCTGCCTCTGCCTCTACCGCGACCCCAGCCTCTGCCTCGACCGAAACCTCGACCATAACCAAAGCCTCTACGAAGCCAGGGATTGATTCGTCCGCCGTAAGGCATTCCATAACCATACGAAGCTGCTCCGTATGGCCCAACCGCCGATGCAGCAGGACCGTAAAAACCGGCTCCACCGACAACAGGGTTCATATACCCCGGCATCTGATAACCGGCACAGAAGCCAGCTGCTCTTCCAGTCATTGGCCCGGCACCAGCTGGACCTGTTCCGTCTCCAAATGGCATATTAATCACCTCCTTTCGAGAATTTTCATAATTTCCATCTGCTTGTCCAATGGGCGCACCCTGCAATCCCACAAGACCTTTTACCTGACCAGGATTTTCCTCCGAAGTCGTCAAAACGCAAAAACCCTGGCCCCGTCCTGTCATCGGACCTTGACCAAACGGCCCTGTACCATCGAAACCCGGCATTTATTCAACCTCCTTAATCAAATCGGTAATCTCATTAAACGCTTCGTTCTTCCTTAAAATCATCTCACCAACTTCGCAACCCAAGTCCCTTGCAATAACGGGGCACTTGGCCTTTAGTACGAAGAAAATATTCTTATTTATATCACTGAGAGTCTCGTAATTACCCTGCCCCTTTGCGAGAATCAGATCTGCCTGGTCAAAACGTTGTATAAATTCCTGAGAGCACGATTCGAGAATCACCCCCGGCCCGTCCGAACCGTTATCAATTACTTCCACTATCTTGGTCAAACCTGCAAACTCAGCGTCTTCCATAGTAGCATCATTTATGACAGGCTGACCCTTGACTACAACCGTAATTTTTTCATATGGAAGCCGCTCAATTAAAAGACGATCGAAAACAATTTCGCCGGCGTTATCAGTCAGATATAGGATTCTTTCCGCCCGGCTCGCCGCATTCCTTAATTCCTCTACCTGTTGACCGTCAAAATCTGCTGTCAGACAGTCTCTAATTATCGTTTCAATATCAGATTCGACTATCGAAGTTTTAACACCTAAATCAATGATATTACCCGCAATAGCCAGTCGAACAGCGGTTTCCAAAGGGTCTTCAGATGCCCTGACACTCTCTTCTAACTCGGCAGATAGTCTTAAAGCCAAACGATTAAAACGCTGCTTCAATTCACGATACGGGTCGGTGTTATTGATCAGTTTGCGAATCAATCGGTGTATCCGCTGGCCGATTACCGGCGGAGACTGGCTCATATCCAAATCAGATGCTAATTTAAGAACCTCTCTTACTACCTGTTCGTGAACTTGCTCATCATCGGTTACCAGCCTTGCTGAATCAAGCGCCTGACGAATAAAACAAGGCATACAATCTAAAAATGTTCGCATAGTTTTATTATCCTAAGTAAAAATCCAATTTCTAAATCCAATGTCCCTCAACGTTAGCCTTACCTACCTCTTTTAATTTGCCCGCTTTGAATGAATCTATCGCTTCTTGTACAGTTTGTTTCTCAGCAAGAAATATTTTTACATCTGCGGCACTGAGTGTCTTAAAAGCATTCGGACCTACGTTTCCTGTTATTACTGCCTCGGTACCAAGATTCGCTATATTTTGCCCGGTCTGAATACCGGCCCCCTGAGCAGCATTCAAATTAACAACATTGTCATGAGCCTGGAAATCGCCCGATTCAGTATCGATAACAATAAGCCATTTGGCTCGTCCGAATCTAAGGTCAATTTCACTCGAAAGTTCATTTCCTTGAGCTGTTGCTACAACCTTCATAATTCTTCCTTCTATCATGTGTAATTTAAAACTTTTCTTGTAGGCCGTGCCAGCGACGTCCCCGACCGCCTCGCCTACATCGCCCAAAACCTTTTCTCGCGCCGGGCCAGCATCCTGGCATAGTAAACCGAGGATGTATTAGCTGGCCGGTTAGATAAGCCTGCAATATATCATCAACACGTCCAGTCACATAGGGCAGAACCTCGATCCCTGATGCTGTTACCATGTTTGCAAGTGCCCGTGAAATTGCTCCGCATAGTAATACATTAACACCCAACTGCTTCAGCCCGCCTGCCCGCTCAGGCAGCGATTGAACCCGCAGGGGAATTTCTGAACGGCTCACTTCTTTGCCATTATCGAATTCCACCAACAAAAGCTTGCCGGCGAAGTCAAAAACATTGGAGACACTATCATTCCATACTGGTACTGCTATTTTCATTCTTTACACTCTAACCTTTCAACTATTATAACTGCAATCAATATGCCAAAAATTTGGAAAATAAGTATAAATTACGGTAAGTTCTTGTCTATTATAATGATATAAAGATTTTAAAATCCTTAATGCAAACGGTTCATCCCAAAAAAGTCTCATTATGCAACTCTTGTAATCAAGCAGCAGTTGCACAATGCCACCACCTCAAAGTTGCTCACTCCATGAATTTTATTGTGATGTTCCCTAAACAGAATAAGATTGAGGCGTGATATTATAAGCTTTGAGCTTACGAAACAGCGTGCTCTTATCGATCCCGAGTTCCTTGGCTGCTGCTGTCTTATTGCCTTTGTTCCGTTGCAGAACCTGGGTTATCAGAATGATTTCGGTTTGCTTGATGGTCGCCGGTTGAACGCTTTCTATCTTGTCTGTTTTTAAAAACGGACGAACAGATGAAGGCAAGTGTCTCGCTTCTATTATTTCGCCATCGCATAAAACAAAACCATGCTCCATGATATTTTCAAGCTCACGAACATTGCCCGGATAATCGTAAGCCATAAGGCACGTAGTAACTTCACTCGTAACACATGAGATATTCTTACCGTGAAGACGATTAAATCGACCCAAAAAAAAGTCTACCAACAGCGGGATATCTTCTTTTCTCTCTCTCAAAGCAGGCAATTCCAATTTCATCACGTTGATTCTGTAATACAAATCTTCTCTGAATTTACCCTCGTTTACCATCTGATCCAGCTTTTTATTTGTTGCGGTTATAATACGCACATCGGCTTTAACAGAAGAAACAGCTCCCACAGGTTCATAGATTTTATCCTGCAAAACGCGCAGCAGTTTAACCTGAACGGCGGTAGAGATGTCACCAATCTCATCCAGAAAAATCGTCCCACCTTCAGCCAAAGCAAAACGCCCTTGTTTATCACTTTTAGCATCAGTAAAAGCACCTGCTTTATAACCAAACAATTCAGACTCCAGAAGAGTATCGGGTAGAGCACCGCAATTAACCGCAATAAAAGGCTTATCTTTTCTAAAACTATGATTGTGTATTGCCCGAGCAAAAAGCTCCTTGCCTGTGCCGCTTTCACCTTCAATTAAAACAGTAGTATTACTTTCAGCTATATTCGGCAAGACGGCAAAAATGTTCTGCATTTTATTGCTTTGACTGATTATATCTTCACAGGAGTATCGGCCCTCTATTTCCTTACGAAGTTGCTCAACCATACTCATGTCACGAAATGTTTCAACTCCCCCGATGACTTTACCGGATTTATCTTTTAGAAGAGCCGTAGATATAGCTATTGCTCTTTTATCTCCGTCGGCATCAATAATATGAACCGCTTTATTCATTATAGGTTTGCCGGTTTCCATTGTTTGGCGGAGCGTGCAGTTCGTTTCACAAACATCCGCTCGCAAAACCTCGCTGCAGTGTTTGCCAATTGCCGTCTTGCGATCGATACCTGTAATTTCCTCTGCTGCCCTGTTAAAGAAGGTTATCCGCCAATTAAGGTCTATTGTGAAAACGCCCTCGCTTATCGAGTCCAGAATAACATTTTGCTCATTATTTTCCATTTTGGGTAATATAGCACAGGCAGTTGCAAAATGCAACCACTATTGCAAAATCAGACAATTTATTCCCCCTGACATCTTGAAACCACCTAAAATTTATAAACAGAACTGCTATTAATCGTTATTTTCCGCTTTTACAACAAAAGTTCCCTTCGCACGACAACTTACCCTAAAATTGAAAAAACCTAAAAAGATTAAAAAAATCCCTTGACTTAGTAGCACTAATTTCATATTTTTATGCAGTACTACGATTATAAAATTCGTATGCGCATCATCAATACACGATACCACTTTATTAGGAGAAATAGTGATGAAGACAATGAACTTAATGTTTGCTATCGTGATGGTTGCCGGTTCGGCGGCTTTTGCGGATGAACCTACCATCGCAGAAGTTACACACACGCAACTACAGGCAGTAAATCAAGACGGCTACGGCACTTTTACAACCACCGATAAAGTGACAATCAGCGGTATCCTGCTAAATGCTCCCGAACAAATACTCGATCCGATACCTGGCACAGGTAATATGGGCGGCCAGTGGCAAATTTACATTCAGGGCGAAGGCGACGACCACGCCGGTACAGCCCTGTGGCTCGGACAGTATTACAGCAAAGTTTCAAGCTCGGATGATTACACAGACGAGGAATTGTTAAGCGAAATGTGCCGTATAAACACCGACCCGAACACCGGCTATAATTTCAACGCCGGAGACAGAATTCGAGCTACAGGCTGGTATAAGTTTTACAAGGGTAAAACAAACGTAAACGAAAAACATGAAAAAGACACATTCTTTGATTTTAAAATCGAGCTAATCAAGCCCGCTGCAGGACTGCCTCAGCCCGATGTGGTTACGCTTGAACTGATAAAAGATGTGAACGATGAATATATTTTCGATCCTGACAGGCTTAGCGGCTGCGAATATTATCAGTCGCGTTTAGTCCGAATCGAAAGTGTTGAAATCCTGGACACGGAAAACTGGGGGCCAGGCAACACTATAATAATTATGGATTCAAACGGTCTTACCTTCCCGGTTCTGCTCGGGCTTGGCGACGGCTTCACAAGGTACGATTGTCCCGCCGGCCAAATCGATGTCATAGGAATTATGGATCAGGAGAGTTCGGGTTATATGATTTGCAAAGATGGTTATCGTATATGGGTTGCTAATTACGATGGTAACGGCCTGGTACTAACCGACCGCGGATACAAGCGGGGAAATCTGCCGGGTGACATCAATACAGATTTCAAAGTTGACCTTGAAGATTTCGCCGAAATGATCGAAAACTGGATGAAATGTGTACCCGGACTTTGTGATTGCAATTAAAAGGTACATATACTCTCACAGATTAAACACAATTTTTTATGACCGTACGCATTTTTTTGAATTAAATATTTCTCCGGAATCTCGTGAAAAAAGGATTTACACTAATAGAATTGCTGGTTGTTATTTCCATTATTGCTCTTCTAATGGGAATCCTTCTGCCTTCACTCTCACAGACCCGTTTGCGAGCCAAAATAGTCGCTGTCGATACTGAGCTACGACAAATCGGCTTAGCTCTCGAATATTACTACCTTGATAACGAAAAATATCCTCCAACCCGAGAAGATTGTCATACCGGTGCGCTCAAGGACCATCTGTATCAGCTTCCCAAACAACTGGCCGAAGGCGGTCAACTGCCTAAAACAAATCCGAAAGATGTTATGGCCACAATAACGGAGGACCGCTTTAACCGCGAACACACGTACAAGTATCGCAGCGTCGGAGAATGTATAAGAGACCGGGATATTATCGACAAATGGATAAAATCTCGATTGTGGGTGCCTGATGGATTTCCCGAAAGAAGCAACGTCGAAGAGGAAAAGGGGCAGTGGTATAAAGAAGCCGAAAAATCACCGGTAAAATGGGTCGTGTTCAGCTTAGGCCCAAATTTTGACGAGCAGTGGATTAAGGAAACTTTAGAAAACAGATATCCAGTTCCTAAAGAAATATGGTACAGCCCCAAACGGAAAAAAGGATTTTTAGTCAGACTGCATTTACAAAACGGCAATGAACACGGATCATTCGAAGGATATTAAATGAAAAGTAAAATCAGAATAATATTCTTTGGCTTAAATATTATTCTTTGCTTGCCGCTTTTAGGCGGTTGTGACGGTAAACCGTCTAATTCCACAGAGCCAGATATTGCCGTGGCAAATTCCTATTTAGATGCGGTAGTAAAAGACCTATGCGGTAATAAACAGCAGACTTTAAGTCTCGCTCCGCCGGGAATGTGTCCCGGTCACTTTGACATTTCTCCATCTCAGGTTTATCAGCTCCGTAATTGTAAAATCCTGTTCATTTTTGACTTTCAAAAAAGCATAGTAAGCGTGATACCGCATAATAAGAAAAGTGTGCTGAAAGTTTGTCAAGTAACTCCACCTCCGGGACTGTGCATACCCCAGACATACTTATCGATTGCACAACAGGTTGCTACAGCTCTTTCAAAAGAAAATCCCTCTCAAAAAGCATACTACCGGTTAAGACTTACAGCAATTAAAAAACGCCTGGAACACCTCAGTAAAGAACTCACCGAACGTATCGAGCAATCGGAACTAAAAGATACCGATATAATCGTCTCGCAGCATCAAGCAGAATTCGCCGGGTGGCTTGGCCTGAATGTCATCGACACATTTGTAAGCAGCGACGCCGAAACACCTAAAAATATAAATCAATTACTTCAAAAAGCCGGACGACATTCTATAAGATTTGTGATAGCTAATAAACAGGAAGGCTCGAATCTTGCCACTGCTTTAGCAGAATACTTGAAATCTGTGGTTGTTACATTCAGCAATTTTCCCGAAAGCGGCGATGGCAAGAATAATTACCTGGCGTTTGACATGCTATTGCAGGAAAATACACAGGCACTGTTTGAGGCGGCTAAAAAATGAACAGTTGTTTACATCTTTCCAATATTAAAGTAAGGCGTCGCGGACGAACTATTCTCGATATTGATAATTTAGGGATAAGCTCCGGTGAATTTGTAGGCGTAATCGGCCCCAACGGCGCCGGCAAGACAACCTTCCTGAAAGTCTGTTGTGGTTTGATAAAACCCAACACCGGTATTGTCAAATTCGAAAATATCAACTGGACCACAATCGGCTGCTGGACAAAAAGTAATCTGCGTAAACGTATCGGCTACCTTCCCCAGGCTAAAGAATACAACGCCGATTTACCCTTTACACTCCGAGAAGTCGCAATTATGGGCAGAGCAAGCGTCAAGCCTTTATTCTCGTCGTTGAATGAGAAAGACAATTCACATGTCGAATACTGGATTAACCGGCTTGGATTACTTGAGCAACAAAATCAAACCTTTAGAAGTCTTTCCGGTGGAGAGCAGCAAAAAGTCCTCATAGCCAGAGCGATGGTTCAAAATCCGGTGATACTACTGCTCGATGAGCCCGGCTCGAATCTTGATTTCACGTCGAAATACGAACTTAGAAGTCTCATCAACAATTTATATAAACGAACAGGAATCACAATCTTGATGGTCTCGCACGAAATCGACCTACTTCCTGCAAGTTGCAAAAGAGTGGTTCTCATGCACGAGGGAAAAGTTATCATTGACGGTCCGGCCGCCGAGGTCTTAACCGAAGGAGTGTTGGCAAAAGCATATCAACACCCGCTCAAAGTTGTCGACATCGATGGTTATAAGTACACTGCCGGTTTAGATAGAAATTAAACTTGGAGCCACCAAGAAAAGGACAATGGATTCATTCTTCAATCTTGTAATTGTTAGCGGTGCCATTGCCGGAAGCAGCACAGGTCTGTTAGGAGTCTACATTGTGGGCATGAGGATGCCCTTCATTGGTGTCTGCATCTCCCATGCCGCAATGGCCGGAAGCGTATTCGCCGCCCTAATGGGCTTCAACCCAATCTCTGGAGCAATCGCTGTCTCGGTAGTAACATCAATGAGTCTTGCCACAATTCATCCAAGCAACGCTCGATTGGACATAAATGTTGGATTAGCTATCCTGTTTTCACTGATGCTGGGACTTACCTTTTTAGGCATAGGCCTTGAGCAGGGCAGTCGAACTGAAATGCTTGGTTTACTTTGGGGCAGCCTGCTTTTTGTAAGAGCAAAGACCGTTTTACTTATGGGCACGTTGGGACTTGCTCTTGTTATCTTTACAGTCGTTTTCAACAAAGAACTAAAGGCAATCCTATTTAGCAGATCCCTTGCCGCAGCAACTGGTGTTCATCAGGGTTTCGTTTACTGCTTCTTCCTCGCCCTATGTGGGATTACATTAGCGGTCAATCTCCACGCGATAGGCGGCCTGATGATCTTTAGTCTAATCACCAATCCGGCTGCCGCGGCTTATCAAATTTGTCGCGGCCACAAGTCAGTCGTAATCGCTTCGACTTTATTGGGTGCACTAAGTGCAGTTGGCGGTTTTCTCGTATCATTCTATTGCAATTTGCCGACCGGTGCCTGCATCGTGGTATTAAGCACTATTTTCTTCGGGCTCGCTGCAGCATATAGAATAATTATGGGCAAGAACGATTAACTACAGAACCAGTGCTTGTCCAGAATTGAAAGCCATATTGCTACCTGCAAACCATTTTTGGGCAAAAAAACCTATAAATTGATAAAGAGCTTGGAAATCTGTTCGTTTTTTATCAACACTTGATATTCTCGGAAAGTACCGGTAAAATGCCGAAGGTGAATTGTAAGATTGTGTTGCTCGGCACTACCAGAGGTCGGAGCATATATACTAAATTAAAGGGTTTTGGAGTTAGCTATGATCAAAGTTCTTATCACGGACAAACTTGCACAGGAAGGGATTGATTTACTTAATTCTTCGGACGGAGTCGAAGCTGTTGTCAAAACCGGCATAAGCGAAGAGGAACTTGCCCGGATTATCAGCGAACACGACGGCCTGATTATCCGAAGCGGGACTAAAGTCACCGCCAACGTTCTGGCAAATCCCGGCAAGCTCAAAGCAATCGCACGGGCCGGTGTTGGAGTGGATAATATCGATATCCCGGAAGCCACACGAAAAGGAATCCTGGTTATGAATACGCCCGGCGGAAATACTCTCAGTGCCGCCGAACATACAATGGCATTAATCTTGTCAATGAGCCGAAACGTGGTTCCAGCCTGCGAGAGCTTAAAAAGTGGTGCTTGGGACAGGAAAAAATATATGGGCAACCAATTGAACAACAAGGTGCTCGGTCTTATTGGTTTAGGCAGGATCGGTATGGCGGTGGCGAAAATGGCGTTGGGTTTCAATATGAAAATCTTAGGATACGATCCCTTCGCTGCTCCCACCAATGCCGAAAAACTCGGTATCGAAATTTGTGATAATATCGAGCAAATTTATAGAGAAACCGATTTTATAAGTGTCCACGTGCCGAGAAATGAACAGACGCTGAACCTGATCGGTGCCGAGCAGATTGAAATGATGAAACCGACAGTTAGATTGGTCAACTGCGCGCGAGGAGGAATTATCAATGAAGATGCACTCTATGACGCTCTGGCCAAAAAACGCATCGCCGGCGCTGCTCTGGATGTTTATCCCAAAGAGCCCCCGGAGAACAGACGCTTCACTGAGTCTGAAAACTGCATTGTCACTCCGCACTTAGGAGCCAGCACAGAGGAAGCCCAAATCGAGGTTGCCGTTGAGGCGGCACAAATCCTTGTCGATGCCATCAAAGGCGGCCCTATCAGGAACGCGCTCAACGCACCATCCACAGCAGGAACATTACCGCCGATTATAAATCAATATACAGAACTTGCCAGGCGGATCGGCACCGTTGCCAGCACGATTGGACCCGGACAGATTAAGAGTGTGGAGGTCCAGTATCGCGGCTCCATCGCCGAACAGACCGTTGAACCGGTCACTCTCAGCTTCGCAATGGGCCTGCTGCAGAAGCATTTAGATATGCCATTGAATATGGTTAATACCCCGGTTCTGGCGAAAGAACGCGGCATTAGCATAGACGAGACAAAAAACACCAAAGTAAAGGATGTTGCTTCAAGTTTCAGTGCCAAGGTCGTTACTGATAAGGTTACGCGGACGATAACCGGCTCGGTTTTCGGCGGGACATTACTGCGAATCATCGAAATTGACGGCTTTAATATCGAAGTGACACCACAGGGAACAGTCCTTGTTATTTACAACGACGACAAGCCAGGCGTTATCGGCTCGGTCGGCACAGTTTGCGGCAGACATAATATAAACATCTGCACGATGGGCGTCGGGCAAAAAGCGACGGAACAAAAAGCTATTCTCGCCGTCAGTCTCGATAAAGAACCCGGCCAGAAAGCAATCGAAGAACTCGGTCAGCTTGATTTTGTGAACGAGATTTACGTCTGCAAACTGGATTGATTTTCCATATTGCGCATTGAGTAAGACATATATTCCAATTGTTTTTTTGTATTAACATAAGTTTTGTGACGCGATACACAACACGATAGACTCAGTATTTTTTCCTATGGCCGATCAACTAATCATTAGCGTAAGCGGAATGCGTGGTACCATCGGTGACAGTCTCACCGCTTCAACCGCACTCGAGTATGGTTGTGCGTTCGGAACTTACCTCAAAGAAAGTAATCCAAAATCACGACTGGCGGTTTGTATCGGTATGGATTCCCGGCCAAGCGGGCAAATGATTAAATCCGCAGTGACAGCTGGATTAACCGGCGTTGGTGTTAACGTAGTCGATTTGGGACTTGTCACTACACCCTGCGTAGGAATCAGTGTCAAAGAGCTCGGCTGCGCCGGCGGCGTTGTGATAACCGCCTCACATAATCCAATCCAGTATAACGGCATAAAATTATTGTTAGGCAGCGGCATCGCACCGCCACCGAAGACAGCGGCGAAAATCAAACAATACTTTTCAGACAGGAATTTCGCCCATGCCGATTCGACCTGCTGCGGGAAAGTGACTTCCGACAACCATGCCGACAGCAGACATATTGCCAAGGTTTTAGCGATTGTTGATAAAGAATTAATTACCGCTAAAAAGTTCAAGGTAGTTTTGGACAGTGTCAATGGGGCAGGAGGACGAGTAACGAAGAAGCTTTTAGCCGAACTGGATTGTGAAGTTTCCGCCATCAACGATGAGCCTACCGGTATGTTCTCCCACGGACCTGAGCCCACCGCGGATAACCTAAGGGATTTTTGTAAGGTTGTAGAAACCAAGGGGGATGATGTCGGCTTTGCTCAGGACCCGGACGCCGACAGACTGGCAATAGTGGATGAGAGGGGGACGTACATCGGCGAGGAATATTCCCTTGCTCTGGCGGCGAAATATATCTTCAGCAAGAGAGCGGGTCAAGCCGCTACGAACCTGTCAACTTCGAGAATGATTGACGATATAGCAGGCAAGGCTAACGGCCAAGTCATCCGCACTCCGGTCGGCGAGGCAAATGTGGCCTCAGCTATGCTCCAGCACGATTGCATCATCGGCGGAGAAGGCAATGGCGGTGTGATTGATTTACGTGTCGGACCTGTTCGAGATAGTCTTGTAGGAATCGCCCTTGTGCTGCAATTAATGGCCGAAACAAGAAAAACGATAAGCTGCCTGGTTTCTGAAATCAGCGGCTATTATATGAGCAAAGATAAATTTACTGCCGATCACAACCAAGCACAGCAAATCTTTACTTCGGCCAAAAAAGCCTTCGCAGGAGCAAAAATCGATTCGACAGACGGCTACCGATTCGATTTTGACGACGGCTGGCTACACATCAGAACAAGCAATACCGAACCGATAATGAGGGTAATCGTCGAAGCAAAAAATCAAGAGACTACACAAAAATATATCGATGTGGTCTCGAAGATACGCGATGAAGTGTTAGGCTAAACTCAAGATGAAAGCCGAAAAACTGGAAACCACCGGCAAACAAATCAGGTCGGTTACTTACGCCGGGATGCTGGTAAACTTTGCGCTCTCGGCAATCAAAATCGCAGTTGGTTATCCGGCCGGTTCGCTTGCACTTGTCGCTGATGGGATACATTCATTTTCTGATTTGGCGACCGATTCAGTGGTACTATTAGGCGAAAAGTTAGGTTCCAAAAAACCGGACCGCAGTCACCCGTATGGCCATGGCCGGGCCGAGACTTTCGCCGGTATTATAATCTCTTTAATCTTGATTGTTGTCGGCGGGACAATGATTTACCATGCCACCGTCGCAATAGCTAATGACAAAGTCACTACTCCTCATATTGCGGTTCTTGTGGTTGGAATAATTTCGATTGTCTCCAAGGACTGGCTTTATAGAGTTACACAAAAGATCGCAATCAAATCCCACAGCCCTTCTCTTTACGCCAATGCCTGGCATCATCGTAGTGACGCTCTAAGTTCCGTAGCCGTTATCATTGGTCTTATCGCGCTGGAATTCGGTTTTGGTCATGGAGACCAGGTTGCGGCAATCACAATAGGACTTTTAATAATCTGGATAGGTGTCAAAGTAATCGGAGATGCTTTGCAAGAGCTAACAGAAGGAGCTACCGACACGGAGACGATTAAAGATATAGAACGAATCATTAATGCCGACTCTGATATACGTCATTGGCACAAATTGAGGACACGCACAGTCGGTAGAGAAGTTTTTCTCGACTTGCACATCCTCGTTGACCCCGACTTGAATGTTGCCGCTGCTCATGGAATATCAGAAAATCTGGAAAAGAATTTAGAGCAAAAGATAAGCCGGCCGATTAATATCACTATCCACATCGAACCGGATATACCCGCTTTGCGAAAATAAGTGCACCACTAAGATGTACCATCAAAAACTATACGCTGTCCTTCCAATTCCACCATTTCAGCAGCTTAGGGTCATGTTCAGTATTAGAGGCGTAATAAATCGCACAACGGAACACATAAAGCATGCACCGGTCGACCGGACTTGTTTTGTACTCACAAAGTTTCCGATAGAGCTCCTCGGGATTTTTACCCTTGAGGTCGTTGATATGGCATATACCAATATCCTGCATATCCAAGGCGATTTTTTTACCCACACCCGGAATTTGTTCCAATTGTTTAGATGTTGACCGGTTAATCAGTTTCAATCTTTTACCCACTTCTTTTAGGTTCGGCAGATAAAAATAAGAGGCTATCTAATTGACTCATTATAACGTTCTGGTATGCCCCGACAAGTAGCATTTAGATTAACTTAATTATACGGCAACAATATTTACCACGCCTGAGAATATGCTTGCAATTTATTATATAAGAGAATAAAATGCCTTGCCTTTAAGAGCCCTTGCTGGTTCAGAAAGGACATTCGTACTAATGAGTTTTGAGAGTTTTTTCAATCCACAATCTGTAGCCATAGTTGGTGCTTCTCGCCAGAGAGGTAAAGTAGGCTACGAAATCCTCATCAATATGATTGAGGCCGGTTATCCGGGGAAGATATTCCCGGTCAATCGCAAGGCCGACAAAATTGAAGGTTTGAAGTGCTATCTGGACCTTGCTTCAATCGGAGTGGTTCCGGAACTTGTCGTTTTGGTAATACCGGCAAAAATCGTCCCATCTGTCATGGAGCAATGTGGGAAGATCGGGACAAAATCGGTCATTATAATTACAGCCGGTTTCAAAGAAGTTGGCAAAGACGGTAAGGCCCTGGAAGACAAGGTCATTCAAATAGCAAAACAAGCAGGCATCCGAGTCATCGGCCCAAACTGCCTGGGATTAATCGTCCCGGCAAACAAGCTCAATGCCAGTTTTGGTGGCGACCTCCCGGCCGCCGGGGGGATAGCATATCTTTCACAGTCGGGAGCATTGCTGGCGGCTATTCTCGACATGGCCAACACAAATGGCATTGGTTTCAGCAAGCTTGTCAGCATCGGTAATAAAGCAGATGTGGATGAACTGGACCTTATTAAGGCGGTAGCCGACGATAAAGATACAAAAGTGATAGCCGGCTATCTGGAAAATATCACTGATGGTGACGTTTTTGTTCGGCAGGCAGAAAAAATCTCGCATATCAAACCAATTCTTCTGATGAAATCCGGTGGAACTTCGGCCGGTGCCAAAGCCGCTTCCTCTCATACAGGAAGCCTTGCTGGCAGTGAAACAGCGTATGAATCCGCATTCGAACGTGCTGGAATCATACGCTGCGAATCCATAAAACAGCAGTTTGATTACGCCCAGGCGTTTTCGAATCAACCATTGCCTGCCGGCCCGCGTGTAGCTGTTATCACCAATGCCGGTGGTCCCGGGATTATGGCCGCTGACGCCATTGAGAGAGTTGGTCTTACATTTGCGAAACTGAACGAGCAGACAATTAGCAAATTATCATCAAACCTGCCGCCTGCGGCAAATTTTTATAATCCCATCGATGTCCTTGGAGATGCTCTCGCTGAACGGTACAGTTTTGCACTAAATATTGTTTTGGATGATCCCAACGTGGACACAATTCTCGTATTATTGACACCACAGGCGATGACCGAGGCCGGAGCTACTGCTGAGGCGATTGTTAAAATTTCTCATGAAAAGCCAAAAAAACCAATCCTTGCGTGTTTCCTCGGTGCTTCGAAGGTGGCCGACGGTGTCAGAATTTTGAGAGAGGGTGATATTCCACAGTATGATTCTCCGGAAAGTGCGGTGGAAACCGTTAAAGTGTTGTCGGAATATGTCAGATGGCGGTCCAGGCCGAAACGAATCGTGAAGCTTTTTCCTGTCAACCGTCGTAAGGTCGAAAACATTGTCGAAAGGCATCTGCGGCAGAGTATCCGGGAAGTCGGAGAGACCGAATCAAAGGAAATACTCGAAGCCTACGGTTTTGTCACACCAAAAGGTTCTATTGCAACAACAGACGAGCAGGCGGCAAGCATCGCTCATCAGTTGGGATTCCCTGTTGTATTGAAAATCTGGTCGCCGGATATTCTGCATAAGTCAGATGTTGGTGGTGTCAGGCTCGGCCTTAATAGCAAACAGGAAGTTAAAGACGCCTTCGATTTGATGATGTACCGAGTACCCAAAAAGCATCCCGAAGCAAACATACTCGGCGTTTTAGTGCAGGAGATGTGCAAAGGAGGCAAAGAAGTTATCCTTGGAATGAATCGTGACCCGCATTTTGGCCCATTGATGATGTTTGGTATGGGCGGGATTATGGTGGAAGTTCTTAAAGACGTGTCTTTTTATCTGGCCCCACTGACGGCTGATGAAGCCAAGCAAATGCTGATTAACACAAAAACATATCAAATGCTTAAAGGAGTACGCGGCCAGGAAGGTGTGGATATAGATAAGATAGCAGAGGGATTACAAAGACTCTCACAATTGGTTACTGAATTTCCTCAGATTCAGGAGATGGATATAAACCCGTATGTCGTTGGCCCGGAGGGGACAACACCAATCGCAGTTGATGCAAGAATGAGTTTGGAATAATAATATGCAGGGATTCGACTGGAAAGCAAAGTATAAAGATAAGATAAAATCCGCACCGGCGGCAATGAAATTAATCAAGTCCGGCAACAACATATTCATAGGAACCGGTTGCGGCCAGCCGCAACATCTTGTCGATGCTCTGGTCGAGCACACCGGCGGAATCCGTGACGTTCATATTATCCACCTGTTGACGATGGGGACAGCTCCCTATGCGGACCAGAAGCACCGAGAAAAATTCAAAATGAACAGTTTCTTTATCGCCGACAATCTCCGTGATGCCTTTGAAAGAGGGATAGTAGACTATACACCGATATTTCTATCCGAGATACCGATGGAATTTGAAACCGGAAGGATTCCAATTGATATTGCATTGATTACTGTATCACCACCTGATGTCAATGGACTATGTAGTCTCGGTGTTTCTGTGGATATAGTCAAATCAGCCGCCGCTAATGCCAGATTTGTTATTGCACAAGTTAACAATTTTATGCCCCGAACATACGGCGGCAGCTTCCTTCACGTCAACAATATCGATGTCCTCGTTCCACACGATGAGAAAATCATTGAGATTCCTGTGCCGGAATCGAATGAAACGCTGCGTCAAATCGGACAAAATATTGCAAGGCTTGTCGAAGACGGCAGTACAATAGAATGTGGAATCGGAAGTGTCCCTCAGGCTCTTGCCGAATATCTCGTAAGCAAGAAAGACCTTGGGATTCATACGGAAATGTTCAGCGACTGGATAATCGACCTGGTCGAGTGCGGGGCCATTACGTGTGCTAAAAAATCATTCGACCACGGCAAAATCGTTGCAAGTTTCTGCATGGGCTCACAACGGCTCTACGATTATATTAATGATAATCCCTTCTTCGAGTTCCATCCCACAGAATACGTCAATGACATCGGTATTATCAGCCAACATGAGAAAATGGTCGCAATCAATGTCGGACTGGAAGTTGACCTGACCGGGCAGGTCTGTGCGGACTCACTGGGATACAGATTTTACAGCGGGATCGGCGGCCAGGTTGATTTTATTCGCGGGGCAGCCAGGAGCAGGGCAGGCAAAGCAATAATTGCGATGCCATCCACCGCAAAAGACCACCAGGTAAGCAGAATTGTATCGCATTTGACCGAAGGGGCAGGAGTAGTTACAACTCGCGGAGACGTACACTATGTCGTAACCGAATACGGTATCGCCTATCTGCATGGCAAGAGTATTCGCGAGAGAGTACTGGCCCTGATTAATATTGCCCATCCGAAGTTCAGAAATGAACTCATACAGGCCGCCAAAGCTCAAAAATATATTTACCAGGATCAGATAGAATTAGCCTGGGACCAGGTGGACTATCCGGAGGAGCTGGAACACTACAACACGCTCCGCGACGGAACGGAGATATTCTTCAGGCCGATTAAGCCGACCGATGAGCCTGCACTTTCGGAAATGCTGTATTCACTAAGCGAAAAATCCGTTCAGACACGCTATATGGCCGGAACCATGGTGTTTCCGCATAGTGACGTGCAGCAATTAGCCAATATCGATTACAGGAATGATATAGCAATCGTCGGAGTAGTTCCCGGGATTTCCGAGGAGGAAGTTGTCGCGATCGCCCAATATTTTCTCGACCCCGATGGGCAATCAGCAGAAGTCGCTTTTCTTGTACAGGATGAATGGCAAAGTAAAGGGATGGGGACATTCCTTTTGGAATATATAACACAGATTGCCAAGTTGCGCGGTGTCAAAAGATTCTACGCCAAAGTCCTGCCGAACAATAAGCCGATGCTGGCAATTTTTCACAATTCCGGCTACAAGGTCAATACCGAGTTTGACGGCGAAGTTTATAACATTTCCTACGATTTGACGAAAGAAACGTGAGCCTTTGAAAAATAGTGTATTGGGGACAGGATATATGCTAAATCCTATGCACTACTCAATAGATGAAAAAGCCGAATATCAAAAAGCTTATCCAAATCAGCACAGAAGTAATTAAAGATTGCTCACTGCAAAACGGAGCTATTGTCGCCGCCAATTCCGACAAACCCGCCTATCCATCAACGGTCCAGAATTACAGATATGTCTGGATTCGAGATGCATCATACATATGTATCTCTGCGGATTTACTGGGATTGAGGGACATCCCGGAAAGATTTTTTGACTGGTGCCTTCATCGGGCCGAAGGCTTTGACAAAACCGGTATTTTCCACAATGCATACAATGTCAACGGAACAATTCACGGCACATTAGTTTCTCCTACAGAACCCAAAGTGCCTCAAATGGTAAGGGACAGATATATACAATTAATTCACCACGGAACGCAATTTCAGCCGGACCAGAACGGCTCGTTACTGGTTGCAATAGGTCACCACATAAAACACTTCGGCATAAAAAATATATCCGAATATGAAAAATTGATACAAAAAACCGCTTCGGGCTTATCCAATTCATGGAAGAACGGCCAATTTGTTCTGCCTTGTTTTGATTTGTGGGAGGAAAGATGTCTCTTGCCGACAAATAAAAGGTATCATACATATTCTTTAGCTATGTGCATAGCGGGTCTGAGAATTGCCATTGAGCTTTTGGGAAAAAAGAAAAGCTGGCTGCAAACAGAAAAACAGATGTCGAAAGTTTTTTCCGAACTGTATTCATTCGATGCAAATCTGATCCCCAGGACATATACAATCGGCTCAGAAAAGCTGCGAGGCAAGTTGAAAAAAGAGGATTTCCTACCGGATGCTTCCTTGTTAGGATTGGTATATCCATCCGGTATGTTAGAGCCCATCGACAAAAAGATGCAAATGACTATTCGTGAAATTATTCGAAGAAATACAACAGATAATGGCGGCCTGCTGAGATACTCGGGCGACAGGTATTGCGGCGGTGCAAAAAACGGATGGGTCACTTTAACCGGAGCCGGGGCGTGGCCGTTGCTTAGTTTCTGGATGGCGATTTATTTCCGTCTCCGTGGTGATACAAAAAACGCTATGAAACACTTTCATTGGCCACTGGAGAGAGTAGATAAATATATTCCAGAACAAATATTTAAAGATAAAAAGAAGACATCGATATACCCGCTGGCATGGTCGCATTCAATGTTTGTCATTGCAGCTAATTTCCTTGGATACTTGTGATTCGACTAATTAAAACGAGAATTTCTTTTACCTTGTGTGACTTGTTATCTTTTAGAATTCGATTAGAGTAATATTGGATTGCCAATCATGATCAACAAATAAATCTGTTCTCCGTAGTAACACTACGAAGGATGAATTCAGAGGAGTAATCTTCTAAAATGAGTAAAGCTGTTTTCATATATTCATCGGAGCTTGAGAAGTATCAATATCCGCCGGAGCACCCGTTTAATACAATCCGGGCCAAACGAGTCCTGGAGATTCTTGAATCCACGGGCCTGTTAACAGGTGCCGACAGAAGTGTTGTAGCGCCGAAGCCCGCTGAGAGAGTCGTTCTTAAGAAATTTCACACCGCCCGGTATCTGCACGCATTAAAAACCGCCGCTAAGGGAAATTGGGACACCGAAGCGCTGAGCATGGGAATCGGCTCACAGGATTGCCCCATATTCAAAGGATTGTATGAATATGCTGCTCTTGCCACCGGTGCCACTATTTTCGGGGCGGACATGCTTTTATCCGGCAAGGCTGATGTGGCCTTCAATCCATCAGGCGGGTATCATCATGCAGGCCCGGAGAAAGCTGCCGGCTTTTGTTATATCAACGATATGGCTCTTGCCTGCCTGATACTTGCCGAGCAGGGCAAACGAATTTTATATCTTGATGTCGATGTCCATCACGGGGACGGCGTGGCCTACGCATTCTACGAACGTTCGGATGTGATGACCATATCTTTGCATCAGAATCCGAAGACGCTGTTTCCCGGAACCGGTTTAGAGGATGAAATCGGAACAGGCCAGGGCAAAGGCTACTGCGTTAATATTCCCCTGCCGGTCGGCACTTATGACCAGGCATATATAAAGATATTCGAGGCAATCGTTCTGCCCTTAATTGGCGCTTATAATCCTGATGTATTCGTTTTTGAATTGGGGGCCGATGCTCTGGCAGGTGACCCACTGGCGAATCTACATTTAACTAACAATGTCTATGCAGAGATTATCAATCATCTTTTAAGTTTTAACAAACCTATCCTTGCAACCGGTGGCGGCGGCTATAATATCGGGAACACCGTCAGGGCCTGGGCGCTGGCCTGGAGCATTTTTTGCGGTGCCGATACCGGAGAGGATTTGGACCACGCCATCGGCGGCGTCCTGCTCGAAAGCACGGAATGGCAGGGAGGATTTCGCGACAGAAGACTTGCCGTCAGTCAGTCACAGCAACAAGCGGTACTCCCTGCAATAGAGACAACAATAAAATATATCAAAGAAAATGTTTTTCCGATACACGGGCTTTGATGATCGTTTGAATTCAAAAAAAAGGGCACTGAGTAAATCAGTACCCTTTTTAAACAAACAAAAATGTTGCCTATGCCCGAACTTCAACGGGCTTGAGCCTTGTAGCTAAAGCAGCAACAACCAAGCAGGCAATGCCCGCAGGAATAAATGCCCAAATCCAGGCTTCTCTGGCTCCCATAAAACCACCGAGCAACGGCCCTGCGATACCACCGACGGCATAAGCTAAAAAGACATAGGGATAATTCACGCCCACGTTCTTGCTGCCGAACAAATCCGCTGTAGCTAATGGGAACAAGGCGAAATTTCCGCCGAAATTAAAACCAATGACTGCGGCTCCAAGGTATAGACCCCATTCATTACCTCCAATAAAATAGAAGATAATCATCATGACACCCTGGATTGAACTCATCAGGACAATTGCATTCTTTCTGCCGGTTTTTTCCGACACAGTGCCCCAGACTATTCTTCCAACGCCGTTTAAAAGTGCATAAAACAGCCCCATTGCCGTGCCGGTAATAATATTGGCTTTTGTCGCTTCAATACCATTGGCGGTCAGTGCATCAATACCGAAGAGCTTTATTATCCCGATGACCATTAATCCGGCCAACGCCCCAACGGTAAATGTTGAAAATAAAATCCAAAACTGAAAGGTGTGAACTATTTGTTTTACTGTAAAATGCTTGCTATTGCTCGCACCTGCACTTGTTTCCGGCGGTGACCAGCCCGCAGGTAACCAACCTTCGGGGGGATTTATCGTTACAAACGAACCAATGCCCACAATAGCAG
Organism: uncultured Pirellulales bacterium; assembly: GCA_964508785.1. Taxonomy (GTDB): domain Bacteria; phylum Planctomycetota; class Phycisphaerae; order Sedimentisphaerales; family Anaerobacaceae; genus JAFGPS01. The sequence continues at coordinate 53,814 of CAZDVE010000019.1, read as the reverse complement.
CAAATAGAAAACCATAAAGTATAAAAACATTATTAACTGTCCAGCCGGCTCCAAAAAGGCCCGTCCAGCCCGGTGTTAAGTCCACTGGGCCAAATTTGAAACCACCCGTGAGTTTGACCCAAATTAACGCCCCGAATCCGAAACCGGCAACCGCCAAGCCGGTAATCATCCCTTTTTTGTCAGGAAACCATTTAACCAAAGCGGCAATTGGACACACATAAGCCAGACCGATACCGGCACCTCCTAAAAGCCCAATCCCAAGAAGTATGCCTGCATAGTTGGTTCCCGATAAACCCGCAATCACATAACCAAGCCCCAGGACAATACCACCAGTCAGAGCAACGACGCGAGGTCCCGCCTTCTTCTGCCAGGGACCGGCAATAAAGGCCATTACAATGGCGAATGTGGCCAAACCCAAAGAGAAAATTAATTGAGTTTGAGGTCTTGTGAACTCGTACGGTGCAAGCTCAAGTTTCTTGGTAAACGCAGACCATGCATATATGGCACCAAGGCACAACTGAATCAGAATTCCACCAACCACTACCAGCCATCGATTAATAACTTTTTGCTCTGCCATGATTATCCCTTTCATCAAAAACAGGCCGGATGCATTTTTACATGCATCCGGCTCATAGTATTCTCAAACAGGGAAAACTTATTCGCCTCGGCCCTGAACCAGCGCTTCGACAACATGCGGGTCGGCAAGCGTGGTGATATCCCCTAAATTACCTGTATCTTTCTCGGCGATTTTACGCAGAATCCGTCGCATTATCTTGCCAGAGCGGGTCTTCGGAAGCGCCGGAGCGAACTGGATAGCCTCAGGTGCTGCGATAGGACCAATCTCCTTTCGCACGTGCATAATAAGTTCTTTCTTGAGTTCTTCGCTTTCCTCTACGCCGCCAACAAGGGTAACAAAAGCATACAGACCCTGTCCTTTAATTTCGTGTGGTATAGGCGTTACTGCAGCTTCGGCGACTTTATCATGGCTAACAAGAGCACTTTCAACCTCTGCCGTTCCGATTCGGTGGCCCGAGACATTAACGACATCGTCGATTCTGCCCATCAGCCAGTAATCACCGTCGCTGTCAACGCGGCAGCCGTCACCGGCGAAATAAATGTCGTCATACATTGTAAAGTACGTATCAATGAACCTGTCGTGGTCACCCCACATTGTTCGCATCATTCCAGGCCATGGTCTGCGGATACAAAGCTTGCCGCCCTCGTTCGGATCACATTTCGTTCCATCGTCACGCAATACAACCGGGTCAACACCAAAGACTGGTTGGTTTGCACTGCCTGGCTTCAATGTATGGGCGCCCGGCAAAGGCGAAATCATGAATCCGCCGGTCTCTGTCTGCCACCATGTGTCCACAATAGGACAGCGATTGCGGCCAATCTTCTCGTAATACCACATCCAGGCTTCGGGATTAATAGGCTCACCGACTGTCCCGAGAATCCGCATGGTATCCAGCTTGTATTTAGCGGGCCATTCATCGCCAAGACGCATAAGCGCCCGGATAGCAGTCGGTGCAGTATAGAAGACGGTTACACCAAATTTGTCACAGATGTGCCAGAACCGACCTGCATCCGGATATGTGGGAACACCTTCAAACATCAATGACGTGCTACCGTTTGCAAGCGGACCATAGACAATATAACTGTGCCCGGTCACCCAGCCGATATCCGCTGTGCACCAGTAGATATCATCATCATGAATGTTGAATACGGTTTTGTGAGTAAGAGTGATATGCATAAGGTATCCGGCCGTTGTATGGACCACGCCTTTAGGCTTACCTGTCGAGCCTGAGGTATATAGAATATAAAGCGGATCCTCGGCATCCATAGGCACTGCCTCGCACTGGTCGGATGCATTTGACATAACATCATGATACCATTCATCCCTGCCGTCTTTCATATTACATGGCTCGTTATTGACCTTAACGACAATAACACTCTCAATTGTAGGCGTTTTTTCCAATGCAACGTCGGAAATATCCTTGAGCTTGATATGCTTTCCAGCACGCAGCGAGACATTGGAAGTAATTAGCATTTTACAGTCGGAGTCGTTGACACGGTCCGTGATGGCGTCTGAACTGAATCCACCGAAGATGACAGAATGAATCGCTCCGATACGGGCGCATGCAAGCATAACTATCGGAAGTTCTGGGACCATCGGCATATAAATGGCAACGCGGTCGCCCTTACTTATGCCCTTTGACTTCAGGACATTAGCGAATTTGCATACCTCTTTGTGCAATTGCTCATAGGTATATTTCTTGACAGCGTCTTCGGCCTCACCCTGCCAGAGCAATGCGACTTTCTTTGCGATTGGTGTACCGAGATGACGGTCAAGACAGTTGTATGACACATTCAACTTGCCATCGGCAAACCATGTGTGTTCAATTTTTCGGTTCTTTGTATCCCATGTATATTCCAGAGACTTGGTCGGCTCCTTAAACCAATGCAGGCTCTTTGCCTGCTCCAGCCAGAAGCTGTCCGGCTCATTTATGGACGCATCCCACATCTTTTGATACTGCTCTGGACTGTCTATGTACGCATTAGCTCGAATAGCCTCTGGTGGTGGAAAAGTGCGTTCCTCGATCATAAGAGAATCGATACCCTTTTTTTGTTCCATGATGTTCTCCTTATATGTGTTCGACAAATTCATTTACTTTTTTGTTATATTTATGCCCTTCAACGAGTTATATGCACTTTCAGAACCATACATTTTTCAGGTATTACGCAGAAAAAAGCCCCTGCTGACCCAAATATGTCGGACTGGTATTTCTATCCGAGTAAATTGTAAATGTCAACCGAAAAAAGCGGCATTTTAGAATTTGTAAATCATGGCTAATTGTGCACGCAGGCTCTGGCCATCACCCGGTCCTCGGTATTCGGTCCGCCAGTGCGAAAGTTCGAAGCCAACATCAGTCTGCTCGTTGAGTGCACAAATCATATTCCCGAAAACAGAGCGGTTTAAGGTTCGGTCGCCCGCATTAATATCACTGCTGCTGGCGTCGTCCATTGCCAGACCTACGTTGAAACGCCTATTTTTCCAGGGACCAAGGCTTGCCGCAATCCATCCGCCGGAACTACTAATCTCTTCGTACTGGTTCAATCCGGTCGTAGTTACTCCCTGACCAATCCCGCCCAGGTAGGCGTCCAGATTCTCCCCGGTGAACATTTCGGCCTTAATTGCCAGCTTGTCGTTTACAGGCTGGCTGAAATCCATGTTCAGTGACCAGCTTTTGAAATCCGTATTTCGCCCGGTAGTTGCAATGTCATACTCTTCCTTTCCCCAGTGACCGGATACACCTATCGTGGCCTGCTTTTCCGAGAACAACGGAAGTCTCAGGCTGGCTCTACCCTGCAGGGATGGGGAGCCTGCATCCTCACCTGATTCGGTACCAGCAGGCGCTGCTACAGCGTCATCTCTACCGATTGTTCTGGCGAATGCACCTTCGAGTTTCAAATCGACGTTCTCTTTAATGCTCATCTCTTTGGTGAACCGAATCTGGGGACGTCTATATCCGATATTTCCCGTCCACCAGCAGACACTATAGTTCAGCGTGGAAGGAACCAGCGGGCTGATTACATCTGACGTCTGACCGGCGATAATATTAAACCGGCTCTGGGGCCAGTCCAGCTTGAAGTAAGCGTGTCGCATCATCAGTCGTGATTTATTCTCATCACCCCCGCCATAGAAATCCACTTCCACTCTGCCGCTGGTCTTCATCCGGCCGTTGTCCGGCCCGTTGATTCTCATCCCTAATCGAGTCTCATTGCCGGTCATATTGAACTGGTCGTCATTATCGTTGGTGCTTTCCGACTCAACCCACTTGGCATAGTTCCCGTTATTAATCCGCGAAGTGTCATAGGCTGCATCAAGTTTAAGGTAACCATACAACTGGATATCTAAGTTCGACCAAACCGGCTTTGGTGCCAGTGTTGTCGTCCCATCGGGCTGCTGCATGATGGATTTTTTGATTTCTTTCAACTCCCTTTCAAGCTTATCAACTTTCTGCTGCAGCTCGGCGTTTTCTTTGGCCATATTTCTACTGCTCGCTGCACGGGAAATCCCTGACGCGGCTATAACCAGCAAAACACTCAGCAAGTACACTGTGCTTCTCATGTTAGACTCCTTTTTCTAATGTTTCCTCTTAGTTGGGGGCATCTGTTAGTTTGCCCATAACAAAACAACATGCTTCTATGTTCCCTTTGTATAGACCGACCGGATTAAAATACAGCCACATCACATTGCAGGAACAGACCATAGAGCCTGATAATATAATCCCGTCCCCATAAGTCGTCAAGAAACTCTATACAAAAAGGGGGGAGAGCAACAACAAGAAAAGCCTGTTTCTAACCATTTCTTTCCGATACCGAGCGTTATATGACCTTTGTTGTTGTGCGCAAGAGAAGTCCTATCTGATAGGCATATTACATACCTGAATCAGGCCTAAATCATTCTATTTCAAGTCCGGCGGCTATTTTGGCGGATTCAACCGTGTTATACAGCAGCATGGTGATTGTCATCGGGCCTACTCCGCCGGGAACAGGAGTAATCAACGAAGCTTTTTCTTTGACTGTTCCGAAATCGACATCACCGACCAGACGATAACCTCTTTTCTTCGTTTTATCCTCGATACGATTAACTCCGACATCAATAACAACCACCCCCTTTTTGACCATTTCCGCCGTGATGGTATTTGGCCGGCCCGCTGCGGCAATTAAAATATCAGCTCGCTTTGTGTGAGAGGCAAGGTCTTTGGTACGAGTATGGCAGACGGTAACAGTTGCATTGGCGTTCGGCTTCTTCTGGATAAGCATATTCGCCAGCGGTTTACCAACAAGGTTGCTCCGCCCGACGATGACCACCTCCGCTCCTTCGATAGTGACACCGCTTCTTATCAGTAGCTGGACGATACCGTGCGGCGTGCACGGCAGGAAGGACTTTTCGCCTATCATCATCTTGCCCACATTAATAGGGTGAAAGCCGTCTACATCCTTTAACGGGTCAATAGCAAGAAGCACCTCGGATTCATCAAGCCCTCCGGGCAGGGGAAGCTGGACCAGGATGCCGTTGATTTTCAGGTCATCGTTCATTTTCTCGACAAGGGCCATCAACTCCTTCTGGCCGGTTTCAGCGGGCAGGCGCCTATTGTCGGAATAAATTCCCATATCATCACAGGCACGTTCCTTAGCAGTGACATAAGACTGTGATGCCGGGTCATCTCCAACCAAGATAACGCCCAAACCGGGAACGATGCCCTGTTTTTTCAGCCTAGCAACTTCTTCCTTTAATTCTGCCCGCATATCGGCGGCAACTTGTTTACCGTCTATAATTCGTGCTGTCATATTTGTAATACTCCTGCCTCTGATACAGCAAATTTAACATAACAAGATTAAAACAGGCCTTGTACTTTTCCGGTGTTTACATCTACATCGATTCGGCGGAAAGCCGGATTAGAAGCGGTACCCGGCATCAACTTGATTGCACCGGCGACCGGCACGATAAAACCTGCTCCTTTATAAACCAGAATGTCACTAATGGGAAGCTCCCAATCGGTAGGCCTTCCTTTTAGGTCCGGGTCATGCGAGAGGCTAAGATGCGTTTTGACCATGCAGGTCCCCAAAGTCCTGGCTGCAGGATCGTCCTCCAGAGCCTTGACTTTTTTCAAGGCCTTGTCCGTATAACTAACGCCATTCGCCCCATACACTTGCCTGGCAATTAATTCAATACGTTTTCTAAGCGGTGTATCCAGATCATACAGGAACTGGAAATTATTCTTTGCGTTACAGGCATCAATTACCGCCTCAGCCAGTTCGATTGCTCCTTCCCCGCCTCTGAGCCAATGCTTCGAGACAGCGGCATGAGCGCCATACTGTTCAGATATTTTTCGTACAAGCTCGGTTTCCGTATCTGTATCGGTTTCAAAATGATTTATGCAAACCACCGGCTGGACTCCGCTTCTTTTCACAGTTTCTATATGAGCGATAAGGTTCTCACACCCATTTTCGAGAAGTTCGAGATTTTCCGTAATATATTCTTCACTCAAGGGTATACCGGGCTTGACGACGGGCCCACCGCCGTGCATTTTAAGCGCGCGAATAGTAGCAACGATAACAACCGCGTCCGGCACAAGACCCGATATACGACATTTTAAATTCCAGAACTTTTCAAAACCGATGTCAGCACCGAAACCGCTTTCGGTTACATGATAGTCACCAAGTTTCGTACCTAACATGTCCGCGATAATGGAGCTCTGCCCGATAGCGATATTCGCAAATGGGCCTGCATGAACAAACACCGGCTGGCCCTCGATGGTCTGTAACAAATTCGGGTGTACCACATCGACCAGCCATGCAGTCATGGCACCATCAACTTCAAGGTCGGCGGTGGTGACTTCATTGCCTTTCTTGTCGTAGGCAACAACAATTTTTGCTATACGATCGCGTAAATCCTCCAGATTCTTGGCAACCGACAATATGGCCATGACCTCGCTTGAAGCGGTCATTTGAAAGCCTGAGTCCATCTCGTAGCCATCCATTTTGCCGCCCTGGCCTATCCTGATGTTTCTAAGCGCCTGAGCGCAGAAATCCATTGCCCACTTCATTTGGACACGTTCGGGATCGATATCTATCCGTGTGAGTTCACTTTTCGCCAGCCTTGCGTCATCATAGTTTCTTTCATGTTGCATTCGTGAAGTCAACGCGACCATCGCAAGGTTGTGGGCATTCGTGATAAAGTCGATATCGCCGGTGAGTCGGATGGAAAGCGGCGTCAGAGGAATACACTGTGCCAGACCTCCACCGGCGGCAGAGCCTTTGATATTAAAAGTCGGTCCGCTGCTCGGTTGGCGAATCGCACCGATAGGGCGCTTTTTTAGTCTGCCCAGACCTTCAATCAGACCGATAGTAGTCGTTGTTTTCCCTTCGCCTAATGGCGTCGGCGTGATGGCAGTAACATTAATATATTTCGCCGTCGGGCCATCCGAAAGACGCGATAGAACTTCTTTATTATCAACCTTGGCCAGATTCCGGCCCATCGGTAACAATTCTCCATCCTCCAGGCCCAGTTCTTCGCCTAATTGAGTAATAGGTTTCATCAATTCCTCGGCAGCTTCTGCAATCTGCCAGTCTTTCATTTTTCTTGGGTCGAGATTCATTGTTCACTTTTTCGCTTCTGGTTCAAAGTTACGATCCAAATCTGCGATTTATCCTCCAAAATAAAACTTAATCTGTTCCTGAGCACATCTTCAGTAGGCAGTCCTAAAATTATATTTATTCATCAGGCCTTGGTCGAGGATGTCGACAATCGCCCTGTAGAAGCGATTATATGTAGCCAACTCCAAGACCAAGTTGAGCCGTCGAAAACGGCCGTATAATAGGGGATATAACAAAAGGTTTCAACCTCATTTCGTGCATAACATTTCCCATTTTGCGCTTGTTACCGGCTAAAATCACCCTGATTCGGATTCGTATATTACACCTGATTTGTCCATTTAAGGTGTTTTTAAGCTTACCTCCCACTATCACAGCAGCATTACATTATATTGTAGCGGCCGGACAAAAAGCCTCTGTTAGCAATAAATCATCCCTATCTCAAAAGAATAAAGTCATGCTGCAAACGGTAAACAAGGAAATAAATACCAATAGAAAAGCACTTTAAACAAATAAGGTTGAGGAAAATGGAGCCAATGGGATTCGAACCCACGACCTCTTGCATGCCATGCAAGCGCTCTCCCATCTGAGCTATGGCCCCGAACGAAAACCATGTTAAACAGCACAGCTGACATTGTCAAGCAACTTTTAACCTTTAATCCATCCTGCCATTTAGCCGATTATGCCGCGCAATCCCGGATTGCCTCTTTTCTGCCGCCGTATTATAATGCTCTGCAGGAACCTTTGATATAAACCGGCGTATTAAAGTGTATTGAAAGGGTAGAGTGCAGGCGTTTTGATTAAGAGACAAAGAATATTAATAACAGGGCAGGTTCAGGGCGTTGGTTTTCGTCCAGCCGTGCATAGGATAGCGACCGCGTTACAGCTTTCCGGCATTGTCTATAACAACACAAATGGCGTTACTGTCGAATTGCAGGGCAAGGAGCAAAAAATTGTTAAATTCCTTACCCGCCTGCAATCCGATACCGACAAACCGCCTCTGGCCCGGATAAAAACCTGTAATGTTCACGATATACCGCTCGTGGAGGACGAAGATGGATTTCATATCCGAAAAAGTGATTCGCAGGGCACACCGCTTTCGCAGGTGACTGCTGATACTGCCACCTGCCGAGACTGCCTTGCGGAAATGTCGGACAAGAACGACTTACGCCACGGCTATCCTTTTATTAACTGTACAAACTGTGGACCGAGGTATTCGATAATCAAAAACATTCCCTACGACAGACCGAACACAACAATGTCGGTATTCAAAATGTGCGACAAATGTGCCGCTCAATACACCGATGTCACTGACCGTCGTTTTCACGCCCAGCCTGTCGCATGCCCGGCTTGCGGGCCGAAAATCCGACTGACAGACAGCAATGGCAAAACAATACAAACACAAACCGAAAAAGTATTATCCGAAGCCGCCCGCCTGCTGTTAGCAGGAAAAATCGTCGCAATAAAAGGAATCGGCGGATTCCATTTAGCTATTGACGCCCTTAATAACAAGGCGGTGGAACGATTGCGGGAACGAAAGAAGCGTGACCACAAGCCTTTTGCCATGATGACTGATTCAATCGAAAAAATAAAACGATATGCAATCGTTGACGAGTTGTCGGAGCAACTCCTAAAAAGTCCCCAAAGCCCGATTGTTCTTTTGCCCAAAAGAAAAAACAATCCGATAGCACCATCGGTGGCCGAGGGAGTAAGCACTTTCGGCTTTATGTTGTGCTATGCACCGCTGCATTATCTGCTATTCGAATACGATATAGAAGTTCTGGTGGCCACCAGCGGTAATACTTCCGATGAGCCATTAATTTGCAGGAACGAAACGGCACTGGAACGATTAGGAGACATCGCCGATACCTTTTTAATGCATGACAGGCAAATTTTCAGGCAGGTCGATGATTCAATTGTGCATTTCGTAGAGCGAGAACCGGTTTTGCTAAGGCGGGCAAGAGGATATGTTCCCACGCCGATTATTATCGAAAAATCATGCACGGAGGATATCTTCGCCGCGGGGGCGGATTTGAAAAATACCTTCTGTTTTACAAAGAATAACCAGCTTATCTGCAGTGAACACATCGGCGACCTCGAAGATGTTGAGGTCTATCATCACTACATCGGCTCGGTCGAACATTTGGCGAAACTATTCGAAGTCGAGCCGAAAATCGTTGCCTGCGACCTCCATCCAGGCTATTTTTCCACGCAAAATGCCAATTCAATGACTTCTCAAAAAATTATTCACATCCAACACCACTGGGCCCATGTCGCATCCGTCTTAGCGGAACACGGCATCAGCGGCCCAGTCATCGGGCTTGTGTGCGACGGCACCGGTTACGGCTCAGACGGAGTCATTTGGGGTTGCGAGTGCCTTATTGCATCGCTGGAGAAATTCGAGCGATTCGGCCATTTGGATTATTATCAATTGGCAGGTGCGGATAAGGCAAGCAAAGAAGCTGTAAGACCTGCTTTGTCATTATTGAAAAAAGCATACGGCGTGAATTTTTCTCTATCGGAATTTGACTGGCTGCTGAATCGTATCGAGCCTGACAATGATAAACTGCAAATCATATCAGAACAGCTCGATAAAGGCATAAACTGCATAGAGACATCCAGTCTGGGTCGGGTCTTCGATGCCGTCGCCGCTATGCTCGGACTGGGAAATTATAATAATTTCGATGCACAGTTGCCGATGGCGCTGGAAGCGATCGCCGCCGTCGATATCGAGGATAGTTACGAATTCGAGATATCTTTTCCACCGAGCGACTTATGCTTGTTTGATCCGGGTATAACCATAAGAGGGATTGTCCAGGATATTAGAGACAATATCGAATCCGATATAATCTCCGCCAAATTCCATAATACTCTCGTTGCTGCTCTATTGGCAATGGCTAAATATGCGAGGGAAAGCACCGAACTAAATACAGTGGCATTAAGCGGCGGAGTGTTTTGCAACCGGTATCTAATCGGCCGTTTGGTGAAGCTGCTGAAAAAAGAAGGTTTCGAAGTATTATTTAACCGGCAGGTTCCTTCCAACGATGGGGGAATTTCTCTCGGCCAGGCCGCAATCGCCGTCGACCTCGTGACCAAAGACTTATCAATTACAGACCACAATCAACAAGTACAGGAGAAATATTATGAGTAAATTGCAGATTCTTGTTACCATCTTCTTGGCCGCAGGAATGGTTTCAATAACCACCATACAAAAGTCAATCGCGACTGGCGATACTAACAACAAAGACACAACATCAGACGAATATGAACTCGTCTGGGCGGACAAGTTCGACAAAGACGGATGCCCGGACCCGAACAACTGGACTTACGAGAACGGATTCGTTCGAAACGAGGAGCTTCAATGGTACCAACCGGAAAACGCACGATGTGAAAACGGCCTGCTTATTATCGAAGGTCGACATGAACGCAGGCAAAATCCCCGTTACAAACCGGACAGTGACAACTGGAGAGCAAACAGGGAATATGCCGAGTACACTTCCGCAAGCATGACAACCAGGCGCCTGCACAACTGGATGTACGGCCGTTTCGAAATGCGAGGTAGAATCGACACCCGCCCTGGGCTCTGGCCCGCTTTCTGGACCTTGGGCTCACAAGGCAGGTGGCCAGCTTGCGGCGAAATCGATATTATGGAATATTACCAAGGCATGCTTCTGGCAAATGCGGCATGGGCATCACAGAAGCGATGGACACCTATATGGGATGATACCAAAAAGCCCATCGCCGATTTCAACGACCCTGATTGGTCCAGCAAGTTCCACATCTGGCGGATGGACTGGGACCAGGACAATATCAAACTCTATGTTGACGATATGCTCTTAAACACCATCGACCTGAAAGAAACGTTTAACCAGGACGACCAGAAGAAAAATCCGTTCCATCAGCCACATTATATAATCCTGAATCTTGCCATCGGCGGAACCGCCGGAGGAGATCCATCAGAAACCAATTTCCCGGCTAAATTCGAAGTGGACTACGTTCGCATATACCAAAAGCCATCTCAAACAGCTTCTGATGAAAAAAATACTCCGGCGCACATGTGATAAGATGCACTGTTTGTAAATCTTCATAAAGTCGATGGTAATAATCTTCGTGCAAACCAAAGATTGACCCGGAACGTATCTAACAATAGAATGCAGATTCAACAGGTAATACAGATTCAAAATACGTTTCAAAAGCGACGAGAGACGAATTATGTGTTTGGCGATACCGGCAAGAATAACTGAATTGGAGGGCGACAGGGCGGTTGTCAATTCGATGGATTATATCCTTCATTAAGCATCTTTAATATAGCCCTCTTGAGAGAGGGTACATCACGTTGTGTGATTTCCCAGACCCCTTCAACATCTATACCGAGATAATCGTGAACGAGAACGTTACGAAATGCAGAGATGCGATACCATTCAATCTCCGGCTTTGTCACTTTCAAATCATCGGATAACCGCTGAGTTGATTCAGCCAATGTCTGAAGGTTCCTCAATACAGCGTCCTGAAGAGTGTGAGATTCCAGGAATTGATCTCGTCCTTCAGCGATGTTTTCCTCGATACGCCGAATACACTACATTATATGACGAAGATAAACGGTATCATCTTTCATAAGGCAACCGCCTCACGAAGCACATAATCGCGAATAAAAGGACTGAGTGCCTTCTCTGTAACTACTTCAACACGCCGGCCCAGTATTTCCTGAAGGTCCAGTATAAGACCGGCAGGAAACCAGGAACTTGTCGCTGGTCCGGCATCAATTAAAAAATCAATACCACTGTTCGGACCGGCCTCACCACGTACTACTGATCCAAATATGCGTATGTTATATGCACCGTGCTTAGCGGCAACAGCGCATATCTCGTCGCGTTTTTCCTGAATTATCTGCTTTATGTCCATAGGGAACTCTTACAAGCTACAAAAAACACTCGATCTTCATATATAAAGAATAAATCGTATATATCGTTCTGTCAAGCTCTTTTGCCGGGAATCAAACGCAGATAATAACAGTTAAAACAAAGCCACAACGAAAGTGATCCGACCCTCAATACAAACAAAGATTGACCCGGTACGTATCTAACAATAGAATGCAGACTCAACAGGTAATACAGATTCAAAATACGTTTCAAAAACGACGAGAGATGAATTATGTGTTTGGCGATACCAGCAAGAATAACTGAATTGGAGGGCGACAGGGCGGTTGTTGATGCAATGGGCAACCGTTTCAAGGCTAAAACTACGCTCCTGCCGAAGGCAAAATTGGGAGATTTAGTATTAGTGCACGCAGGTTTTGCTATTTCAACGGTCGATGAAGAAGAAGCGAAAAAGACATGGCAACTAATTTCCGAAATCAATGAATTTATGGATACGCCGAATAAAGTCTCGGGATAAAGTCGAGATTCATAAAAAATAATATACGATATCAATGTTTGACAGAATCAACAAAGCACAGAACCTAATGGCCTCGGCCTGTAAATCTCTGGATCGACAAATCAATATTATGGAGGTCTGCGGCACTCATACCGTCTCGATTTTTCGCAACGGCATAAGGTCAATGCTGCCGAAAGACCTGCGGCTTTTATCCGGGCCTGGCTGCCCGGTCTGTGTCACCGACCAGGGCTATATCGATGTTGTTTTGCAACTTGCCGACCATGACGATTGCATTATTACAACATACGGCGATATGATTCGCGTACCCGGCAAAACAGGTTCGCTCGAAACAAGGCAGTCAAAAGCAAACGTCAAAGTTGTTCTCAGCAGTGAAGACGCTCTGCAATTAGCCAAAGACAATCCAGACAAAACAATCATATTCATTGCAGTTGGTTTCGAGACCACCGCTCCTGCAACTGCTGTAGCGGTTAAGGAAGCTGCTGCTGAATCGATAGAAAATTTTTGCATTTTAAGCGGGCACAAACTCGTTGTACCTGCAATGCGGGCGTTATTGGGCGGGAAGAATCATAATATCGATGCGTTTCTTTGTCCGGGGCATGTCAGCGCAATCATCGGCTCCGGTGCTTTTACTCGGATTGTAGATGAATTCAAAAGACCCTGTGTGGTGGCAGGCTTCGAGCCGCTGCAGATAATCGAAGGGCTTGCCGAAATATGCCGGCAGCTTTCCGCCGGTAAAGCCGAACTCAAATCACTATATGATGCTGTTGTAACCGAGCAGGGCAACACAGTGGCCCAGAAAATCATTGCCGACTGTTTTGAGCCGATGGACGGCTACTGGCGAGGTCTGGGAAAAATAGAAGAAAGCACGCTGGAACTCAAAAAACAATTCTTCCGATTCGATGCCTTCAAGCGATTTAATATTACAGAGGTGCCCGGCGAGGAATTGGGCGGCTGTCGATGCGGCGAGGTTCTTTGCGGACTTATTGAGCCGCCGGAGTGTGGTCTGTTCGGTAAAAAATGTACACCTCAAAAACCGGTAGGTCCCTGTATGGTAAGCTCCGAAGGCGCTTGTGCCGCGTGGTTCAAATATGGTCGGTAGAGAAATAACTGATGGGAACTGATACAAACGAGAGAATCTTACTTGCACACGGCGGCGGCGGTCAGCTCACCGACGAGCTGATACGAAAGCACATTCTGCCGAAGCTAAAAAACGACACACTGGCCCAGTTAGGTGATTCGGCAAAACTTAATATCGCTTCGAAATCGCTTTGTTTTACAACAGACAGCTATGTCATAAAGCCGTTGTTTTTCAACGGCGGCGATATCGGCAAGCTCGCCATCTGCGGAACAATAAATGATCTGGCTGTAGCCGGTTCCAAACCTATAGCGCTGTCCTTGTCGCTGATAATCGAGGACGGATTCGAGTTCAAACTGCTTGAGAAAATTTTGGATAGCATCGGCCAAACCGTCCGCTCGAACAATGTCGACATCGTAACAGGCGACACCAAGACGGTCGAAGCCGGTGCTGCCGACAGGATTTTTATCAATACCGCAGGTGTGGGTATAAGGTTAGACGGCGTTGAATTAGGCATCGATAGAATTTCCGAAGGAGACAAAATCATTATCAACGGCACAATTGGCGACCATGGTATGACTATCATTTCGCAGCGGGAAGGGATAAAATTTCAATCGAAACTGCAAAGCGATTGCGCCGCCCTGACGGAACTGACATGTGAATTGCTCGAAAAAACCAACGGTATAAAATTTATGCGTGATCCTACCCGCGGCGGTCTGGCTGCGACGATGAATGAAATTGTAAGAAGCAGCGGACTGAGCATCGAAATCCGCGAAACGGATATTCCCGTAAATAAAACGGTGCAGTCGGCGGCAAACATGCTCGGTTTCGATGTGCTGACAATCGCGAATGAAGGCAAATTCGTAGCGGTTGTATCACCTGAATCGGCGGAGAAATGTCTGAGTATCTGCAGAAATCATCCGCTGGGAAAAAAAGCAAAAATAATTGGGCAAGTTATAAAAACAGATGATGTGCCCATGGTGGAACTGGCCACGCGGATAGGCGGAAAGAGAATTGTACAAATGCCATACGGCCGTGATCTACCGAGGATATGCTGATGCATGAGATGATGGTGGCACAGAGTCTTTTGGCACAAATATCGGATGAGGCTTCAAAGCAGAAAGCAAAACCTGTCCTTGCGAAGATAAGTTGTGGAAAACTCAATGCTCTCAACGACGAAATACTATCTTTTGCCTTCGATGCGATTGCCAAAGATACGTTATGCCAGGGAGTAAAATTAGAAATTGAACATAAGCCTTTGCAGGCGAAATGTAAAACATGCAATCATGTCTTCGAAATCGAATTCTCGAAACCACAATGTGAAAAATGTAACGGACAGGAGTTTGAGTTACTGCCGGATGCACCTTTGATTCTGGAAGAAATAGAATTTCAAACTGGGTAAAATCATGAAAAAAATTAATATTGGAAAAAAAATTCTTAGTGAAAATGAAAAATGTGCCATAGAAAATAAATCCCTTCTAACCAAGCAAAAAAAATTGTGCCTGAACATGATTTCATCTCCCGGTTCCGGCAAGACAACCATTCTTGTAAGGACCATAACCGAGCTAAATAACAAAATAAAAATCGGTGTTATCGAAGGTGACATTCAAACCGATATCGATGCCCAAAGAATCAGAGCAACCAAAGCGCCAGCTTTTCAAATCAACACTGAAGGAGCGTGTCATTTATCCGCTGCACAAATAAGCAGGGGACTAAAAAATCTACCTGTTAACGACCTGGATTTAATTATTATCGAAAACGTCGGCAACCTTGTTTGTCCATCGGCTTTCGAGCTGGGTGAGACCGGCAAGGTGGTTGTACTTTCCGTTGCCGAGGGTGACGACAAGCCCGCCAAGTACCCCGGAATTTTTGCAAAGTCAAAAACGCTGCTCATAAATAAAATCGATATGCTCGCATCCGACGGGCAAGTGGATTTCGATATAGAACGCGTCAAATCAGATGCAAGCAGGCTAAATAAAGCCATCGAAATTTTTCCAATCTCGGCAAAAACCGGACAAGGCATGGCCGACTGGTACGACTGGCTGATAAGGAATGTTAAGCAGAGCAGAATGCAAACATAACTTAAACGTCAATCGCTGCTCTTCGTCGGATTTGCCTTGTAGAGGCCGTGCCTGTGAATGTAGCTAACTACCGATGGATGAAGCACTTGCGCAACATCTTGTCCGGCGGCCAGCCCTTTTCGTATATCTGTGCTATTTATATCAATCAGGGGGGTCGGGATAATATTTCGCTGAAGTTTTTCGATGCGGCCGCGTCCCCAGTGTTCCTCATAACCGGTAAAATCCGGCTTATCAAAACCGGCCCGGTACATCACTGCCAAATTGCATTCATCAATCAAATCAGTGATTTCATGCCAGCGTGACAGCTCATCGATACTGTCGGCACCAACAAGCCAGTATATTGAATATTCACTGCCGTACTCTACCTGGAACTGCCTTACAGTTTCAAGAGTATAGCTCGGCGCGAGTCGTTTTAATTCGCAGTTACTTGCCTCGAAAATCTCATGGCCGGCTATGGCGAGTTTTATCATTTCCAGTCGATCTATGTCACTTGCACTGGGCGGAAAACTCTTTAGCGGAGAGCGCTTCGCGGGAATGAAAATTACTTTTTCTGCACATAAAAATTCTGCAGTTGACGCAGCCACTGTAGTGTGACCAAGATGTATCGGGTCGAAGGTACCACCAAACAAAATTATTTTTTTCAAAGCCATAAAATCTTAACGACTACATTCCGATATATTAAAAATAATATAGGATAAAACTAAAGAAAATCGAACATTCAAAAAATTGTAAAACAATAATATTCTTAAGAAGCAGCTTATTTTTTACTTTACAATATGTATGCTAATCAATATATCAAGCTTAGTAAAACATTGACGACTGAAAATTTCGTCAAGTAATAATAAACTTTTAGACGATAAATAAATATATAAAAATTTTAATATTTTTGTGTATTTATTTCATATTTTTCTTTATTGTTATAAATGTTGTGATGGTTACGAAGAAACATAAAAGGATTTTGTGAGCCAAAAGGAGGTGACACAATAATGGCAAAGAAGAAAGCGAAGAAAAAAGCAAAGAGAAAAGTAACCAAGAAGAAAACCGCAAAGAGGAAACCAGCAAAGAAGAAAAAGAAAAAAGCAGCAAAAAAGAAAAAATAGCGTAACAGTTTAGACAGAAGCCTGCCCTCGAACGAAACGACAGATTCCGGCAGGCTGCCGGATGAAACCGGTTGTTTGAGCTGCGATTGTAAAATCAAGGCTCCGAGCGATTACGCGAAAGATGGAAGGTTCTCACACTGCAGTAGAACCTTCCATTTTTTTGGATATAGAAAACCAACGCTATTTTGCATCATATCATTACACTAATTCATCGCAACCAACTGTCATCTTGCAATTTGACTTCAATTACTTATACTATTTGCTTAAACTTATAATTTATTTGATATACCTATGAATGATAAAAAGGTGGTAAATAGCATGGATCATTTTATCTACCAAAACGGCATGCTCTTTGTCGAAAATGTTAATATTGATAAAATAGCTGAAGCCACAGGCACGCCTGCTTACATCTACAGCAAAGCCACTTTTATCGACCATCTGCAAAAGATTCAAAAAGCATACAGTGAACTTGAAACTCTGATTTGTTACTCCGTCAAAGCCTGCGGCAATATTCATATACTCAAGTTTATGGCTGAACTGGGAAGCGGATTCGATGTCGTCAGCGGCGGGGAGTTATTTCGTACACAACAGGCCGGCGTCGAGTCCTCGAAAGTCGTTTTCGCCGGTGTAGGTAAAACGGATTCCGAAATCATTGAAGCGCTCAATGCCGACATAGGATATTTCAATATCGAATCGGAGGCGGAACTGGAAAATCTTATCTCATTGGCAAGACAACTCGGCAAACACACAAAAGCAGCGTTGCGAGTAAATCCTGATATTGAATATAAAACCCATGCTTATATCACAACAGGTAAAAAGGAAACCAAATTCGGTGTCGACATCGAACATGCAATAAATATCTTCGATAAATATGGCAGCAATGAAAATATAAATCTTTGTGCAGTTCATGTACACCTTGGTAGCGGCGGAAAGACAATCGATCCCTTTGTCGATGCAGTTAAAAAACTCCTGCCGCTCATAGACCAGCTCCGCAGCAATGGCCACACCATCGAAGCTATGAACTTAGGTGGAGGCTACGGCGCCGATTACGAGTCCGACACGGTCCCGTCAGCCGAAGAGTATGCAGCCGGGATTGTTCCACTGCTCAAAGATAAAAATCTCAAACTAATCCTGGAGCCTGGTAAAAGCATTTGTGCCAACGCAGGCATCTTGCTTGCCCGCACCATTTATACCAAACGCGGAGGCAGCAAAAAATTTATTATTGTCGATGCCGGAATGAATGATTTGATCAGGCCATCACTTTATCAGGCGTTTCACTTCATCTGGCCTGCGAAGGTCAATGAGAAATTCGTCCCGCCTCAGCGGAGTAAAAAACTACAGATGGTCGGCACTGAAGTTGTCGATGTGGTCGGTCCGATTTGCGAAGGAGCGGATTTCCTTGCAAAAGACAGGGCACTGCCACCGGTCAAACGCGGTGATTTAATCTGCGTATTTACCGCAGGTGCCTATGGTTTTACTATGAGCAGCAATTATAACGCCCGCGGCCGAGCCGCCGAGGTGCTCGTTGACGATGGTAAATTCTCCATAATCAGAAAACGTGAAACCTACGAAGACTTAATCGCTCTCGAACGACCGTAAACGGCTGGTTACGGCTTATCTATCATCTAAAGAAATAAGATACGAGTTAAAAAGTTCTTTCTACAAAGCCGGTATCAATCTGATTTTTCACATACTGGCTATGTGAAAGAATATTCAGACAGATGGGGATGGTTGTTTTGATCGGCTCAATGACAAATTCCTGCAAGGCTCTTTTCATTGTTGCAATGGCTTCGGCCCGCGTCTTTTGATGGACAATAAGCTTGGCTATCATCGAATCGTAGGTTGGAGAGATAGTGCAACCCTGATATACATACGAATCGACTCTTACTCCGGGTCCCCCGGGCGGAATATATCTCGTTATTTTGCCCGGGGAGGGAGCGAAATTATTCTCAGGGTCTTCGGCATTAATCCGGCACTCGATAGCTACGCCGGCGTGCCTGATGTTTCTCTGACTCAACTTGACAGGCATTCCGGATGCTATCTTCAATTGATACTTAATCAAGTCATTGCCTGTCACCATCTCTGTTACAGGGTGCTCGACCTGTATTCTTGTATTTGCCTCAATAAAGTAAAATTTCTTATCCCTGTCCAAAAGAAACTCGATTGTGGCCGCATTGACATACTTCGCCTCCTTTGTAATCCTCAATGCAGCTTCGCATAATTCTTCTCTGGTACGTCTGTCCAGAACCGGACATGGTGATTCCTCAATCATTTTTTGATGTCTTCGCTGGATAGAGCAGTCTCTTTCAAAAAAATGCAGAGCGTTGCCTTTGTTGTCGGCCATTACCTGGACCTCAACGTGCCTAGGTTCAACTATATATTTCTCCAGATAGACACTACCGTTCCCGAAGGCAATTTCAGCCTCCGCACGTGCTGCATTAAATGCCGACCGCAAAGAAATGTCGTTATGAACAATCCTCATCCCGCGTCCACCGCCGCCGGCTGCGGCCTTTATTATCACCGGGTATCCCATCTGATTTGCCAGTTCAAGCGCTTTCGAGTCGTCCTCGATAGCCCCATCAGAACCCGGCACAACCGGCACCCGGGCCTGGTGTGCCAGTTTTCGTGCGCTGACCTTGTCACCAAGCAGTTGCATCGCCTCAACAGGAGGCCCGATGAATGTTATGCCACATTCCCGGCAAATCTGAGCAAACTCGATATTCTCAGCTAGGAAGCCGTAGCCGGGATGTATCGCTTCAACATCTGTAATCTCAGCCGCACTTATAATACGCGCAATGTTAAGATAACTTTTAGCACAGTCGGCGGGCCCTATACAGACCGCCTCATCTGCAAACTGCAGATATGGAGCCTCTTTATCGGCCTCGGAATAAACTACTACTGCCTCGATGCCAAGTTCATGACAGGCACGAATTATACGCAGCGCTATTTCACCACGATTTGCTATCAGTATTCTTGAAAACATGTTCTCGCTTCTTGTTCGGCTTCACATGGCGCATTCTAATCAGTCGGGCCTGAGCTTAAAAAGTACCTGGCCGTATTCAACTGCCTGACCATCGGTCACCAGTACATCTGCAATCATTCCGCTCGCTTCAGCCTTTATCTCGTTCATAACCTTCATCGCCTCAATGATGCAGACTATTGTCTGAGAACCGACTGTCGAGCCAATTTCGACATAAGGCTCAGCATCGGGACTCGGCTTTGCATAGAAAGTCCCGACGATCGGTGAGGTTATTTCTATCAAATCTTCCTGTTGCACAACGGATTCCCCAGGTTGAACCAAAGCCTCTGTTCTCCCAGGACCGACAGGTGCTGTACCAACTTCCTGTCTCATCGTTGGCAAAGCGGACATTGCCGGTGGCTGAGGTTGACAACGCTTTAGATAAATCTTGTCATCATCCTGCCGGACTTCAAGCTCCTCAAGATTGTTTTGTTTCATTATTTCAATGAGTTCTTTTATCTTTTTTAAATCGATGTCTTTGTGCGCCATCGCCATATTCCTTTTGCTAAACTCGTACTGCGTATTGCCGCCTGCATAACTTACCTCACACGACGCATAACGAAGTTGAGATACCAGTATAACGGCAGGCCGCATATTTGCAAGCAATTTCCCTTATACAGACAGAAGGGAAATAAACCCGGAAAATATCGTTAGCAGGCAGAACTGCAATTACATCCTTATAAATATTTGCAAAAGGAATGCAATATAGCGGTCACTATGACGGGAAACTCTGTGTATCAGCAAAGGATCCTGAATTTACTTCAGTATTTCGAGGCCTACCATCGTAATGTCGTCAATTTCAATCTGCTCAACCTCCTGGTTCTGTATATGCGAACTGAATACGTCCAAAATCCGGGTAATGGGCATATGTTTGATTTCCTGAAATTCCTTTGTGAAACAGAAGCCCAGCCGGTTATTAAAACCGCCAATCAGAGTATCAGCTCCATCGGAATAAAGAAGCAACTTGTCGCCTGGTTCGAGCTGTATAGTCCGCTGAGGGAATTCAGTCTGCTCAAAAACACCCAGCAGTGAGCCCCGTATTTCCAGTTGTTCGAGTGGCTGCCCGGCCCTTATAAGGACAGGGTAGGGGTGTCCCGCGCGAGCGTATGTGAGTTCTAAAGTCTTCACATTCAACAGACAATAACAACACGTGGCAAACTGATAGCCGGACAGCTTCTGTGCAGCCATCCGAATATTGAGATTCCTGACCACTTCACTCGGCGAGAATATACGGTATTTGTTCTCTATGGTCTGACGCATAACCAGGGCCTGTTTCAGAAAGATTGTCAAAAGTGCCGCAGGCATCCCATGACCCACTACATCCGCCAAATAAAAGCCGATATGCTCCTCGTCGACACGGACGATATCGAAAATGTCACCGGATACCCACTCAGCCGGCAAAAATAACGTGGCCCATCGCACTTTGTCGGTTTGTGGCAGCTTGGTAGGCAAAAAATCCTTTTGTACAAGACCGGCCAAACGAAGCTGCTCCGCCAGATTCTCAATCAGCATCTTCGCTGTATCTATTTGCTCTGCCAGTTTGTTATTATAAGTTGCTTGTGCCCGCCTTGATGTAGCCGCAGGCTTTATTACTTGTGCGGAACTTTTTTTACGATATGTGAGGTTGGCACTGACTCTTACCCACAGTTCATCAAGTGAAGAAACCTCCGAAGTTTCACTCATTGATAAACTTGTTGTTGATGGTAACACGGAAGAACTTTCTGCCGGTAGTTTTTCCTTATCTGTAAGCAGAATAACACCAATATGTTTCGTCTCAAAGGTCTCGATGATTTGAACCAGTTGCTGTGAGCAATTTGTGTCATCTACATCAACAATTACAGTCCCTATCGAATCGAATCCGTTGCGGACTTCGGAAAATTTATCAATTGGAATAACACGGTAGGACAGCTTTTTTTCATCGAGAAGCTGCTTTGTTTCCAGGGGCATCTGCTGCCGGTTGGTTATATACAGTACATCAACAAAGCTCTTATCCAAATCAAGAAGACTATGTGATTCTACTTTTTCCATAATATTAATTTTATGTCAGCTTTATAGGACCTTCAGACAACGGTTACTCATCTGATTGCCCTGTTAAAGAACCGCCGCTCACAGAATATCGCTAACGAAAGACAGTTCATCATCTATAAGCTAAATTTCGGCTTGATAAGGGGGGCACTTTGCATTTTCTAATGATTTTTTTACTTTCAACCGGCAAAAATCGCCGAGCCGATGCGAAGAATGGTCGCTCCCTCTTCCACAGCAATTTCATAGTCGGAACTCATACCCATGCTCAATTCGGTAAAATGTGGGCCAACAAACTTTTCGCCGCGCATCTCATCAAATAACTCTGCCGCTCGAACAAAACAAGTACGAACCACGTCCTTGTCACGAGTTAACGGAGCCATTGTCATCAAACCAACCAGCTTTAAGTGGGATAGAGTATCCATCTGCTCGGCCAAGTGAGTGGCTGCTCCAACCGGGACACCATATTTTTGTGGCTCGTTGGAAGTATTAACCTGCAGGAGTACTTTTGGAAATAAGTTCAGCTTTGACGCAGCATTGTTGATTTCTTCGGCCAGCCGAAGTGTATCCACAGAATGTATCAGAGAAGCTATAGGCAAAACCTGGCGGACCTTGTTGCGCTGAAGATGGCCAATCATATGCCATCTGAGCTTCTTGAGTAGTTCCGAGTTACCATTACCATCCTGTAAAATGCCGGCTATCTGTACCGAAACTCTTTTGAGCTGCTGAACGCGGTTCTCACCCAGTTCTGTATAGCCCTGACGGATTACTTCTTCGATTGCATCGATGTTGGCGGATTTAGTCACTACAATAAGCTTTACGTCACACCGTTCTCTGCCCGAGCGGGCACAGGCCGAAGCAACGGTATCTTCTATACGTTTTAGTCTTTCAGAAATTTTTACCATAAGAAAACAATTAATAATTCAATGCCGATGAGCTCAATCCACCATAAACAATGACATAATAAAAAAATATCAAGCAAAGTGCGTTTATGCCAGCATAAAAGCAACATTCGCGGAAGTTTTATAGGATTTTTTTATAAAGCCGATTCCCGTGCCATGCCGATTTCTATATGCGATATAATTTACCGTTGAAAACGGCGATTCCCGCGTGCCTTGAAATCACAAAAGATATCAAACAAACCGGGCCATTAAGATGTTAGATTATCGCACGGACGGCAGGGAGCGTCAGGCTCGTGATTATGAGCCTAAACATTCAAGATACGTGATTATAGGATTTTAGCTTTAAGAATATAATGTTCAGAAAAACACTAAAAAAAGCGATTTTATGCTTGCTTTTTTTCACTAAAAAGTATAAAATACCTATTGTAGTGTGAGGTGTAGTTGTATTCTAATGAGGGCGTTTTTTGCTCTTCTATTATTTTCTTGACAGGATTTCGTTGAGACAGTACTATCTGTCTTGCTCTTTGAAAAGGGCTTTTTGTACCTAATAAATGAAATAATGCACCTTAGGTGCTTCTAAACCTCGGCGAGGCAGCGTGGTCCACCGGTCTCCCCCCCAGCCGGTTCCACCACCTCGCCTTATTTTATGTTTTTCCAAAGCTCTCCCTTCCCGGCTCTATAGCGTGAAGAATATGTTATTGCCCACGGACCTGTACGATTACTTTTCTGCTGCGTGGGCCGTCAAATTCACAGAAGAAAATACCCTGCCAGGTACCAAGCTGCAGAGATTTATCCTTGAGCAGGATCTGCTCGCTGCAGCCGACAAGGGTGCTTTTGCAATGGGCATCGGAATTACCTTCATAATGCCGATAGCCGGGACGATTGTGTGGAATTAATTCCTCCAGAGTCAGAAGTATATCATGCGGGACGGAGGGATCGGCATTTTCGTTGATGGTAATAGCCGCGGTCGTATGAGGGCAATAGACTATCACATCACCATCGGAAATGCCGGATTCACCGACAAAAGACTTGACCTGGCCGGTGATATCCAACATCTGGTTGCGATTTTTCGTGCTTACACTGAACTTTCCCTGGACGATTCTCATTACTTTTACCTCCTGCTCCGTTCAATGAAGAAACTTCCCAACGGGGCTTACATTTGTTCGACAACCTCGATGCCCAGCAGTTCGCTTAGGCCGTGCCTGATAGTTCGTGCGGTTAAATCACAAAGCAACAGCCTTGTCGGCCTTTGGTCCGGCCCGGCCTTGAGAACGGGACAATTTGTATAAAATGCGCTGAATTTCTGCGCAAGCTCGTAAAGGTATGCGGTCAGGTAGTTCGGCCTGTAATCGCTCACCGCCGCTTGTATCGCCTCGCCGTAGCGAATCAGGTGCTTGGCTAAATCCAACTCGGCCGACTCAGCCAGATTCAGATTCGTCAAATCCTTAATCTCTTTATTTATATCAACCTCTCCCTTTTTCATAATTGAGAATATCCGGGCGTATGCATACTGCATATAAGGCGCGGTATTGCCGTCCATCGCCAGCATCTTATCGAAGCTGAATACATAATCGCTCGTGCGATTGTTGGAGAAATCTGCATACTTGACGGCCCCGATTCCAACTGCTTTGGCGATTCTCTCTTTCTCTTCATCGGTCAACTCCGGATTCTTTTGTTCGACCACCTTTTTGGCACGTTCGACCGCTTCGTCGAGCAAATCTTTTAATTTTACATTCTCGCCCGAGCGGGTCTTTAACGGCTGGCCATTTTCACCCAAAACGCTTCCAAACATAACGTGGTGAAGCATGTCTTTATTTGCCCAACCAGCCATATCGGCAACGGCAAACAGCATCTCGAAATGCAGCTTCTGCCGCGAATCGGTGACATAGATTATCGTATCAGCCTTTAATTTGTTGATGCGATAGCGAATCGCCGCCAAATCCGTCGTCGCGTAAAGATATGCACCATCGCTCTTCTGAATAATAAATGGCAAACGCTCTCCTTCTTTATTCTTAAATCCATCAGGAAAAACACACACAGCTCCATCAGACTCTATGGAAAGTTTTTTATTCTTCAACTCCTCCACGACATCCGGCAACATATCCTCGTAAAAACTCTCACCCCGAACATCATCGTCAGATAATTGAATATTAAGTCTTTTATAAATTCTGTTACACTCGTCTAATGTTATCCTTTTGACAGCGTTCCAAGCTTTTCTCTCCTGTTCATTCTCATCTCCACCTTTTTGAAGCATAACAGTTATATGACGTGAAAGAGCGCCATATGGAATGTCTTTGTAAATAAATTCATTATTTTCATTTTTCACACGTATTTGAATAGTATAGCTAATATCACCTTTCCCTTTGAAAATTTGATCGAGCAAATTAACGTATTGATATGCCTTCAATAGGGCGGGCCATAAAAATTCGCTTCTTTTAGAAAAATTATCTAAAAATGGATTAAAATAAAGTTCTCCATCACCCGTGGAGTTTTTTTTGTCCGCAAGCCAGTCTTGTTGATGACGGTTTATTATACTATCTTTGAAGACATTACTTTTCGGCTCATTTTCACGTAACTCATTCCGTATGTTTTCCACATCGTAGTATGGTTTTTCACCTTTATGGAGGTTTTCTGCCATACAGATATGCCAAAGGGCTAAAATTATTTTCCCGAATTGGGTGCCCCAGTCGCCGATATGGTTCTGCGATCTAACATCATGGCCTAAAAATCGGAGCATTCGGCAGAGACAATCGCCTATGATTGTACTGCGCAAATGACCTACGTGCATTTGCTTGGCGATATTCGGGCTGGAAAAATCGACAACAATATTTTTGGGTTTTGCGGACTTTTCGATGCCGAGGCCTGATGCGTCTCGATTTATTTCGAGCAGTCCTCCAGCGATAAAATCCGGTTTTAATCGCAGGTTGATAAAACCCGGTCCGGCGACTTCCGGCGGCTCGCAAATGTCACCGATACTTATCTTCTCTACCACCTGCCCAGCCAGTTTGCGAGGATTGGTCTTAACTTGCTTGGCTAATGCCATTATGCCGTTGGCCTGATAATCGCCGAATTTGGCATCAGTCGCCGGCCGAACAATAGCTACACAATCCTCCCGGCTGCTTACAGCAGCCATCGCGGCACTAATTCGCTCTTCGAGTATGTCTATAACAGGCTTCATATAAATTATTCAATCAATTTTCAATCTCTTGGCATCTTCTATATTTGTCATTCCTGCGAAAGCAGGAATCCATTTAAACGATGAGTTTATGATATAAATCCTCCCAATTCGGATTAAACTTCTCAATTAGTTTTATCTTCCACTCTCGTTTCCACTTCTTCATTCTTTTTTCTCTTGCGATTGCCGAATAAATATCTTCATAAGATTCATAATACACAAGGTTATGTACCGCGTATTTTTTAGTAAAGCCTTCTAAAAGATCATTTTTATGCTGAAGGACTCTCTCAAGCAGGTTATTTGTTACTCCGATATAGAGGGTTCCATTTCTTTTGCTTGCAAGCATATAAACAAAATATTGTCCCATTTTTCTCTGGATTCCCGCCTGCGCGGGAATGACAGTTGGAAAGTTTTTAATCAATTTTCAGTCTCTCGGCGTCGCCCCAGAGCAGCTCCAGGTCATAGTAATCGCGATACTGCTCATCGAAGATATGGACAACGATATCGATAAAATCGAGTAAAATCCACCGCGCCTTCTCGTAGCCGGCCCTGCCGAATCGCTGCATGCTCTGCTCCCTTGCTGCCTGGGAAATTTCATCAGCCACGGTGCGCATCTGCCGGTCGCTCGTGCCGGTGGCAATCACAAAGAAATCGGTCGCCGGCGACATTCCCGTCAAATCCAGAACCACAATATCGCGGCAATGCCTCTCAGCCGCAATCTTCGCTGCCGCTAAGGCAAATTTCTTTTCTTTCGAGCTCTGTTTTTTGGTCAAAACTCATATCCTTACGCAAATCTTCAATAAAAAAAGGGCGGCCTTATAGGCCACCCCGATAGATTACTATCCAAAAGTGATTACGTCAACCTTACAGCCCTGTTATAAAGCTGTATTGTACTCCTACCGTTATATCGATTTCTTTACTCCCCTCCGAGTCTGAGCCAGCCGCTGATAACAGGACCGAACTTAACTACTACGCCGGAAAAGACCACGCTGACCATCGTCATCAGTTTTATCAGAATATTCAGACTCGGTCCGGAAGTGTCCTTGCATGGGTCGCCGACTGTGTCACCGACGACGGCGGCCTTGTGTGCATCGGAGCCTTTGCCGCCGTGAGCGCCTTTCTCGATATACTTCTTGGCGTTGTCCCACGCTCCACCGGCGTTGTTGAGCGTGATTGCCAGAACAAAACCACAGGTTAATCCGCCCGCCAACAGTCCCATCACACCGGCCACACCTAACAGCAGCCCTGTCGCAACCGGAATGATAATCGCCAGCAACGAAGGCAGAATCATCTCTTTCTGAGCACCTTTTGTGGAAATAGAAACGCAGCGGGCATAATCAGGCTGGCCTGTACCCTCCATAATACCTGCAATTTCTCTGAACTGCCGCCTGACTTCATTGACCATCGCGCCCGCCGCTCTGCCGACCGCCTTCATCGTCATAGCACAGAAAACAAAGGCCATCATCGCACCGATAAACATGCCGCAGATAAGTTTCGGATTCATAATTGTCAGGTTATATGCTTCGATAAAAGTGGGTATGTCCGCAGTCTTTACACTTTCGGGCGTAAATGTGACACTACCGACCTGAAAAGTCCCGCCGGCATCGACAGCCAGTCGCGAAATCCAGATTCGCACTTCTTCTATATACGCAGCCAACAGTGCCATCGCCGTCAGCGCCGCCGAGCCTATCGCAAAACCCTTACCTGTCGCCGCAGTGGTATTACCGAGCGAATCGAGGGCATCGGTTCTCCTTCTAACCTGCGGCCCCAGACCGCTCATCTCGGCATTACCGCCGGCGTTATCGGCTATCGGGCCGTATGCATCGGTAGCAAGTGTAATACCCAATGTTGCGAGCATTCCGACGGCGGCAAAGCCGATACCGTAGAGACCCATCGGCACACTTGAAAAACCGCCGGCAAAACCAAACGCACACAAAATACCGATGACGATTGTTATTACCGGCAAGCCGGCTGAGAACATGCCGGTGGCCAAACCATCTATAATCGTTGTGGCCGGACCCATTTCCGCCTGGGCGGCAATACCTTTTGTCGGGCCGTATTCATCGGATGTGTAATATTCGGTTAGCTGGCCTATAATAACACCGGCAAGCAATCCTGCAATTACCGAGCCGAATATGCCCCAGCTAATCCAGTGCAGCAAAGCCAATAACGCCACCGCTGCAACAATCAGGACCGAGCTTCCCAACGTGCCGAATAAAAGGGCGCGCAGAAGATTCTTCTGACTTGCGTCCTCCTTACAGCGAACCATAAATATACCTACAATCGAAAGTACGATACCCATACCTGCAACAACCATAGGAGCAAGCACGGCTTTGAGCGGGTCCATATCTCTGTTAGCAAGGGCCACCGCCGGCAGTGCCGCACCAAGTGCAGCAGTAGCAAGAATCGAACCGCAATAGCTCTCGTACAAATCCGCTCCCATACCGGCAACGTCGCCGACGTTATCACCGACATTGTCGGCGATTGTAGCGGGATTTCTCGGGTCATCTTCGGGGATACCTGCTTCGACCTTGCCGACCAAATCCGCACCGACATCAGCGGCCTTTGTATAGATACCGCCGCCAACGCGGGCAAATAACGCCTGAGTCGAAGCACCCATACCGAAAGTAATCATTGTGGTCGTAATCTCGACGAGTTTATGGCCAGGTTCCATACCCTGAGGCACCAACTGCAAACCAAGAAATTCCAGTCCGTTGGCCATATTTGCGGTGGTATAAACCAGCTTATCCAGGATTAGATACCACAGCGAAATATCCAGCAGCCCGAATCCGACAACAACAAGACCCATAACTGAGCCGGACCTGAAAGCAACCTGCAGGCCGCTGTTGAGGCTCTTGCTGGCGCCCTGAGCTGTCCGGGCCGAGGCATTCGTAGCAGTCTTCATGCCCAAAAAGCCGCAAAGACCGCTGAAAAATCCGCCGGTAAGAAAAGCTACCGGGACAAATGGATTTTGAACGCCCTTGTACGCGCAGAACGCAAAAATCGCCAAAAGAATAATGAACACCAACGTTACTACGCTGTATTGCCGGAACAGATAGGCATAGGCGCCCTGGCGGACATGTTGGGCAATTTCTTTCATCTTGTCGGTGCCTTCGGGAGCTTCCATCATCTTCTTATAGAAATAATATGCAAAGCCCAGGGCCAACAGTGCCCCTATCGGCGAGATGAACCAGCCTAACGGACTGCCGCTCTGGTTTTCCTGCGGGCTTTCAGCCGCTATTGCCGCCGAGCCAAAGGCGAAAATGAAACTCAGCACTAAAAGTGCAAAAATGCTCTTGCGGATATTCACTTTAGTTACTCCTTTCGATTTCGTACTTCCATGATAACGCAATCAATGTACAAAACTGTTCGTGCAGTTTAACTAAACGGAATTATTTTTCAACTTTATTTATCGTGTATAACCGCTTAATCATAAATTTTTTCTGCCGGAATTCACTCCGCAAGATAGACAGCCTTATCAGTCTATCCGGCGAGGTAACAGCGAAACGTAATCCTGAACAATTCAAATGAGGCTTCCTGAGGTTTTCAGACGGCCTTAAGGTAGATGATAATGCCTGTTAGAATCAAAATCACAACAAAGCAAACGCTCACAGCAGCAATAAATATCCACATAAAACGCCGGCTCTGCCTGGAAATTATATATTTGAGATATCTGTCGCTGGTAGCAAAGGTCTTGCTCATCTGTAAAATGCTGTCCGTCTGACTATTCGCGCTCCGGTTCATTTTTTCTAAAGTTTGATAGAAGTTACTAAAATTCTCCGACATCTGAACATCGATATCGGCAGCGGCGGCAAGTTGATGGTCGATATCAACAAGGGCATCGGTTTGCCTGGCCGTTTCAGACGGGATTTTTTCAACGGCATCGATGAACTGCTCATTCTTTGCCCCTGCACTCCTGAGCTGTTCAAGAAGCTGCTCGGTTATCTGCTTTTGATTAGCAACCATGGCAGGGATACTCTCGAGCAATTCCGGCAGTTGTCTGATTCGGTTCACCAATTCTTCATGCTGGTCGGCCTGTCGATTCAAATGCTTGTTGATCCCCTGCAGTTGGTTCACTAACTTATCGAAACCTTCCTGGAGCTTTTCGAGCGATTCCGCCGAAGGGCGTCCCATAGCAGTCTGCCTGTCCGCGGGGGGAAAAGCTTTAACCAGTCCCTTGCCTTCCTGTCGGAAGACAGGAATGGGGGCAGGCTCGACCGGCCGACCGCCGGCATTCGCAGGCTTAGCTGAATCTTCATCCTGACTGATCAGGCCTTCTTCATCTATATCAGGCTGATGGTCTGCTGGTCTGTATATTTTGTGAGAACGCAGCCAGCTACTCGTCCCTGCCCAAAGATCCTTGAGAGCCATTCCATAACTCCTAACGTCATAGTTTGTAGTTTACTCCTAAGTAGTTCATTGTTCATCGATGAACTCTGAACAATGAACCTATTTTAGCCTCATTTCATGAAGCTATACGTATTTTAAGTCATATTAAAGACTTTTCTATCGGCAGTTCAAGTTATTTTTAATACAATTACCGGCACAAATCTATGGGAAATCAACTCTCCACGAAAACTATTCTTTCCAAAATCAGTTGAATATCCGGCAGGAAGTTGTTACACTAATCTAATCAGAGATTTTAGAGGGATTTTCAATTCGTTTGCTTGGTTGAGTCCAAATGAATGTATGAACTCTATAGGAGGAATTAAAAAATGAGCCGGCGATTAGCACCCATCAAGTTCACGTCCGTTGATGTCATTGTTATGGTCTTTGTTTGCCTGTTCTTTTTAGCTGTAGCTCAGCTTGTCGGCAGCAATTCACGTTACATAGAATACCGTACTAAATGCCAGAATAATCTATTCGATATCGGCAGAGCTATGCAAATCTATGCCAATGATTACGACGACGAATATCCATGCGCCGGGGGGCGCTCATCTCAATGGTCTAGCAAAATAGCCGACTATAAGGCTCCTAATAGATATCTTGCTTATCAAATAGGTTCGGATGGCAGCGGAGGTTATGCCACAATCACATCCAGCCTCTATCTTTTAATCAAATATGCCGAATTATCACCGAAAACATTCGTTTGCCCCGGTGATTATGGAGCAACAGTTTTTAATCCTATCGATGAGGGCGAAGGCCACCTTGAGCTTATAGATCTCTGGGATTTCGGTCGATATAGAAGCGCAACAGATAATCCCAGTAACCATTGCAGCTATGCCTATCATATGCCTTATGGCTTATACAATCTGACTTTATCAAGCGAGCCAAACATGGCGGTGGTCGCCGACAGAAATCCATGGCTAACCTTAGCCGATACAGAGGCAAATTTCAGTCTGTTTGATCCGGACGGCGACAGGGAAGCTATCAAAGCAGGCAATGCCTTTGCTCATAACAACGAAGGACAGAATGTTTTGTTTGTTGATGGTCATGTATCATTTGAAACAGAATCATTCTGCGGAGTTAATGATGATAATATCTATACTTATCAGGATGCCGGAGACACACGAATAGGGGATTCACCGATACCTTTCGTCAGTATACCACAAAATAGCACAGATTCACTGCTCGCCAATGAGCCGGGAATGTACAAGAAATTAATAACAAAACAATCAAGAGATGTTAATTCCATCGACCTCCAACAAACTTCAACTGTTGTAACACTTGATTACCCCATACCGAGACGACAAAACGTCATCTGGTGCTCGGCTTTCCAGATGGCCTGGGACAAGCTCAAAAATGACATCATCGGCGAGCCGGTCGAAGTCATCGGGGCCGAAGACCTGACAACGTATCTGAACCGGGCCATAGTCTCACAGGAAGACCTCGATGAGGAATCTTACTATGCCAACGCCGGCTTAATCGGTGAAGGTATCATCGAGCAAATACAAACGGATATGAACCAATTTTTCCCCTTCGAGCCTGTCTCATTTTTAGGAGAAGAATACAACACAGACCCAAATTCAATATTAGCTTATTCCTATTTTAATGTAAATATTGATTGCGCATACCCATTCTACACAAATACGAAACCATTCGCTTTCACAGATTCAAATGGGATTAGCACCAATGTCACCTCATTTTGCAGCTTCTCTGAATTTGAAGATCCTCAAATGTTGAAAGTTATTGAACAAGTGGAAGTCCTCTTTGGTCAATTCGACGAAACAGGCACAAGTGCCGAGTTCGCAGTCGATTTATGCAAAAACACTCAGCCTTACCAAGTGATTCTGGCTGTTGTGTCTAAGCATATCTCGCCCCAGCGCAACACGCTCAATCGCGCAATCAATTATGTCGAATCAAAAATCTCAGAATTCAAACTAAATCAAAATTATAACATTTTACGAGAATTCTGGCCATGGGACGAACTTATCATCCCGGATTTGCTTTTCAAGATAACACACCACTTTTCCGAACTCGAAGGCAAAGCTATCGGTAACCAACCCTGGCAAGACCAGGGTTATTATATTGTCGAGGCTTTGCAGACAATTGACTTCTCTATAAACCAAACGAGAGTCGTTATTGAACCAAGTGACACTGACAATTCTAATCAATTATCGAGTAGAAGAAATTTTTATTTCAACAGGCCTTTTTTGATCTATGTAAAAAAACGCGGGGATGGCCATTCGCCCATTTTTGCGATGTGGGTGGACAACGCCGAACTTATGAATCCATTCCAGGACAAATAATACGACTGGTCTTTTACCATCCCGGCACAATAAGGCTTTAAAATAAGAAAACATCTTTTCTGCTGCAAATCCAAATCATTTCCAATATAATTGCCGCAATATATAAAAACAAAATGAGGTCAGGTATATGAGATTAGTCACATACTCCAGGAACGGCTCAATCAGTTGTGCTATTTTGACCGAGGCCGGACTGATAGATATTCCCCGCGCCTGGGGCGGCCCGAACCCGCCGCACAGTGTAAAAGAAATCCTGTTTCGGGGACATTCGTGCCTGTCGAAATTAATCGAGCTCAAAGATTCCGCCGACGATTTTATCGCCGCCGATTCAGTGCAGCTTCTTGCCCCCATTCCCCGACCCGGCAAAATCATTGCATTAGCAGGAAATTACAGCGAGCACATAAAAGAGGCCAGCGTCAACCGCGGCTTCAAGCTGGGCCTCTCGGACTCGCCGCGAAATACTACCGTGCCCCGGCCGTTTATCATGCCGGCCACCGCCGTCACCGGGCCGGAGAAGGAGATACCCTGGCCCGTTTACAGTGAGACGATAGATTACGAGCTTGAGCTTGGAGTAGTCATCGGTAAACCTGTCCTAAGCAGGGTCGAAGGAAATGCAAAACACATCCGGCCGGAGGACGCTCTCGATTATGTCGCCGGCTATACCATCGTCAACGACCTCTCGGCGCGCAGCGTCACCTTCGTAAAGAACCGGACCAAGCGTCCATGGGACGAATTTTACGACTGGCTCAACGGCAAATGGGCCGACGGCTTCTGCCCGATGGGCCCTTGCCTGCTCACCACCGATGAAATAGAAGATGTACAGAATCTCGACATGACTCTAACCGTCAACGGCGAAATCCGCCAGAAGGCAAACACCTCACAGATGATTTATTCCGTGGCCGATACCGTTTCGTTCCTTAGTCATATCATGACGCTCGAACCGGGTGACATTATCGCAACCGGCACTCCTTCCGGCGTGGCAATGGCCACAGGAAATTTCCTAAAAGCCGGTGATAAAATCGAAGCATCTATCGAAAAACTCGGAACACTCACTAACACTCTCGGCCCAAAACCCGAAAAATTCTACGAACCACTGGCATAAATAAAGACTCAATTCTTTACACTCAATGCCTGCTTTTATTAAAAACAGCAAAAAGGACACCGTGAGCGAATATCAAGAATCTCTATGCAGATGCCGGTAAAAATGGTAAACTGCCGAGTCTTATTATAGCTGTTTTGTCATAAAAAAGGATGATGATTCTAACTTTTGCAGATATAAGCCCCGGTTCGTAAAGAGTCCTGATGGCGGAGATAAAAATCAAACAATTTAGTAAGGTCGTAAGAAACGAGCTGGAGAATAATCTTATTCCCTTTTGGCTGGAAAGGGCGGCAGATAAGGAGCACGGCGGATTTATCGGCCAAATGTCCAACGATGGAACGATTGAGCCCAAAGCTCCCAAAGGATTAATCTTAAACACCAGGATTCTCTGGACCTTCTCAGCTCTGTATAGATTCAACAAAGATCCTCGCTGTGGTGACATGGCCCGGCGTGCGTACGATTATCTTGAAAACTTCTTTTGGGACCGTTCGGACGGTGGAACTTTCTGGCTGCTCGACTACCAGGGACATCTCATTGACGATAAGAAGAAAATTTACGGCCAGGCGTTTTACATTTATGCACTGGCAGAGTACTATCAGGCTTTCGAGGAATCCTTTGTGCTCGAACGCGCCGCCCAAATGTTCAATTTTATCGAAATGTACAGTCACGACCAGACCTACGGCGGGTATATCGAGGTCTGCAATCGCGATTGGTCTATCGCAGAGGATTTGCGACTCAGTGACAAAGATATGGACGAGAAAAAGT
The DNA here is from genome assembly GCA_964508785.1 of uncultured Pirellulales bacterium. Taxonomy (GTDB): domain Bacteria; phylum Planctomycetota; class Phycisphaerae; order Sedimentisphaerales; family Anaerobacaceae; genus JAFGPS01. The sequence continues at coordinate 19,332 of CAZDVE010000019.1, read as the reverse complement.
CCATGAACAATCACCTGCACCTGCTCGAAGCATATACGAATCTCTACCGCATCTGGCCGGATCCCCTGCTTCGGGAGCGTCTTATAGAACTCATCGACATTTTCGACCAACGAATCGTAGACCCTACTACCGGCCATTTGCACCACTTTTTCGATCAGACGTGGCAATCCAAGTCAGACAACTACACATTCGGCCATGATATCGAGGCTAACTGGCTGCTGTGCGAAGCAGTTCAAGTGCTCGACGATGAGAGTGTTACGCCACTGGCTCGGCGTCTGGCCCTGCGACTGGCACAGGTAACTCTGGACGAGGGATTCGACAGCAATGGCGGCTTGTGCTATGAGGGTCAGGCCGGGAAGGTCACGGACCCGAACCGTGAATGGTGGCCGCAGGCCGAGAGTGTCGCGGGATTCCTGAACGCCTTCGAGCTATCAAATAATAAATCTTTTCTCGAAGCAGCCCAAAAAGCATGGACCTTCATCGAGAAAAACTTCATTGACAGAGAACACGGGGAGTGGTTCTGGCGGATATTCCCGGACGGACGTCACGACCCGGCAGAGCCAAAGGTCTCGCAGTGGAAGGGGCCGTATCATTGCGTGCGTGCATGCCTGGAGATAATCAGAAGACTCGCGCAAATAACATAGACGAACTCGAACCGGAATAACACAGTTAGGAGAACAGAGCCGATGAAAGAAAACGAATATAAAAAACAGGTAAAGCAACTTCTGGATGACTACGAGATTTTAATCAAAAGACCTAACAAACCCTGGATATCGAACGGCATCGTACAACGCTATCAATACCCCGTGCTCACAGCGGCACACACGCCTGTCTTCTGGCGTTACGATCTCAATCCCACCGACAATCAGCTCCTCTGTGAACGCATGGGAATCAACAGCGTCTTTAACGTCGGAGCTATCGAACTAAACGGCAAAATCTATCTGATAGCGAGGGTAGAAGGAGCAGACCGCAAGTCATTTTTCGCTGTCGCCGAAAGCAACTCCGGCATCGATGGCTTCCGATTCTGGAACTACCCAATCGAGATGCAACCGGCCGAACCCGAGGAAACCAACACCTACGACATCCGCCTGACCAAACACGAGGACGGCTGGATATACGGCGTTTTCTGCGCCGAACGTCACGACCCCGACCAGCTGGCAGACCCTTCGGCCGCTATCGCCCGCTCAGGCATAGCACGTACGAAAGATTTGAAAACATGGGAAAGACTACTCGATCTCAAAACCCCATCGGCCCAGCAGCGAAACTGTGTACTGCACCCGGAGTTCATTGACGGCAAATACGGTTTCTACACCAGGCCCATGACGGATTTCAAGTCCACCGGGACCGGCGAGGGAATCGGCTGGGGACTGTGCAAGGATATCGAAAACGCACAAATCACAGAGGAAGTCATTATCGACCGATGCACATACCACACAATCACCGAAGGCAAAAACGGCCAGGGCCCGACACCGATCAAAACGAAAAAAGGCTGGCTCCACCTGGCCCACGGCGTGCGTGACTCCGCCGCCGGATACCGATACGTGTTGTACATGTTCCTGACGGATCTGAAGGAGCCGTGGAGGGTAATCGCCAGACCCGGCGGTTATTTCATGAGCCCGCAGGGCGAGGAGCGTGTTGGCGATGTCTCCAACGTGCTCTTTACCAACGGCTGGGTCGCACGCGACAACGGCGATGTTTTTATCTACTACGGCTCGTCCGACACACGGACTCACGTCGCAACCAGTTCGGTGGACAGGCTGCTGGATTATGTCACTAATACAGCGCCGGATCCGCTGCATGTGCACCTGTGCCTTAGGCAGCGATACGAACTGATAAATAAAAACCTCAATAATCCCTGGTGGAAGTCACTTCTATAGAGATTAGAAAAACCATGCTCCCAGCCGGGACATATTCCAGGTCTCAGAGCAAAGCCACACAGAACGCAACAATTGTACCTCAGGCCCGGGCTAGTGGTGTGAAAAGCTAATCTTTGCAACCAACCGCTGGTTGATGTACAATCAAGCTTACCATCGAGATCTTCGGCAGGACGATATTATGGTAGAAAGAAACTCAAAAGCAACCATACCAAAACACAAGCTTGCTATAATATACCTGCGACTCTGGCTTTGTTGGATTATTCCTGGTTTCATTGAATTGAAAATCTGTGCTACATAGTGTGTTAATCGTTATAATACAGATTTGCTAATAGGTTTGTTGATAAGGGGGATTAAAATGAAACACCATAAATCAATAATCATGATAGTCGTTGCCATCGGTCTGTTCGGATGTTCCGGCGATAAAGAGTTTGAAGTTCCTCCGTCGCAGACAGAGCCGGTTCTGCCTCCACAAAACGCCGGGATACAAAGCACAAGCTGGGAGGCCGATATAGATATCAGCCGGTTACCCAAAATAATAGCGCGTGTATTTAAACAACTTGATATTAATCTGAAGCAACAGGACAAAAAGCAGGGCCGATATGTATTCAAAGGCCTCTCTCCGTCCGGCTTCGAAGTGACAGTGGAAGCAATATCTATCATCAAAGACCTTTCGTTTTTGAGAGTCAGCGTCAGCGGAAGACAAGAAGATGTTATTATCACGAAGCTCCTGCAACAGAACATCTCCAACACTCTTGATATGGCTATAAGAAAACAAAACTAATAATTTCGGCAAAGGCATAAAAACTATCCGTCTTTCCATGTTTAGACCTTGTATTTTTCCCTCGTGATTTCCGCATCGAGCCTCGAGAATCCCAATACGAATATTTTCCTTGCAAATCCCATTACCTTCGTGTTATTTTTAGCCCGAAAGTCACAGGAAACAGCTATCACTGATACGCCTGGTTCGCCTATCCTGACCAAAGTGCCTGGTTGGCGGCTACAGGATTATGCGGGACGTTAAACTTTTTTCCAAAATAAATGAAGAAAAGGGATATCAAAGGCGTATAGAAACAGGAAAGAATAAGTTGCTGAGCAATAAAGGGAAAGGACAGAACCATGAATCAGGAGAAGCGCCCCGGCGGCTTGACGGCACTCGCAGTGATTAATTTCATTTTTTCCGGCTGGAATCTGCTTGGCCTTCTCGGTTTGGCCGCTTTTTTTGCTTTCGTTGGAAGAATCCAGACGGACGACATGAATGAAGCTCAAAGAACCCAGTTTGAGGCATTTCAAAACCTGGGGCTCCCCATGTTCATCTTTATCTTCGCCCTTTCAATAATAATAAGCGTGCTTTTGCTCCTGTCAGGAATCGGCTATCTCAAGCAGAAAAAGTTCCTAGGCTGGGGCCTTGGCAATGCCTATGCCATTGTTACGATTGTCAACAGCATCATCTCCGGTTTCATGTTCCCGTCCGAAATGGGCGGAGGTTTCCATATAATTACCATGGTCGGGCTGATTTATCCAATACTGACACTGATACTGTTGAATACAACCTTCAAGGAAGACCTGACCAACTGAACCGGGTGATTCGGGACCTGATATAAAATGAAATTGAAAACGCTCGCTATCAATCATATTCGCCTTATCAGTCTATACTGGAGCCGTTATGCCGTGCGAAGCGGCTCGGGACTGGTTTATCTGCTGATTGCACTTGTCTTCGGTCTTTCTGTGGCCCATATCTTAATCATGCCGGTGGAACAATTAATGGCCCGGCAAATACGTAAAACAGGACAAACGGATCCGCTGATTATCAGAAACACAATTATCAACACTGGGTACCCCATTTCCCAATGGATTTTAGGACAAAAAACGATGAAGGAAATCATCGAAGAAAGCGCGGCTCAACAAATGTCCTATTCTAAAAATCCTAACCAGGCTTACACGGCCGGCCAAATGAAAACCGACACTGATTTCGACCCCTGGACGCGTTTTCTTCTCGAGGAAAAACCGGCTTTACTGTCAGCGATTTTCCTTGTACTGTTTTTCGGCATGCCTTTTGTCATTTCCTTTTTGGCGTATAACCAAGTCAGTGGTGACATCCAGAGTCACGGCCTGCGTTATCTGTTGCTCAGAACCGAACGCAGCAATATTTACTTCGGCCGTTTCCTCGGCGCCGTTATATTTTCTACCGTAGTCATAGCAATAATTGTTGCCACGATTACATTTTACCTCGGTGTCAAAACCAGAATTTACCCTGCTATGGCATTGATAGGCTGGGCCGCGTGCGGATTTCTTGCTCTGTCGATTCTCATGGTACCCTACATTGCTCTGTGTTCGTTGATTTCGGCATCCGTGAATTCACCTTTTCTCTCACTGGTCCTGGCTAAGGTGGCCATCGCCGGAGTTCTTCTGTTGGCACTTGCCGGCAGCATTGCGTGGAAACCTGCAAAATATCTTTTATACGCTCTGCCGTGGGGCTGGCAAAGTCACCTGCTCCATCCGGCGCCGACCCATTGGGCGGGAGCGGTGCTGGCGTGTCTTGCTTATACGGCGTTGTTTCTAATGTTGGGATATTACCGCTTTGAGAAACGCGATATATAGGTCTTAAAATGAACCACGCTGTATCCATAAAAGGATTATCAAAAAGATTCGGACGTATTCAGGCTCTAAACAACGTCTCTTTCACGGTCCCGTCACATTCTATATTCGGCCTGCTCGGACCCAACGGCGCCGGAAAGACAACGCTCTTCTCCATCGTCGCTGATTTCCTCAAGGCCGATGCCGGCACAATTGAAGTCCTCGGCATCGACACTCGAACTATCTCCCCTTTGCTGGGACGCTTGAGCATTCTGCCACAGGACGCCCAGTTCCAGCGCAATGTACCTATTCTGGACCAGCTTGTTTTTTTCCAACTGCTCGCCGGCAGTACGAAGAAACAGGCCAATGAAGATGTGATTAACAGCCTTGACATGGTCGGGCTCAAATCTTTCGCCAAAAGGCGAGTCGGCTCTCTCTCACACGGCATGGTCAAAAGGCTGGGTATCGCTCAGGCATTTCTCGGACATCCGGAGGTTATTCTACTGGATGAGCCTACCGCAGGGCTCGACCCGGCCAGCGCCCGACAGATTCGAGATTTAATCAAGCAATTACAGGAAAGAGCAACCATCATCGTCAGCTCCCATAATCTGGCCGAGATACAGGTACTGTGTGACCATGTGGCGATTTTAGACCACGGTAATTTGGTTCTGACCGGTTCGGTAGATGATATTACCCGTGCCGAGCGCGAATATAATCTTTCACTGTCACGGCCGCTGCAAAATAACGAACTCGAAAGACTCAATTCAATTAAGGGCGTCGGCAGCATAAAAATGACACCGCCACAGGGCGCCGGTCAAAATAAAAGTTCGGCAGAGTATCTTTTGAAACTTGACTTATCCGGCGATGACACCAATCAGGATACCGTCATTACAGCGATCCTGCGCAGCGTTTTAGAGATGGACATTGCGCCACGCAAACTGGCCGAAGGCCGTAGCCTGGAAACTCAATTCCTGGAAGTCACCGGCGGACGGACCGACAATCCGTAATAACCGATTCCACTCCATAATCCTCGCGGCTTAGTTTCTTAATTATAGACTACTATACCCTCGGAAAAGTTTATTCCAAGCTTAGTGTAAGAATCGGCAGGCTGAATATTTTAAGATCGCCGCGGCAGACGGGGAAATATTGCCATCAGCCGGTCAACCTTCTGTTTTGCTGCCGCTGGCTCGACCAACTGTTAACAGAACGGCAAAGGCACAGTTTCGGCCAGCCTTTATCGCGATCGTTGAGGTGGCGATTGATAAAGGCCTCCGTCTCACGTTTGGCTTTGTGACCTACTTTGATTTTATCTTGTGTATCCATTGCCGGTGTCCTTAACCGTTCATATAACCTCACTAAAATTCGTTCTTTTATATATAGACGCTCACAATTGCTGTTTATCTGCAAAATTTTGATAAAATTTTCTAAGAACCGGATTTTTTGCAAAAAAACGAAGGAAAAATGCTTATTTTTGTGTAATTATCTCCAAAGAGATAATATTTAATGTAGTATATACCCCTAAATAACTCCGAAGAACTTCATATAGTTATAATATGAGGAGGTTATAACATGAGATTAATTACTTACTTAATTATACTATCCACAGTAGTCAGTCAATCCGTCGACAGACAACGCTCCGGCACAGCCATAAAGACGCCCTCCGGTGAACAATTTAAATACAGCCGCTTCGTTCCCGGCGAACTCTGGCTGGACACCGACGGCAAACCCATTCAGGCACACGGCGGGGGCATTCTTGTCCGCGACGATACATACTACTGGTATGGCGAAGACAGGACACCTGGGCAGCAAACCGGGGTCTCCTGCTACAGCTCGAAAGATTTGTACAACTGGAAACATGAAGCTCTCGCTCTGCCGCACAGTGCGCTTGCTTCGGATATTCGCAAAAGGTCGTTTATTGAAAGACCCAAGGTCATCTACAATCCACATACAAAACAATACGTAATGTGGATGCATCTTGAACAAAGAGGTTATCATTTTGCCAAAGCGGGGATTGCCGTTAGCGACCGGCCTGCCGGCCCGTTTACCTTTCTTACTCACATGCGACCTATCCAGTACGAATTCGAGTACGAGAATAACGACACCGACCGGCAGAAGGAATTAGGCGGTACTTACCGCGACATGAATCTGTTCGTCGACGATGACGGCCTCGCCTACACATTTTACGCTTCCGAGGACAATGCCTCACTTTATATTGTCAGGCTCAATGACAAGTTCACGGGCCCGGAGACACCGGCTGTGGAAAATGAGACCTGGGCCAGGGTACTTGTCGGTGAGTTCCGTGAAGCACCAGCTCCATTCAAATTCAAGGACCGGTACTATCTTATCACATCGGGTTGCACCGGCTGGCGTCCCAACGCCGCCGATTATGCCGTGGCCCGCGACATCCTCGGGCCCTGGAAATCGAAGGGCAATCCCTGTATAGGGCCCAATGCAGAGATAACGTTTCGAACACAAAGTACATATGCGTTGCCCGTCTCCGACAAGCCTGGCTGCTTTATCTTCATGGCCGACCGCTGGACACCGAGGCGACTCAGTGACTCTCGCTATGTATGGCTGCCATTTATAATCGACTCCGATGGTACCTTTACTATCGAGTGGATTGATAATTGGGAATTGAGCTACTTCGATAGGAAGTAAGCTTGAATCCGCCAGCCGGAAAAACAAGGAGGGGAAATCTTCATAGTTGACTATACCTCGCTCACAATAACCGAGGTAAGCACGTTTTATTTAGGACGGAACATAAACTTTTATATCAAAGTCCTGAAGGTACCGAGCAGTGCCCGCAATTTCTCTATGTCCGGCTCACGTTCGTGCAGAGCAGTTGATTCTTCACGATAGAGGCCGAGGTTTTCTTCGAAAGGCGGCTTCGGCGGACTTGTGTAAAAAACGCCAAGCGGCAGCTTGTCGGTTTCGGTTGCCTTCTTAAAAGCCTTTTGCCTATCCGACGGGTCGTGGTCTTCAAGATAATACGAGTGTTCTTTGAACCACTGGTTCGTATTCAGCTTGTTGAATGAGACGCACGGCTGAAATACATCCACAAGGGCATAACCTCTGAATTTGATTGCCTTTTCCAGGATATCCGTTGTCTGCTCAATGTCCCCGCTGAAAGCCCTTGCAACGAAGCCCGCATCCAGGGCGATGGCAACTGCCAACGGATTGAACGGTTCGAGGAAGACGCCGTTGACCTGTACCGGAGTGACAAAACCTTTCTGACTGGTCGGCGAGGCCTGGCCTTTGGTCAAGCCGTAAACCATGTTGTTGTGAACTATATTCGTGATATCGGGATTTCTGCGTATCGTATGGATGAAATGATTGCCGCCCTCGCCGTACATGTCACCGTCACCGCTTTCGGCTATCACGGTCAGCGCCGGATTCGAGGCTTTTATCGCCGTCGCCGCCGGAAGAGCACGACCGTGCAATCCATTGAAGACGTTCGTCTTAAAATAATGGGGAATCTTGGCAGCCTGGCCGATGCCGGAAACAAACACAAGGTCTTTTGGCTCGATTTGCAGCCGGGCCAGGGTCTGCTTTAATATTTTGAGAATTGGAAAATTGCCGCACCCGGGGCACCAAGCGATGTCAATGTCATTCATATCAAAAATTTGAGCATCCACAGCTTTGCCCCTAATTCAATACATCTTCAAGCTTTTTCGTTAACTCTTCGACATAAAAACTCAGGCCGTTGTATTTGAGGATTTTGTTTTTGATGTCTATTCCCGTCTGGAGTTTTATCAATTTCGCAAATTGCGAAGTGGCATTGTTCTCGACAATTACCGTCTTTTTGGCTTTAGATAAATAATCAATCGTCTCACCCGGCAATGGGTATACCTGTTTGAAATGCAACAGTCCCACATCATCTTTGCCGAGATTCCGTACCGCTTCGGCTGCGATGTTATATGTCGAGCCCCAGCATACAACAAGATTCTTATAATTCCTGGGCCCGGTAAATTCCGGCGGGAGAATATCTTTTCTGAGGGCTTTTCCTTTATTGAGCCTCTTGTCAACCATCTTAATTCTTACATCGAGATCTTCTGTGATATGCCCGGTCGTGTCATGCTCGTCACTATCAACGACGACCAATCCCGCTCCGAAACCGGGCACGCCTCTCGGCGAGACGCCATTGTCGGTAAATGCATATCTTAGATATTCTTTTTTGGTCCGGATTATGTGCCTTTTATTTTTTACCTGCGATAAATCAGGAGCGGCCGTATTGTAATACGAATCCATCAAATACTGGTCGGTAAGCACAAAAACCGGCACCTGATATTTATCAGCCAGATTAAGTCCTCTCTGAGTCAGGTAAAAGGCCTCGTCAATTGTTCCGGGGGCAAATATGATTCGTGGAAACTCGCCGTGCCCGCCGTAAAGAGCCAGTTCAAGGTCGGCCTGTTCAGTACGGGTCGGCAGCCCGGTCGCCGGACCAGGTCTCTGCGCAAGGTGAATGACCATCGGGCTCTCGAGCATACCGGCCAGACTCACTCCCTCGGTCATCAGAGCAAAGCCGCCTCCGGAAGTTGTCACCATCGCCCGGGCACCTGCGTACCAGGCACCGAGACCCATATTGATAGCTGCGATTTCATCTTCGGCCTGCTCAGCTACGATTCCGAACTCCTTAGCGTGCCTGGCAAGAAACGCCAGTACACCTGTTGACGGTGACATTGGATAGGAAGCGATGAAATTACATCCACCTGCGATGGCGCCGAGGGCCACCGATTCGCTCCCGCTGATGAGAACCTGCTCTCGTACACCTGCGTCACTTGTAATATCAAAATCGATTTTAGAGGATTTAACCAAATCGGTTCCGAGTTCGTAGCCCTTTTTCAGAGCTGCAAGATTCTTTCGTACGACATCTCCGGATTTCGCAGAGAAGAAATGTTCGATATACTTACTTGCATCCCGAAGTTCAACACCGAAGATAGCCGCTATCGTACCGGTGGCAACAACATTCGAATAAATCTTATTGCCTATTTCTGAAGCCGTCCCGGTAAACGGCAGGTCGAAAAACTTGCGCCCGGTTTTATCGAGGTCGGCGCCGATAATTTCCTTATCCGCTAATATAAACGTCCGGTCAGAAATCCCCTGTTCGAGACGCTGCAGAGCACCTTTGTTCAAAGGGATAAGAATGTCAATTTTGTTAACCGAAGCCCTGACGGGCTTCGAACCTATTCGGATTTGCGTGGAATTCACTCCACCGCGAATGCGTGACATATATTCTTTAGTCGCAAAGACGTTATAACCGGCGAGTTTGAAGATTCGCGTCAAAAGATGCTCAACAGTCTGAATGCCCTGGCCCGCCTGGCCGCACAAGACGATTGACACACCTTCAATATTCTCTGTCGATAATCCTGCACTCATACAACTTTTCATCTATCCGATTAAATTATTGTCCTTCACAGCTATGCCCGTCAAAAAAATCATATCGTTGTTCTTACGTCAACATTTTCGCTTTGTTCATCCCTCCGGTCTCAACTGAAATCCCATCACGGCAGAATTAAGCAATCAACGGCACACTTTCAACATGAAAAAATCTCAGAGTATTATCGCATATTATGCGACATAGAAGAGTTTGCAAGGAAATTCTCCCATTTGTTGTATTCTACAAACCAACAGGGCGGATTCAATTTTTTTGTCCCGAACTTATTTGTAACAACGAACTTAGAGCGTTAGAGCTTATCAGATGTCATCAAAAAGATATTCCGGGAGTCCATTGACTATTATCAGTCACCGTTTTGAAGTTTTATGTAAATTAGAACAAAAACGCCTTCGGGTATTCCCGGTTTTCTGTTATAGTCTATTGTTGCAGTGAAATTGTTTGTTCAGACAGAATTGTGGTTCAGTCCAGCGTACGACGAATTTTAACCGAAAAGGGAGATAAAAGTGAAAATGAGAACTTACATTATGATGTCAGCCTTAAGTTGTTTGATTGTAATTTCAGCCTATGCGGCCGGCACAGGAGAGAAAACCGACGCATCACGCGACGCTGATGGAGCTGCGAATAAAAAAACAGTTGCGTTCAAAACGGAAATGGAGAAGGTCAGCTATGTTATAGGGACACAAATAGCTCAGAATTTTATAAGGCAGAAACTTGAGATTGATATTGACTCGCTAATATTGGGACTCAGAGATGCCATGGCGAGCAGGGAATTGGCAATTAGTGCAGATGAAAGCAAGAAGTTAATAACGGATTTCCGTCAGCGCATGAAGGAAAAACAGGCGGCCGAAAAGGCGAAACAGGCAGCAAAGAACCTCGCCGAAGGACAGGCATTTCTTGAAGCAAACAAAACAAAGGAAGGTGTGAAGGTACTGCCGAGCGGTTTGCAATATAAAGTAATCAAGGAAGGTACAGGAGAGAAACCTACGGCCGAGGACAAGGTAAAGACCCACTATCGAGGAACTTTAATCGACGGCACGGAGTTTGACAATTCCTATAAGCGCGATAAACCTATTGAGTTCAGCGTTACGGGAGTAATAAAAGGCTGGACGGAGGCTCTGCAGCTTATGAATGTCGGTTCCAAATGGGAATTGTATATTCCCGCAAATCTGGCTTACGGAGAAAGGGGGAGACCGGGTATTCCGCCCAATTCCACTCTTATCTTTGAAGTTGAGCTGCTTGAGGTAATCAAAAACCAGGACAAAGACAAAAAAGCCCCGTAGTTTAATGCAAGCAGCGTTTTGGCATCGACTATACTCAAGGCGAACTAATGTGGTTAAAGTCCTCCTTAAGTTTGCCGTTCAAGATTACAATTTGTTCGTAACACCGGTCGGCCGGACCAGGCGTTAGTCAAATAGCAAAGGCAGAGTTTAGGCCAACCTTTTGCGCGGTCGTTCAGATGACGATTGATATAGTCTTGAGTCTCGTATTTGGCTCTGCGACCTAAATTTATTATATCCTGTGTATCCATCTCTGCATCCTTCGCTGTTCATATTACTTAACCGAAAATTTGTTCTTTAGATATATAGACGCTCGCGACCGCCGATTATCTTCAAAATTCTGATAAAATTTTTCAAAATCCCCGCTTTTTAAACAAAAAACGAATCTCGCACTCAAAATACTGTATTAAATCCGTTGTTCTATTACAGATACTATTCACGAGATATGAAACTCTTCTGAGCAAAGTTTTCACTTGAAATTTACAATCCCACACTGTATTATAAAATAGCTTAGCGGATTTGCCACATGAGGTAATGAAAATCCATCTGAAGAACTCAACCTTGCGTTCTTTAAAGCGACGGCTATTTAGTACCGATATTACTTATAAAACATTTAATATTTTTAACCGTGTCTTTGATAAGCACTATTGCTGCAGGCTGGTTCATCAAGTGCTCTTAAATCAGGAAGGTGATATTCAATTCCGAAGAATAGAGCCCCGCAGGCTTAAAGTTCTTCTGGAGGCATAATCAGCTTTAGGAAGTTTTTAATAAAACAGCGCTTTAGAGTGTACTCAAAGCACTGTCTTTCAATAATTCAGTTCTTTTAAGGAGATACATTATGTGTAAAAGATTGATATATTTATTCTCTGCCCTACTGGTATTGAGCACGGCTGGTAATGCTTCGGCCGACCTTGTCGCTCACTGGAGGTTAGATGAAGGCTCAGGTACTGTTGCAAAAGACTCAGCCAGCAATCTTGATGGGGTCCTACTTAATGATCCGACCTGGGTTTCAGGTGTCCTTGGCGGGGCATTGTCTTTCGATGGCACCGATGACTGTGTAGAAATCGGGGATGATCCAATATTTAATCCATCCGGAAGTTTTTCCGTTGCACTATGGGCAAAAATCGGGGACTGGTCGGTGGAGTGGGAACATAGTCCGATTGGCAACCGTGAAGACAGTGTCGGCTGGTGCCTGCGAAGATTCGGGGGGTGGTGGTCATCACAATACCCCGACACTTACACAATGCCCGTCGATGTCCTGGCCTTTACTACAAGAGGTATCGGGCACTCAGCCGATGGCGTTGAGGACACTCCGAGTAACACAGTTCCGCCGTTGAACGAATGGATTCACATTACCTGCATTTATGACAACGAAAACAGTAAGAAGTATATCTATTTCGACGGTGAAGTTGATGCAGAATGGGATACTAATCCGACAGGGGCATTAATTGAGGCCACTCAAAGAGTATATTTAGGAGCCATATCCAATGAGTCTAATACCGGACAACAGAATTATTTTGAAGGTATACTGGATGATGTACGATTTTATAATCACGCATTGAATGAAGCAGAGGTTCAGGCTGCAATGTCAGGTACATCATTAGGTCTTGCTTCGACACCATACCCGGCTGATGGAGCGATTGACGTACCACGAGACGTGACCTTAAGCTGGGAAGAAGGACTCTATGCCGACACACATAATGTTTACTTTGGAACTGGTTTAGATGATGTTAACTCTGCTGATGTGGGAAGTCCGCTACTTGTCGGCCCCGGCCTGGATACTACTACTTATAATCCCGGCCGTCTGGAATTCGACCAATCGTATTACTGGAGGGTTGATGAAGTAAATGCACCGCCGGACCAGACTGTATTCAAAGGTGAAGTATGGAGCTTTACGGTCGAATCTTACTTGAACCCGATACCCGGGCAGAATATTACCGCTACAGCTTCCAGCTTTGCTGTTGAGGAAGTTCCTCAAGGGCCTGAAAATACCATCAACGGCTCAGGGTTAGTTGGTGATTTACATTCCAAGGACGTAGATGATATGTGGCTCACAGACCCAGAGGACCCCGGACCCCTGTGGATTCAGTATGATTTCGATAAGGTATATAAGCTCAATCAGATGTTGGTCTGGAATTATAACGGGCCGTCATTTCTTGCCTTTTCTGGCTTTAAAGAGGTCACTGTTGAATATTCGACAGATGGAGAAAGCTGGACTCAAGTCCCTGATGTCACCGAATTTTCCGCGGCACCTGGAAGCAGTAACTACGCCGCTAACACCATCGTTCCCTTTGGCGATGTAGCTGCAAAACACGTCAGGATTAATCCAATTAGCAACTGGAGTAACGGCCTGTTTAACCAGTTTGGTTTAAGTGAAGTACGCTTTCTGACTATTCCCGTTAGTGCCAGAAAGCCTAATCCGGCTGATGAAGCAACGGATGTAGCTGTAGATGTTACTCTGAGCTGGAGAGCCGGACGAGAAGCGGACGAGCACCATGTGTACATAAGTACCGACCAGCAGGCTGTCAAAGATGGGACGTCACCTATGGATACCGTCAGCCAGGCCAGCAACAGACCATTGTCACTGGTCCTGGAAAACACATACTACTGGCGAGTGGATGAGGTCAATGCCACCGACGTCTGGCCGGGTAACATCTGGAGCTTTACAACACAGGAATATCTTGTTATAGATGATTTCGAGTCCTACAATGACATTACTCCCGGCGAAGAAGGCAGTAACAGGATATTTTTTACCTGGACAGATGGATTTGATAATCCTGCAGTAAACGGCTCGACAATAGGTTATCCCGACCCGGTTTTTGCCGACGATGAACACTTCGTCGAAACCGAGACCGTTCACGGCGGAAGCCAATCAGCGCCGTTATTCTATGACAACACAACGGCAAGTATTTCAGAGGTTACAGTTAATACCGGTGATTTACCTGTCGGAAGTGACTGGACGTTAGGAGCTCCTGAGAAATTAGTGCTGTGGTTCCACGGTAATCCAGACAACGCCGTCACCGAGCAGATGTATATAAAGATTAACGATGCCAAGGTTCTGTATGATGGTGACAGCGTTAATATAGCAAGACGAAGATGGACGCAATGGAATATTGACCTTGCTTCTCTGAGTATCGATCAGAGTAATGTGACGTCACTGGCTATTGGTTTTGAGAGGACAGGTACAGTTGGCGGCTCAGGGGTAGTATTTATCGACGATATTCGGTTGTATCGATTGGCACCGCCTATACCGGAACCGGTGGATCCCGGCAATTCCGGTCTTGTTGCATGCTACTCTATGGAAAACAAAGTACAGGACGGATCCGGCAATGGTCTTCATGGAACTCTGGTCGGCACTCCCGCGTATGTTCAGGGGCCCACTGGCTACGGCACGGCGATGGAATTCAATGGAACTGATCAGTGTGTGGATCTCGGGAACAGGGCCGAATTTAATCCCGCCGGGAGCTTGAGTATTTCGCTTTGGGCAAACATCGGAGCCTGGTCGACAAGCTGGAGTCATGTCATGATAAGCAACCGTGGTGAAGGCAGCCAGGGTTGGCAGGTAAGAAGATATAGCAACAACGATCTGTGTTTCACTACACGGAGCGTAGGTAGTGATGACACCCCCAGCAACATTATTCCGCCGCTTAATGAATGGATTCATATTGCCTGTGTATATGACAACGTGAACAACACCAAGCGAATCTATATAAATGGCGCCGAAGATACGATGGTTACCACGAACCCCGGAACAATTGGTGAGACAACACACAATACATATATTGGAGCCAGAGCGAACGCCGGCAATAGTTCCCGGGAGACTTATTTCACCGGAATGCTTGATGAAATCCGGATCTATAGCAGGGCACTAACGCCGGGCGAAGTGGAATTTCTTGCAGACCCGGCTCCATAAGCGGCGTTTTCTTTGTTTTCAGTTTGGACTTTTATTAAAGAACCACGGGTTAAAACCCGTGGTTCTTTATTATATTACACCACAAATGAAACCCTTATTTTTGAGCGAACAGGCTCACATTTCGATTTATTCAAACAGTCTAACCAATTAAGCATTTCAAATCAGGATAATACATTAGAGTCTGATTTGCCAAGTGTCCGATTATACCGATATGGTATTTTTTAGTATTAAAAGCGGGTTTTTTTCGCCCAACTTGACTTTTCTAAGATTATGGGTATATTTAAGTAGTTGGATAGCCATCTCTAACCAGTTGATAATAGGGGTGTCCGCGTTGCGCGGAGTTCTCGGAGGCGCAAGAGCATATCCGATATTTTTTTGTGGAAGTGACTTAGTATGGCAGGGATGTTTGATAATCGTATTGTTCTGGAAGTTCAGCAGGCCAACGACATTGTTGACGTTATAAGTGAGCATGTCAGCCTGAAGAAAAAAGGCCGTGAAATGGTCGGCTTGTGCCCGTTTCACGATGACCATAAGCCGAGTATGAACGTCAACAGTGTCAAGCAGATATTCAAGTGTTTTGCATGTGGGGCCGGCGGGGACGTCTTCAAATTCGTCCAGATGCGTGAGAATCTTACTTTTCCACAGGCGATAGAAAGATTGGCCGATCGCGCAGGTATAAAGATACAAAAACGTAAAACTCAAAACTCAAAACCCAAAACTATTGATGTTGATCCGAACAAGTTGGCAAGGGTGAATGCTTGGGCGGCGAAATACTTCCAGAAAAACCTGGCGGATGCAAAAAAGGGGAAATACGCTCGCGACTACCTTGCCCAAAGGCAGATAAAGACTGAGAGCATAAAAAAATGGCAACTCGGTCTGGCCGTCGATTCTCAGGATGATTTGCTCAAAGCGGCCGGGGCCAATAAGGTGCCGGTGAAATTGTTGGAGCAGGCCGGGCTGACCAACGGACCGAATCAGGACAAATTCGTAAACCGGCTGATGTTTGCGATTACAGATGTCACCGGCCGGGTTATCGGTTTCGGCGGCAGAACATTAAACCAAGCAGGAGCTAAATACATTAATTCGCCGACCACGGCTCTGTTCGATAAGAGCAACTCGTTATACGGCTTAGAGCAGGCACGGCACGAGATTGTCTCAACAACCACGGCGGTCGTCGTGGAAGGCTATACCGACTGTATAATGGCCCATCAATTCGGCTGCAATAATATTGTCGCCACGTTGGGTACAAGCCTGACGGCAGGGCACGGACGTCTCTTACGGAGATACGCGAAGAAGGTGGTTTTAATCTTCGACAGCGACGTCGCCGGGATGGAAGCAGCCAATAGGGCGCTGGATGTCTGCCTGTCACAACGAATTGATATTAAAATTGCTTCGGTGCCTAAAGGCAAAGACCCGTGTGATTTTCTTTTGGCCGCGGGCAAAGAAGGATTCGAAAGGCTTGTCCAAGAGGCGGTCGATGTCTTCCAGTTCAAGTGGGAAAGGCTAAAGGATAAGTTTGAAAGCGATGACACTCTTACCGGCAAAAAAGCTGCGATTGAAGAGTACTTAGAGACGATAGCAACGGGCCTGCATGCCGGCAATGTATCAGGTTTGGACTGTGGATTGAGAGTGAATCAGATTTCGAAAATTATAGGGCTCGACAGTAAACAGATAAATGCCGAACTGAACATCCAGCTCAAAAGGGCGGCAAGGAACGCAAGCCGCAACGTGGAAAACAGACAGGTACCGAATATAGATTACGGCCTGGGTTGCCTCGCTGTCGCACAACGTGAAGTGCTGGAAGTACTGCTGAATGAGCCCGCTCTGTTCAAAACCGCACAACAAAAAATTACAGCGGAACTCTTCGATGTACCGATATTGAGACAGATAGCAGAGATTCTTTTCGAAACACTGAGCGACGATACTGACGCTCCGCTGCGGGAAATTTTAGCCCGAACAGAATCAGTGCAGCTTAGCAATTGTATTATGGAACTGGTACAGGCCGGTGAGGAAAAAGGGAACTTTCAAGCCCGGCTTGCAGGTGCCCTTGATACTATTGAACGACAACAAAGACAACGACAAAACAAATCGTTCAAGACAGTTGAGCAACAAAGGCAGTATCTTCGCCGGTTCAGTGAGAATACCGGGAGAGAGAATCCACATAGCTTAGGAATGGTATAGCGAACAACCACCGGTATAGAGTCGTAAGATATAATATGTGCGGCAAAATATTAGACTCAAGTATTGATTTTGAAAGTTAGATTTATTTTGAGGTGATTAAGGTTCAATTTGATAATTGGACTATTTTTGATAAAAACATATAAGGATGCAAATTGTGACAAAAAAAAGAACAAAGAAAAGGAAACGCAAAAAAATCGATCCGATCGTAGCTAACGAGGAGACTTCCCAGAACGTAAAGATTCTTGATCCGGAAAAGCAGATAAAAATGCTGATTAAAAAAGGTGAGAAAAAGGGATATCTCACTTACGAGGAAATGAACGATGATCTGCCTGAAGATACTATTGGTCCCGGCCGTCTGGAACGACTGTTAGCTACGCTGGATGAAAAGGGAATCAGTCTCGTCGACGAAGCGGACGTGGAATCTCAACAACTCAGGAAAGACCAGGACGATGAATTCGAAGAGTCCGACGAGTCACTGGATGATGAAGATAGTGACAAGGAACAGAATCTTAAAGATGAAGATGAATTACTCGAAAAACAACTTGTCGGCGAAGAGGCCGCCCGGCGAATCGACGACCCTATCCGTATGTATTTGACTCAAATGGGTCAAATACCGCTATTGACAAGAAAATCCGAAATTGCATTGGCTCGGAAGATTGAAATCGCAAGAATGACATTCAGAAGAAAAATGCTTCAATGCGACTACTGCGCCAGAAATTCTCTGGACTTACTTCAACAGGTACACAACGGTCTAATGTCATTCGATAGAACAATCAAAGTCGGTACCTCACATCTCCTGACCAAAAATGTCCTAAAAAAGCGCCTTCCCGAGAATATCGAAACCGTCAGCAAACTCCTCAAAATCAACCAAAACCTATTCAAACAAACCATCGCCGACGAGGACAAAGACGCAACCAAAAAGGCCATCAAACAAATGCGCAGGACCAAACGAAAAATCGCAACGCTCCTCGAGGAACTAAGCCTGCGCACAAGCAGAATCCAACCCATTAAAAACAAATTACACGGCATCTGTGACAAAATGCATCAATTAGAAAAAACAATCGCCGCCGGCCCCAACGGCCAAATCGCCGCCGAAGACATCGAAACAATGAAACAGGAACTCAACGGTCTCCAGGAACTGGTCATGGAAACGCCGAAGCAGCTCGAAAAAAGATTACAGGTACTCGACCGCGTCTTCTCCCAATACGAAGACACCAAGCGACTGCTCTCAAGCGCGAACCTCAGACTGGTCGTATCCATCGCCAAAAAATATCGCAATCGCGGCTTGAGCTTTCTGGACCTCATCCAAGAAGGCAACACCGGTCTGATGAGGGCCGTCGATAAATATGAGTACCGAAGGGGATACAAATTCAGCACATACGCCACCTGGTGGATTCGCCAGGCAATTACCCGCGCCATCGCCGACCACGCAAGAACGATTCGTATTCCCGTCCACATGATTGAAACGATGAGCCGGCTGCGAAGCGCCAGCAAAATCCTGCACCAGAAGCTCGGCAGGGAACCGACTATCGAGGAAATCGCCGAGGAAGTCGAAATGAGCGTCGCCGAGACCCGCAGAGTGCTCAAAATTTCCAAGCATCCTATCAGCCTGGACAGACCAATCGGTGAAAGCGATGACAGCTACTTCGGCGACTTCATTGAAGACGATGAAGTCGATTCCCCGGTGGCTTCGGCCACACAGGAAATGCTAAAAGACAGAATCGATTCAGTCCTAAAAACGCTTTCATACCGCGAACGCGAAATCATCAAGCTGCGATACGGAATAGGCGACGGATATACTTACACCCTCGAAGAGGTTGGCAGAATCTTTAAAGTCACCCGCGAACGCGTCAGACAGGTCGAGGCAAAGGCTATCCGCAAGCTCCAGCACCCCGTCCGAGCGCGAAAGTTAGAAGGATTCTTAGACCACAAAACCGCATAAAAACTTTTTACGCTATATTGTCGTTAATATCTAACCCCTCGATTCATTGAGTGGTTTTCTTTTTGCGGCGTTTACTTACGTGAGGTTTCTTATATAACAATTTCATTGGCACGGCCAAAGGTGCTATTGGTACCTGATTTCTACCTAAATATACTTAGCAGGCACCAATAGCA
>CAZDVE010000018.1:65700-80904 GCA_964508785.1 uncultured Pirellulales bacterium | reverse complement strand
GTATCATCGATGAAGTTCGGATATACAACCGGGCTTTATCTAACGGTGAGATTCTATATCTTGCAGATCAGTAGGCATAATGCTTTTTGAAAAACTTGATATGTGGTGCTAAACAATCATAAGAAAATAGAAAATGGAATTTACAGAGCGTAAAGAATGCAAAAGGAAAAGGGCAATAAACAGAAAAAGTGGTATGAAAGAACATCTGTCACCTTATGCGTGGCGGCTGTAATTATCATCATAGGTCTGGGATTTATCCACATTATTACAGGAGTAGTCTCACCTTTTCGCTTACCCTTCGACATAATTTTTAAGGAATCATTCGGCTATCGCGAAACATTCATAAACGCCGAAAAAATTAAGTCAATGCCGTACGTGGCCGCAAAACTTAAATATCCCATTAGTTGCAAAATACTTCAAAAGTTAGAATACATCCAGGCCGGCAATGTGTTTGAGACAAAAATGCTCGAGCTGCTCCGGGAAACGATGGAAAAATGGCACACTGAATTTGAGGAAGTCTTGAACAAGCCCCAACAACAATGGCAGAATCAACTGCGTGGAAAAAGCGAATCAATTGAGAAAACAACAAGCGATGCCGAAGCCTGTAATAATCGAGGAATCGACGCCGCAAACAAGGGCCAATACGAGACAGCCATATCAGAATTTACCAGAGCCTTTCGGAAGAATCCTGCTTACGCTGACGCTTATTACAATCGCGGGCTTGTTTACGTCGCTATAGGCCAGTTAGGTCAGGCAATTTCAGACTTCACTCAAACTATCGAAATTAATCCGGAATTTATCGATGCCTACTCCAAGAGAGGAAATATCCATGTCACCATGAACCAATATGACCAGGCAATCTCAGACTTCACAAAGGTTCTTGAGATAAAGCCAAAGCATATTGATGTCTGTTTTATGCGAGCTCTGGTCTTTTTCGCAACAGGACAATATGAGAAAGCATGGGAAGATGTCCATACAATTCAAAATATGGGCTTGCCGGTTCCATCAGGATTTATAAAGAATCTTCGCCGGGCGTCGAAGATAAAAAAATAATTTGCGTATTTCCTGCATAACAAATGGTGACATTATATAAGAAACCGATTTTCCTTGGTCGCTTATTGACTTTATTGGTTTTATTTGTTAATCAATTAAAATAAACTTGGAAATAGCAGGTAATAAATCGATTATACTTAAAAGGAGAAAAATCATGAAGAAAGTTAGCAGAATATTTTTGCTTATAATGTCTATAGTATTCATACTCAATGGCGCACCTGGAGTTGAACGTACAGTCATGGGCGAGGAGCGTGAGCATGTCCCAAAACCGGAACTCGAACGCCTGGAACTGGCAGAACAGATGGAAATGATGCACTCCAGATCAGCGATACTGAGGGAAGCCGCCATGAACGCAGAAAAACAAGGCCGTCCCGAAGAAGCAAAAGAACTCCACGAAAAAGCCGGACAGGTCCGTGAAAAAGCCATGAGATTGGCCGAGCAACTTGAAATGCACGCAAGAGAAATCAAACAAAGACGACTTCGTGAAATTGACGAGTGCCTTGACCGTCTTAGGCAAATAACACGTGAAGCTGAAGAAATTCGCGAAAGAATGGGGCTCGGAATTGAACAAATCGAAAGAGACGGGATACTTCCCTTACCGGAACAGTTGATAGAACCCGAATCGTTAAGGCCGGGATTGCAAAGGCGATGGGATAATATTCACAACATCATAGGCCGGGTAAGAGAGACCTTCATGAGGCATCTTGAGCGAATAGAGGTGACGGTCGGCGGACTCAGGGACAATATGGAGCGAATGGAAAGAGAGATACACGAACTTAAAGCCCGGAATGAACAACTAAAGAACCAGTTGCGAGAAAAAGACGAGATTATAAGGCAACAGGAAAGAGTGATTTCAGAACAAAGAGCAGAAAGAGAAAGACAGGAACGGACCAGAGCGGAGCGTCAAGACAGACAAAAATATACAGTTCCGTAAATCCGATACTGGTGAAGTTATTCTTTAGCCGCTCAATAAATGACACAACCAGGCGGCAAGCAATGCTCCATAGTTTCCAATTGCATAACCCGTCAAAGCCATAAGAATGCTTGCCGGCACAAGTTTTTCATTATGATGGGCCGCGACCACGGGTGCACTTGCCGCCCCACCGATATTTGCCGCACTTGCGATTGCAGTGGAATGTATATCCACTTTTAACAGATATGCCCCAAGCAAACAAAAAGCTCCGTGAAAAGCTATCCATATATAACAGGCCAGAATGAACCATCCAGCCGAAGCTGTAAGACCGGAGATATCGGCCCTGGCCCCCATGTTAGCAACGAAGATATAAACAAGAGCCATCGCAAGTTCGTGACTTGCCGGAATATGCCTTGCCGGTGTCATTGAAAGAATGATTCCCATTGTTGTGATTAAAAGTATTTTCCAGGATGCGGCGGTCAGGACCGGTTGATACTCAGGAAGTGTACTTGAAATAAACTCAGCAACCCATGTGCATATAAATCCTAAAAAAAGAAGGTAAAGAAAATGCCGCATCTTCACAATACCCTGCTTGTTTTGAATTTCTGTATAGGCCGACTCAAGCATTCGAATTCTTTTGGCATCCACCTTCGTAAGACGATTAAAAAATTTTGCAAAGTTTTTAGAGCCTAAAAGGATAGGCAGCCAGACAATATAAACAAGATTGTCACCGAGTACGGCAAGACCGAATTCCTGTCCGCTCGCACCGATTCCTTCGCTCACGGCAGCCATATTTCCTGTGCCCCCGATCCAGCTACCGGCCAGTGTGCCGAAAGCCTTCCATATATCTTCCGGCAGTTTGTTCCTTACAAGCAAAAATGCAACGGGCGCGCCGAGAATTACACCGGTGGTACCAAAGAGCAGAACGATAATCCCTTTGCCTATTATTCTGATTGTAGATGCGACATCTACTTTTAAGAGCATGATGATAAGGAACATCGGTAACACTGTTGAGCTTAACCAGCCGTAAACTGGTGAAGTCTGAGCCAATATTCCGGTGTTTGACATCACCGCAGGGATTGCATATATAAAAACCAGAGGTGGAAAATAATTAAAGAGCCTCCACTTAGTACGTCCTTCGAGAAAAAAGAAAAAAGCTCCTACGCCGCAAAGAACAGTCAAGATTCCTATCGGACTGGAAATATATGAATCATCCATGACATATCTTCATCTAAAACCACCTATGCGGTAATAACCGTATGGTGTTTTCAATCCATAGAATTATTCATGTCATATATACCAGATTGCCCCCCTTTTCCACAAGTGGATTGTCTTAGCCTGACTCGAAATCATCCATATTGAGACATATCCATCTTTTACCAGCAAAATCAGGTAACAAGACCTATGGACATATCGGCTGATTGTCAACTAATATGATATTCGGCCGGGGCGGCTGCTGCATATCAGCACCCAGGTAAAATCCAGGTTGCGTCGGCTGATTATATGCGACATTCTGCCAGGCCACACTTAGCCTGTAAACCGGGTCGTGCATCAATGTATATAAACGATAGTCTGTTGGTATGGTTGTAGTAAAAATGCGCAACTGTTGATTGTCACGTGTCCGCCAAATGACTTCCTCTCTCCAGTCACCTAAAATATCGGCACACAAAGCCGGTGTCGATTTTGATCCATTGTTCGATGAACAATCCTCTGCCGTCAAAATTACACTATCCCGATTATTTATCCAATCCCACTTGGAAATTCGATTACTATCCAGCAACTCGCGAAGCAAATCATCATCCCACCACACCCCAAAATTAGTAGAACTCGGTTTGGCATTAGCAATTGCTTCACCCTTACAACTGAAAATTACATTGGCGAAGGTCGCTCCCCCACTGGCCCAGCACTCATACCCCAGATAACGGGGATCGATATCCATAGCCACTCCTCTGCCAACATCTACATATGGCCCGGCTCCCCATATAATCTCTCCGGTTCCGGCATCATGAAGTTCTACACCATACTCGTGATCGGGACTTTCGTGAATATCAAATACCTCAAGACCGGGCCTGTTCGGATCAATATCGGATAGATGCAAGGCGTCACCATGTCCCAGTTCCGTCGAATAGAGCCTTGTGCCGTCGTCATCAATCGCACAGGCACCATAAATAATTTCGTCCTTACCATCGCCATCAACGTCACCTACAGCTACACTATGATTACCTTGTCCGGTATATTCATCATTTATACCACCCTGTACAGCAGTAAAAGTCCATCGATGTGTAAGTGAACCATCTCTGAAATCCCATGCAGCCAGCACTGTTCGACCTGGGTAACCGCTTCGGCCGTGGTAGTAACCGCGGCACATAACCAGGCTCGGCCTTTCGCCATCAAAATATGCAATACAAGCCAGAAACCGGTCACACCTGTTGCCGTAATTATCACCCCAGTCCGTAACGCTGCCTCTTTGAGGAATATAATCGGTCGTGACAAGTTCGGCA
This sequence comes from uncultured Pirellulales bacterium, assembly GCA_964508785.1. Classification (GTDB taxonomy): domain Bacteria; phylum Planctomycetota; class Phycisphaerae; order Sedimentisphaerales; family Anaerobacaceae; genus JAFGPS01. Next base: position 76,437 of record CAZDVE010000018.1, on the reverse strand, counting down.
CCGGTCAAGCCATCAAAGATTGTCAGAAACTCCGGTCCGTCAAGAATGCGTCCGCTGGAGTTTCGATAATCCGCTTCTGGATCGCCGATTGTATGACCAACTCCGTCCACCGTTCCATCGGCTGTCTTACAGGCAACCTCCGCCCTGCCGTCACCATCTAAGTCATAAACCATAAATTGAGTATAGTGAGCACCTTCCCTGATGTTTATTCCCAGATTAATTTCCCACAGGAAAGTGCCATCCAGCTTGTAGGCCTGAAGTATCGGCTCATCCGTGAATCCGTCATAGGCGTTATCGCTACTCATACCTGTCTGATGCAGAACTATTTCATACTCTCGGTCGCCGTCAAGGTCTCCGACAGAGGCATCATTGGGTGTATATCCGGGCGGAGTTTGAAGATCAATTGAGATGTATTGTCTCACAGGTGCATTTGCCGGCAGAGTAAACGCTTTGCTGGCCTCCAGTTCATTTCCATCTACCACAGGCTTGACAAAATACGAGTTCGGCCGGCTCAGGTCAACAGCCCTGTCAATGTAATTCGTGTTTTGAGTAATGGGCTGGTCATTAAGTTTGACAGGCTCTTCTTCAGCTCTCAAACGATAAAGATTGAAAGCAATATCGTTCGGGTCGGTCCCCAGCATTCGCCAACCAACAAATATCTTGTCACCTCTTATACCGTCCATATTTACTGCAACAACTCCACGGCCGAGATTCTCCATTTGTCTGGGCTGTTGTAGCAGGTCTTCAGGAACATCTTCTGTCTCGGCCCATACATGTTCTTGCATGCAAACCAAAACCATCGGCAGGAAAAACAGAATAAAAATCTTATTTAGAACTAGCTTTTTCATTATTACACCAGGAATATTACATGAATGATGGCTGTTTTCGGCAGCACCCACACCTCTGCACTTAACGACATTTTTTTACTAATCTCTGATCGATCAGGTCAATCAGCCCTACTTATTATATAATACAACATTGACCGCAGAAATTCAATCTTTACCACTGTATTTGGCATATTTTTATGTTAGTTTTACATTAAAAATACTACAAAAAGAAATGTTCCTACTGCAAGATAAATCTAAGGGCCGGATGAAACACGGGCTCGTCAGGTCTGTTCAGGCTCGGATAACGTGTCCTCCTGCTGGCCGGCTATCAAATGTGGCAGGCCTTCTTCGAGTTCCATCTGTTCGGTCAAATCCTTTCCGAGTTCCGTCAAAAACCGGCTCGGCTTCATAACGACTAAACTCCTGGACCTATTGCGGTAAAGAAGTGGAACAACCAGATATAACTCGTCTTTAGCCCGTGTCACCGCCACATGGAAAACCCGTCTTTCTTCCTCCAAATCCTCCTGTGTATTGATTGCCATATCCGTTGGAAACCTTCCATCTGCCAGCCAGGGAATAAAAACAATGGGCCATTCGAGACCTTTGGCCTGATGAACCGTGCTGAGGATAACAAAATCCTGCTCGGCTGGCCCTGTCACCACAGTTTCACCGGAAAATTCTCCCGCCAGAGCAACATCAGCCAGAAAAGCCTCAACCGTATTATACTGGGCGGCGAAGTTCGCCAGAGCCCGGATATCCTGCCTGCGAAGCTCGGCTCCATCATAATGTGAGACGAGATAGTCATCGTAGGAATGTTCCAGAACTTCATCGATAATCTCTGCGGGCGAATTTGTCTTTTTCAATTTCTTAACAAGTCCCGTAAAATCAATATAAAAAGGTCTCGCACCGGCAGGAAGCAAAGCAGCCGTTTTTGAATCGCCGGCGAGTCTCAATGTATCATCAGCCCGGCTAATACATTGCCAAATCCTGTGCGATAAAGCATTGCCGACTCTCGGCAGCATCTTGAGAAGCCTTAGCCAGGCAAGCTCATCATGCGGATTCTGAATTATTCGCATATAACATAAAACATCTTTCATGTGGGCCTGCTCAAAGAAGCGCAAACCTCCACGAACCTGGAATGGTATATTACGCCGCTGAAACTCAAGCTGAATTTCAAGCGAATGCCAGTGGCTGCGATACAAAACAGCTATATCATTAAGACCTCGCCCCTGGTCGAGAAGATGAAGCACATACTCTGCGATGAAACGAGACTGGACGTAATGGTCCTGGGCAGGCACGACGGCAGGCTTTAATCCGGATGGTCTTTTCGCCCGCAGAGTTTTAGGAAGTCGGCGGCTGTTGTGTTCTATACTGGCATTGGCGAGTGTAAGTACTTCCGGTACGGAACGATAATTCGTCTCAAGCCGATATTCTTTAACATCAGGATATCTTTCCTTGAAAGTAATAATGTTCTGAAAACTTGCTCCGCGAAAACTGTAAATGGATTGTGAGTCATCGCCTACGACCGTAATATTACGATGCTTTGAGGCAAGTACATCAACGATTGCACCCTGGACCATATTTGTGTCCTGATATTCATCTACAAGAATATATAGAAACTGATTCGCAAGTGCGTTACGAACATCATCGTAATCCGACATAAGTCTTAGCCAAAAGCTGAGCAAATCATCAAAGTCCAGCAGTTGCCTTTCCTGCTTTCTGGTTGCATAAAGAACTAATACTTTTTCTATTTCTCCGGCCTCTTGAATAAACATCGGGTAACGCTTGGAAACTATAGTCTCCAAAGGCTCAAGGGTGTTTTGTACAAAACTCGAAATCGCAGCTAAAACCGACTTTTGTGGAAATCTTCTTTTACGAATATCAACACCGGCCTGCTGAACACAGAATGCGATAAGGTCCCTGGAATCTTCTCTGTCCAGGATAGTAAAATCAGACGATATCCCTAACTTGCTTCCGTGCCGACGAAGAATTCTGTTGGAAATATGATGAAAAGTGCCGCCCCATATATCTTTTGTCTTCTGTCTGACCAAAACCTCAACGCGACTGAGCATTTCACGAGCGGCACGATTGGTGAACGTGACAAGCATTATTCGCCCGGGGTCCACTCCATTGTGAACGAGCCAAGCCAATCGGTATGTCAGAGCCCTGGTTTTACCGCTTCCGGCACCGGCGATTACCAAAATCGGTCCATTACCCGCCGTAGCCACGGCCAGTTGTTCCTTGTTGAGATCTGCTGCGAAATCTATCTTATCTGCTGCGGTTCTGGATTGGAGTTTGAATTTCCGTGCCATTTACTTGTATCGTATATTGGTAATACTTCTTAATTGTAACAATTATATAAGCTAATGTAATACAGGATACACGAAAATCGCTCCCATGTCAGTCTTACATATACATCAAGGTAAGATTTTCCAAAACAAATCCCACGTAATTCCTATTTCGCTTCACAAACCGTCTCTTAAACAAGCTTTTTCAATCTGTTTTAATATCGTAAACTCATGATAATTATGGTTGATAAAAACCAGATATTTTTTGTCCTATAATCATCTCTGAGAGACAACAGAGATTATCATGCTAATTTCAAGCGAATAAATTGATAAAACATCCTTAGAAGAAAAAATTTTTTATTTTCCACAAAATAAATATCAGAAAAATCTCCCTACAAACCACCTTGCTTAATCGCCTCTCTCCATTTACAGACCACCAATATTAAGATATACAAGTTGAAGTTAAAAAATTCTTTCCTTTATCAGAAAACAGGCATTTATTTGTTTTGATATATCCCGCAATCAGGACAGATATTATCGGCAAGCAATAGCTAAAACACCTTTTTGCCTGAGTTCTGTAACAAAAGCAAATCAAAAAATACCCATATAGAAAATACCAAAAAAAAGCGTTATACATCAGACCTAAGGTGGCACTCTTATATAGTTATATTCACAAAAAGGGTGATTTTATTCCATACAATCAAAAGGGCCAAATGAATATGGGAACCGATACAGTGTCTTACTTGTCTAAAATATTAAGCAATAATGGGAATCGGTACTTCTATATTTTCTTGGCTCCAGCAGCCTCAAGAGTATCAAATTCCAGCAATATGAAAATTATCCGGCCAACTCTAATGGACGGGAATTCGATAATATTCTGATTACTTAGGAAATTTCAGTGATAGACAAAAACAAGAACCTTTTAGCCTGACTTTTTTTGGAGGATTAAACTATGAACGGTCGTAAATTAAAATGGGTCTTTGCATGTATTCTGGGGGTTATGCTTTGTACAGGATATACCTTGGGAGTCACACCTCAGAATAACAGCTGTTTCTATGCAACTCATATAGAAGAAGTTGTTAACCTGGAATTCGATACAACAGGTGCGAGCTTCGATGGACTTGGGCATTGCATGACAGGCCCCAACATCTGGTACCTTTACACTGCCACACATACCGGTGACGTTACCATCAGCCTGTGCGGTAGTGAATATGATACCAAGCTTGCCGTCTACAGCGGAGCTACCTGCTACCCATCAATCGGCCGGTTAATCGCTTGTAATGACGATGCCTGCGACTGGCAGTCGGAGGTCACTATCCCCGTAATCGCAGGAAACAATTACCTGATTGAAATTGGTGGATATGGTGCTCATTCAGGCCAGGGAGTGCTGAATTTCTACTGGGAAGAACAACTGTATAACGACAATTGCCAGAATGCTCATCAGATAGGTAACGTAACAAATCTGCCATTCGACACAACAGAAGCAACATTTGACGGCCCCGGTCGTTGTGGACACGGCCCAAATATCTGGTACATTTATACCGCTCCATGCTCCGGACAGGCCACCGTCAGCACATGCGGCAGCAACTTTGACACGGTACTGGCTGTATATAGTGGCACTGCTTGCAATCCAACGCAAAGCAGAGTAATAGGATGCAACGACGATGCCTGTGGCCATCAATCTGAGCTAACATTCAACGTGGAATCAGGAAGTCAGTATCTGATTGAAGTGGGAGGCTTCGATCATCTAAGCGGGCAGGGCATACTCAACATAAGCTGCGAAGGAGAAGTTGGAGATCAATTTGACCTCGGCGACGCCCCCGATAGTACCAACAGCTTCTCAACGCCGATGTATACATATCCTAAATCAGCGCTTGCCAATTTCCCCACCGTATTCGGCAGTAGTGCCCCTTACGGCCCGATTCATTTGAACCCATCAGGCCTGGCATTTTTGGGTAATAGTGTCTCCGGCGAGACTGAAGCCGACACCGGCTGGGATCAGGATGGTATCAATAATATTTCTCCCCTGACTCACCAATCCAACCAGGACCAGGCTGATGACGGCGTTATTTTCCCGATTAATATGCCTAACTGCAAATGGACCACCTTCGATTATAAAGTTAACGTCGTAACTCCCGGCACTGATTTGTATGTCAATGTCTGGTATGACTGGAACCGTGACGGTGACTGGAATGACGACAGCACCACAAATCCGAGTCTCAGTTGTACAAGGGGTATCGTTTCCGAGTGGGCGGTACAAAATCAGTTTCTTTTCAATCTGCCGGCCGGATTGCATCAGCTTACAACACCGGCGTTTCTCGCCTGGCACCCAAAAACCGGCGCTAAAAATATCTGGATGAGAATAACGCTTTCAGAACAGCCCTGGAAAGGTGGCAGCTCCGCAGGTGGTTCCGGACCACAAGAAGGATACGACTTTGGCGAAACGGAAGATTATCATTTCATCCCGGAAACAACCTGTGGTATCTGCGAAGATTTAAATGGCGATGGTGTAATAAACATTAACGATTTGACAACCTTTGTAAATCAATGGCTTGCTAATTGTCAATAGGTCGTCCGTATTAGTTTCCGGCAACGATAAAAGAAAGTGCCTATCGTTGTCACGCTTCCCGATGGGAGCTAAATCGTTATCTGTGGATTAAGGAAACATCCATAATAACAGATTTATCCCCATCGGGAACTTTTTTTTACTTCGCAAAATGCCGGTGTTTGCCATAATATGTTTATTTCAAAGAGCTTATACTCTTTCACGCAATCTCTTGGTCCCGCAAGGGATGCCTAACGGTAGGACACCTTACGGTGCACTCAGCACGCAAGGGAGAGCGAATGTGGCATGGGCTTCCAGCCCATGCAAACACGGCCAAGATGGCCGTGCCACGGATTGGGTTAGTTTGGCTTCGTTTCTTGTCCCATAGCTTGTGCCACAGGTATCAAAGACAACGACGACTTTTGCCGTAATCTGTTTATTTCAAAGAGCTTATACTCTTTCACGCAGTACGCCGCACGCAGAACGCAGTACGAAAAAATTGGGTTCGTTTGGCTTCGTTTCCTGCCCCGGCATAGCTTTATGCGACGCCGGATTGGTTCATCCGAATACTGGCAACTTCTCATAATACGTTTATTTCAAAGAACTTACATCCTTCTACGCATCACGCTTCACGCATCACGAAATACGAGACAATTGGCTTCGTTTTGAAAAAAATACCCCGATTTGTCGAATACTTTCGACACTTGTCGAATATTTTAGTCGCTCGTGAAGCGTGAAGCGTATCTCGCAAAGACTTAAAACTAAGAACTCAGCACTCAAAACTCATTTTTCCCCCAATTCATGCTGTTTTCAGTATTCTGTGTTCTGTATTCTACGAACCATCCTTGGTTCGTTGCATATTTTACAAACAACCAGCCGTATTGCAAGTAAAATCCCCGATTTTTTAGGAAATTATTCTTAATTTCCAACTCGTGATTCGTGGTTCGTGACTTGTCATTCCGCACTTGATGCGGAATCCACAAAATATATGAAAAATTGTCATTTTTTGGCGCTTTTTGGCGCATTTTGTCATTTTTTGGCGCTTTTTTACCCCGTTATGGACTTGTCCATGCTCAAGGTAGATGAAAATTTATCTCATGAGGTGAATCAATTTTTGGCAAGCAGCTTTTAGTATTTAATTAAGATTCTTTTTTGCAATCATTAATCTCTGTAACTGAAAATGACGCTAATTCTTATCTTATATCAGGTAAACCAAATTCCTCACAGACTTGTTCTGCAAGGTTCTTTGATGCGTTATGGTCACCGGATTTTTCCATAAAGGCAGTATAGAGTTTGTCTTTTATTTCTTTCACATCGAGCTCGTAATCCTGAACTGCTTTTTTGACGACCATCATTTTATGAGGAACACGTACAATATGTTCGTCGGGCTTTTTTGCATAGACTATAAACTTCGCTATAGCCTCATTGGGCTGGTCCATAATATGATTTCCATCGGCATCGCATAGTTGTTGACTGCCGAAGAAATTCTCGCCGAGTTTGACTGTTGTTGCCGGAACGGAAACTTCATCACAGGCCATTCGACTAAATCCGGTAATATAAGCATCGGGAAATTTCTTCACTCCGTTAGGTAGCACTTCCTCTATTACTTGCTCACGAAGCTTGGCCCAATCCTGTGTAACTCTTTTTTTCTTTTTGACCTTACGAAGTTTAGGAATAATATGTCGTTCTTCTATCAGTTCATTAACTGCCTTAAACACATCTTTAACTTCTCCTTCTCCAAGCCCCAAAACGCTAAAAATGGCTTTTTCGAATTTTTTACGGTCGGATTGTTTAACTTCCTGATGGAAGGATAAAACGTTGCGTTTTCCAAGTTTGTTAAAAGCTTCAAGAACTTTTGTAATTTTATTATCTATAGGTTTTTCAAAAATATCAGGAATCAGAAATGAGTCTAATTCTGGGCCATAAGTTGTAAGCAAACCATCTCCTAAATTGGTGCGTCCAAAAACCTCTGAGAATAACGCAGTAAGAGCTGAATTCAAAAAAGCAAAACCAAAATTTTTATATGTTCTCTTATAAAAGTCTCCAACAAAAACAACATCACCAATTACCGCTTTTGCTTTATTTATCGGCGTATAATGTCTTCTGTCACGAAACCTGAGTAAAAGGAAATCTGCTTTACTATTCTCAGGTAATGAATACCAGTTTTTCCTCCCTTGCACCGAGGGTACTTCGGGCCATTTGGTTCCGTTACTAGTTGTTTCATTCTGGCCCCATTTGATATATTTAGCCGCACCTGTGCCATATAGCTGTTTTTTCTCCTTATGACATAAAAATACTCTCCAAGGCAAATTTTCATCTTCGACAAAGACTCCTGGTATCTCACGCGTCGATGTAACTACCGGTTTTAAGAACTCTTTTTCGATACACCGGTGTTTAGCCTGTTCCTTTGTGAGGTAGAAAAAATCGTTTATGCCGGTCGTTATCCCTCTACGAATATTTGCAATTTCACTTAGCGGCACAAGTTTGTCCGCGCACTCATCCAGAATCTTAAAATATATATCCGGCGCTCTAAGGTACTGACCCCACTTTACAGTATGGCCTGTATCAAGTAATTGCGAAGCAAGATCTTCTTGTGAGATAAGTCTTACGCGGACATTTTCATCCTCGTAAGATATAATTTTAGGTTGCTTGACATTCTTTTCGTTTATAGATTGGAATTCTTTGAAATTCTTTGCTTTTTTGGAATAGGAACTACATTTAAGATCTTCAATTTCATCAACAAAACGTTCTATCGAAAGCCAGCGACTCTGAGCATCAATGACGGCATCGTGCGGGAACATTTCAGCCAAAGGTTTTTTGACTTTAACAAATCTTACATCGTTTGTGTTCCTTTCCTTTTTGTCATCGCATCTTTCAAGAATGGTAAAAACTGTATTTACCGCTGACTGTTCAAACCATGGTTCGCAACGGCTCTCAAAGATCCCAATCAGTTTGAATTTCGATAAAAAGAATTTTTGAAGTTCATAACCATAGGCGACATCTAGCCATGAGTTGCTTGTTATAAAACCCATCCTTCCATTAGGTTTAAGGTGGGCGGCAGAATGAAAGTAAAGATAAGCATATATATCAGCTTGTCCTGATAGACGAAGTTTATGATTTTTATTGTTATTAATATCTCTAAAAAGGTCAGGGTACTTTGTCCCCCAGTTATCAAATAACACCTTCTCAAGCTTTTTCTTATATCCTTTTTCTTCCTTTTCTATAAGTTCCTGACGGATGAAAGGAAAATTTCCTACAAGTACGTCGAACTTAGGAATCTGAACCGAAATTCTATCACCTGTTTTGATAGTTTTCTTAGGCGGCGGAAATTCAAAAGTATCGCCAGGCTGAACGTCGAAAAAGTCTCTTGTTAAAACACGAGGAAAATTCAAGTAGTCAATCAAATTTTGCCTGAAAAGATTTATAGTAGCAAGCTCCGCCGGAAAACCTGCGATATCAAAGCCCCATATTTGGCCAAGTAATTTATGATGTGGGCGTCTTTTTATGCCCAAAGTTCTCAATCTGTTATAAGCACGAATGAGAAATGTACCTGTGCCGCAAGTGGGGTCCATAACAAAATCGTTTTCGTTCTTAACGCAAAAGGCAGTTATAAGGTCAACGAGGTTTTCGGGAGTAAAATACTGGCCTAAGCTGTGTCGGGCATCTTCGGGAACTAGCTTTTCAAAAACATTTCCGATTACGTCCAAAGGCATCAACTCAAAACTCCAGTGAGTTAAATTATTTGTAAGCTCGACAATGTAGTTTGCAGTATTTTCAGAAAGTTTTATTTCATCCGTTATGTCTGTTTCGAAGATTGCCTGATAATCTACTTCAAGAGCAAGTTGAAATAGGCTTCGCATATTCTTTATTGTGTTGCGATAATTATCAGCCCGAAGATCAAGTTTTGGCAGATTAAGATTATGACGGCGTAACGTAAGATAGAAAAGTAACTTGCCGATAATTTTATATGCCATCTGTTGGGCAAGTGTATGATAATAGTCTTGGTCATATTTACTTACACCTTGCTTTTTAGCCCATGCATTTAAGCGTTTATCAAATTTCCTGTCTGCTCTTGCCTTTTTTATATCTGTGAGAATAGTTTCAGCCATCTTGTCCGATGCGGCGCTAACCATAGCGACAAAAATCGTAGTATCAGCAACAGGTAGATTGATTCTTTCATCTTCATGTAGTCTCGCTAAGTCAAACAGCAGTTGACGACATGCATTTTCGAGTATTTGCGCTTTTGTCTGATTTCTTATATCATCAACTTTAGTAATCTGGTGTGCAAGGGGCAACTCGCGGACATTATCATTCTCATTAACAATCGCTTTTGTTTTTTCCGGGGTTCGCCATATTATTGCAGTTTGCATATTCCATGTAACAAAATATTTAGCCCCAAGAACCTGTGCTTTTTTTATTGCATCCTTAAGTAGCTTGCTATCACGAACATCGGTCTTCGGCGTTTTCAATTCCCATCCACAAAAAGGGGCAAGACATTCAAAGTCAAGTGTTATTAATACATCAGGAAATTTTGTTGTTTCTAATCCATAAAGGCTTGAATCATTCGTTGCGTTTTGAAATGGCAATCCTCCTTCGCCAAGTCGCTTCAAAATCCACGATATAACTTTCCCTTGGAATTCCCTTTCGTTAGCTTTAGTCTTTGCCATTAATAATTACCTATTTGGTTCTACAAAAAAATCCGCCGTGTTTGAATTATCCCAAAAACCTCAGTTTAACGCATTTCCCATGGAAAATCTAAAGTAAAACCACTAATAAAGAAAATCAAGGGAAAATTGACAGAGGTGTAGATAGGTTATATTATTTATCGTTCAGGATATATGGAATAGGGTTTAGCGTACAGGTGGTAGGGTTTAATTCAAGGCGTTTTGTGGGAGGAAAAAGTAGCCCGGACCGACGTCTTCGGGATACGGCGTGCCGCCGTCGGCGGAAAGTGATTGAAATAAAAACACAAAATCTGTCCAAAAATTAATCTTCGATTTTACATTAATTAATAATCGACCCTACCATTCTTCGAATCAATGTAAAAGGTCTATACGTAAAGCGCGTACGCGCTTTA
>CAZDVE010000018.1:0-65600 GCA_964508785.1 uncultured Pirellulales bacterium | reverse complement strand
TCCTGCTTTAATAGGATTTATCCGCGTAGCGGGTGACTTAGTGTATTGCGTTTTGCGGGAGCACCATAAGGCGTCCCATAGGGGGAAGAATATACCTGGGCCGACATCTTCGGGATACGGCGTGCCGTCGTCGGCGGAAAATGATTGAAACAAAAACACAGAATCTGCACAAAAATTAATCTTTGATTCCGCATTCATTAATAATCGACCCTAACATTCTTCAAATCAATATAAAAGGTCTATACGTAAAGCGCGTACGCGCTTTACGTATGAAGGTTTTCAAGTCAGACAAACAAAAGATAGATGAAGGATGAGGGATTATACCTAAGGCACAAACCGAAGAGCGACGAACTAAAGGCACAGAAGCGAAATTAGTGTAGTGCGTTTTGTGGGAGCACCATAAGGCGTCCCATAGGGAGAAGAAGTAGCCCGATCCGACATTTTCGGGGTACGGCGTGCCGCCGTCTGCGGTAATGGAATGAAACAAAAACACAGAATCTATCCAAAAATTAATCTTCGATTTCACATTCATTAATAATCGACCATACCATTCTTCGAATCAATGTAAAAGGTCTATACGTAAAGCGCGTACGCGCTTTACGTACGAAGGTTACACAAACACGTTAAATAAAAAAAGTACTCAACCGGGAAAAAAAGTGGTGTTTTATTTTCGATAGCCAGATCCTTCGGTTCCACTGCGCTCTCCTTAAGGGACGCCTTGCGGTGCACTCAGGATGACAATATAAAACGGACGAGTTACAATGGACGAACTAATGGCACAAATGCGGAATTAGTGTATTGCGTTTTGGGGCAGGAAGAAGTAGCCTGGGCCGACATCTTCGGGATACGGCGTACCGCCGTCGGCGGTAATAGAGACCTCCATAGGCACAACTTGCGTTGATGAATAGCTCTCGACGTGGCCGTCGGTGTACCCGGCAAGGAGCTTGATTTCAGGAATGTCACCCGGTACGCCCTTGCGTGACCAGAAAGCGGAAAGCAGATATGTCTCCGGAGTAATATTCGCTCCCTCGAACGTTTCACAACTGCCGTAGCAGCCGGGACTGCGCCAGTGATTATATCCGAAATAGTCACTAATTATCAGCCTGCTGTATCTTGAACCGTCGGCCGGACTGCGCGGCCCTCTGAAAATGCCGCGGCTGCCGAGATATCCCCTGTAGTTCCAATAGTAACAGTAAGTGCCACCGACCGGGTCTGCGGGAAACGACGTCTCGGGATTGTTCCAATCGTCACCGGCCTGCCACGCCTGCTGCAGGTACCCGTATTTTCGCGGCGCGTTAGGGCAATACATAACGCCCGCATCATCGATATAGCCCCGCAGATATTCACTCATTGCCCGGTGCAACTGTGGGCTGCGGCGCCTGTTGCCCGTCAGCCTTGTCGGGTCCGTCCAGTTCCAGTTACTACCGAATCCTATGGTAGCTACCGATTCGGGGTACCTCTCATTATTGCCCGATGCGAAAAGGTTGATGGCGGCTGTCACCTGCCTCTGGTTGCTCATGCTCACTACCGCTTTGGCCTGACGTTTTGCGCCGCTCAACGCCGGCAGAATGATAGCCATCAGTAGAGATATGACGGAAATAACTACAATGAGTTCGACAAGGGTGAACCCCCTCTTAATTCCATCCCCCAACTGCATGTCTCTAAGCCGGGTGCAGATTTCTCTATCCTCCTACTGAGCTTAGGAGATACCTTTAGCGCATCCCCAGCGCCTCAAATCAATTTTACTTATTATACTCGGCCCTTGGTTACATGTCAACCAAGAAAAAGTTTATTATTGGACTAAAAAGCCAAAAACCTTATGTATCCTATACGTTACAAATTTGTTGTCAGATGCCCGATTTTGCCGGGATTTTCCTTAATTTTTTATCCTTTATGCCCCATGTAAAGATAAAACCTTTATAAACAAGTACTTAACAGCGTAAAATAAAAAATCCTATCTTCAAACGGCGGTAATAAAACATTTTTTTAGGCTAAAATTAATGGTTTCAACTCGAAATTATCTATAACCAGGCTCAATCCTTTAATATTTTATGTGGACAGAAATCTTTAAGATTCTGTTTTATTTAGCAGTTTATTCCTGGTCTTCTTGTTCGATGGTCTGATCAGTTTGTGTTTCAGGTTCCTGATTGTCGTCCTCGGTATCAGCCCATAACGGCGAGCCGCTCAAACTTGCATACGGCGTCCCGCCATAAGCACCCATATTGACTCTGCCTCCGTCAGGCTCACGGCCACGGTGCATGCCGGGGTCACCTTTATTGATACACGGACTTGTCTGCGAATCCGTTACCCAGCCCTCTGACGGTGAATATCTGCCGTATCGTGACTGCAAGTGGTAATCATTACCTGCCGGATTCGTGAATAAGGGATCTTCACTGATGTTGCCGCGGTCTATGTCACCGTCTTCCAATGTCCCAAGACAGCTATAATAAGCACGCGGCTGGAATAAGTCACTAAAGATGTCACCGTTTGTATTGTTCCATAGAATGCAATTAGTAATAACCGGGCTTGCTCCTTCGTAGGCGGTAATACCAAACTGGTTATCAGCTATGGTCAAATTAATCAGTTCGGGCGATGCACTGCTGCAAAGAACGGCGGCTTCGCCGCAGTTAGTGATGACAAAATTACGCAGGACGCTGTTTGAACTCTCAGCGCCATAGAAAGAAAACGCGATACCGTTGTCCGGGGCTTCAATCACGGCGGCGTCGTCTGCGCTCTGGAGGGTTATTCTCTTGCTATCGAAGACCACCTCTTCCTGATAGAGACCCGGCCAGACCATGATGATATCGTCATTAATAGTCCAATCAACCGCCCGCTGGACAGTTCTAAACGCTTGCTCTCTGCTCAGGCCCGAATTGTCGTCACTTCCACTTGAGCCATCTACGTGGAAAATTAGAGGGCCGCTGCTTTTGCTCGCCTGGCTGGTACCGCCATAAGCACCCATATTAATACGCTTATTATTCGGAAACGGCTCCGAACTAACCGGGGTCTGTGGATCGCCGGTATCGATACAAGGGCTGTGACTCGAATCTTCGACCCAGCGAACCCAGCTTGGATCATATCGGCCCAGTATCGAGCTCAGATGATAGTCTCCCGAACCGGCCGATGCAAATAGCGGGTCTTCATTGATATTATCCTGTCCGGAAAAACCACCTTCAATATTCGAATAAAGAACCGACACACTCGAAGCCGGATCACTCCATATAGCCGGGCCGTAGTTATACCACACAATACTGCTGCTTATTACGACATCGCTGCTTTCCGAATGAACGCCCCCGCCAACCGATGTTGTCACCGGTGACAGCTCGTTATTTGCAATCGTGCAGTTGGTTATGCTCAGGTTAACCGAATCGGCGAAAATGCCGCCGCCGGCTGCCGCCTCATTGTGTGATATTATACATCGCTCTAATTCAACCTCTGTAGAGGAACCACCGCAGTAAAGACCTCCGCCGTCAATATTACCCTGAGCATCATTATATGAAATATCACAATTAGCCAACCAGGCCGAACTTCGCCAACAATATACACCCGCACCGCGACTGTTATAGTAACCGGAGTTTTCCCTGATTTTAGAATTGATGATTCTGGCGTCGGAATCTCTTATCAGTGCCAGGCCCGCGCCAAATCCACCGGATTCGGCCGGCCCCAGACCTCCGGCACGGCATTGCTTAATCACACAATCGATAATCACAGGTGCCCCCCCAACAGAGCCGACCCCCCCACCCAGCTCCGTTGAACAATCTGTTATGATACAGTCAATAATGCTCGGGCTGCTGAACTCGCAGTAGACTCCGCCGCCGACCGGGTGTGCGGGACTTGAATTCCAGCTTACATTGTCTGCCGGAATATCCGAACCTGGTATAACAGCCCCTCGTATTGTAAATCCGCGTAAAACCGAATCTGGTCCTTCATCCTGATGGAAATAGAAGCCTCTATGTCCCTGTGTGGAACAGTCGATGATAGTTGACTGCGGTCCTGATTCAGTGCGTAAAGTAATCGCCTTGCCCTGAAAATCGATATCCCAGTTGCCCTGCCCGCTGTAAGTACCCGGAGCAACCTCTATAATGGCACCATTTTTTGCAGCATTAATCGCTTCCTGGATGGTGCTGAAATCTCGCGGTACTACGATATAGGCGGGGTATGCCTCTAAATGCACATCCAAATTATCAATCAGGACTTTTGTTCCCCAGAATCTGACATAACATGTACCAATGATAGATTCTATCGGGATATTATTGCTTCCTGAGTTCAATTGCACGGGGGTTGACCAACTAACACCATCCGCCGAGAGTTGGTATTGCAAATAGCCGGATGCGATGTCAGTGCTGTACGGAAACCGAACATCAAGTTGCAACTGCCCATGAACAGCCCCCATAAGCTTTTGCGAACCGATTGGGAAGCGATAACTCAAAAGGGCTGGTTCATCATTATAATCTCCAAAGCCCAACTCCTGCCGGCCGTCGCCGTCGAAATAATACAGATAAGCTTCTTCCGAAGGAGGGAATGCGCCCTGCGGCCAGAAAATGGAGTGGGCGTAGCTGTCTGTTTGAGCTGCTTCGGAACCGAATTGGTCCTGGTATCGGTATGTAAATGTCCAGTCGGCCTTGAGGCGACCGGGAGCCAGGCACACTACTGCAAACGCTACAAAAGCGGCAGTAATCCAATATAAACTTGTTCCTGGCGGTTTCATTTAATTGACCCTTGTGTGTTCTATGATGTTCTCACATTCAAAGAACCCTGTTCCGGGAATAATTCGTGTGCTTACAACTTCGCTGGTTTAATTGAGTGAACCCTCCAACAGTTGTACAAGCCATAAGATATCCGAGCTATCCCTTGAAGACGCTTGCTGCCTTGGTCTTCTCGGAGCTGCGAACTCTTCACCAATATCATCAATAGACTGAAGATATGAGAATTTAAGATTCCCTCTGCTACCCTGGTCGGTAGAGAAGGTGATTTCATCAATTACATCCGTTTCCAAATCAATATTGTAAACGATTCTTATATCATCACGAATTAATTTTACCTTGGCATACCGGCTGCCTTGTGTATGCTCGGTCTCAAACAGAATACCCTGTTTGGCGGTATCACGGCGTATCGTATCAATTGTGTGCATTCCCATCCAGGGTCTTCCGAGCCCCTTGAAGAAAGTGCCACCCTTATACATCCCAAGCGAGGTCTGTGGTGAACGATATGTATAAGCACTTTCGTAAGTATCAACAATCGTAAGTGAGCCAACTTGCAATTTCAGCCATGGACTGTTTTTCAGGCTGGCGAAATAAACAAATGGTATCCTGCCGGAGCCGGTTACACTTTCTGAGTTGATTTGACCGGTAATCCTAAAGTAAGTCCATCCGCGTTTATGCATCTGGTCACGGTTATCTATAACTTTAGCTGTAGCCGGCCAGTCAGCCTGGAAATAATCCTCATCCAGAACGTTGTAATGGCGGATGACCCATGGTTTATTACCGTTTGTGCCTTCGCTACGGGCGGCGATAACAAGCAGCCCTTTACCTTTGGCCGTTACAAGCTCAACCGTTCTTGTAGTACCTTCTACCTGGCAGATAAAATCGGTTAATTGTGAATCATCCGTGGGAATCCTTAGTACACTTAGATCATTAGCCCACATGCGATGGTTATTAATATAGACTTTATTGTCGTGGTAGTAGTAATTGCCACGGGGATTCTGCAGAATCTGCCAATACGAATCATCGCCGACATTACCTGATTTCGCTCTGAGCATTAACGGTTCCGTCGGACCGAGCGGGAAATAGTATCTATATTCCTGCTCACTGCTGCTGAGCCCTATATCCTGGGTGATTGCCATTGATGGATGAGGACCTTCAATGCTCTTACTCGAAGGAATCGATTTGACGGCTATCGTACCAACAGTTAATGCGCCGGCAGTCGTTAATACTATGGCAGTCTTTGTGGTCGCTAAACCGACAAGTCCCGCCAACAGGCCGACATTAACCGTGGAAGCCGTAACCGAGATTTGTGCCGCCGCCGCTTCGCTTGGGGCAGTTAACTTCCCAAACAATAACAGAGCAGCCAAAAGAGAACCTTTGCCAAAGCCGTTGCGTGAAAGCTCTTTCTGTAACGCCCTTTTCGCACGCATGAACAACATACGCGTACTAAATTCGCTACAGCCCATCGTTTCGGCAATCTCCGAATAAGGCATCTCGTCGTAGCAACGCATGATTAATACTGCTTTATGCCGCGTTCTTAGTTTTTTCATCGCCCCTGAAACAATCTGTTTCAACTCTTCGCCTACCAGATTCTCAAATCCATCCTGCCTGTCTTTTAGCGTCGATTTCCTCTGAGCGCTGGAAATTGCCACTTTTCGCTGTGTATGCTCGGTTCTGTAATAACGTCGCAGCTTATTAGTGGCTATCCCATAGAGCCAGGGCCAGAATCGGTCGGCTTTTCTTAGCTTGCCTATTACCTTAAACATTTCTAACAAGCTCTCCTGAACAATTTCTTGTGTTAAGTCTTCCTGCTGAGTAAGACGAAAGACATACGTACGTAAACGTTCTCGTACCTGCTGGGCCAGTTCGTCGAGGCATTGCTTATCGCCTCGCTGAGCCCCCCTGACTAATTCGATCTGATGCAACTGCAGATCCATACAGGGCCCCTATCGTTGTCACACTTATTCAAAAACCAATATTAAGTGCCACTATTGGCGTAAAACGTAACGGTTTTTTTACTATTTTATCAGCTAATAAAAGTCAATAATTACTTGTAAATACTATATTTATAGGTCTAATTGTCTTATTTTGCAGTATTGTCCGCAAAAAAGGTGCTAAAAGACAATTTTTTTGTGAATTTTGCCGAATTTTATTCATTAAAATTCGGAAAAAATTCAATTTTTCTTGCTATTATCATATATTTTACCATCTCGGTAGTATCAATACCACAGCAAACCTCATTAAGAGGGTCCTGATTTGCTTAATCTGCTCTGTTGAGCGTAAATAAGGAAAGCATCCGGCAAATCATGATATATTCAACAGGCACAAAGCTACATTTTCTGCCTTATTTTAGTCCAAAAAACGACTATTCCTTAGCAACTTCGGTGATTACAAACTCTTAATTCTTACAAACATATTGTTAAAACAATCGCAGAAAAACCATCGAACACTATTAAACCTGCACCGGCATTTCTTCTTTTGCAACCCGCCACCTTTTCTTCCTGCGATTTATTGTCCTTTGTTCACAATGTTGTATTGGATTATCATCTGAAGCGGCCTGTAATGCTTCAACAGGTGTCGCTGCATATAAATCGGCTTCCATTTCCTGCCAGAGACCTTCAGCCCGGTTGAAAAGCCCACCTGAAACCATTATTCGCATCTCCGGCCATGCATTTACAGATTTTATAGTATCAATCAGCCGCCGCACATCGGGTGCCTGCTTTGGCACAGTGCCATAAATCAAAAGGATATCGGGTGAACTTTCGTTTATATAGCCGAGTATGTCATCGTTGGATAGTCCACCACCGAGGAACTTCACATCCCAGCCATCGCTTTCAAACATATCCGTCATCATCTGTGCACCAAGCTCCTGCAATTCATCCGAAGCACAACACACTACAACCTTTTTGTCCTTACCCGGCCTCCGCGGAAGCTTGTTCTGTAACTGATCAACTATAGTGCGATTAACCCTTGTTGCAAGGTGTTCCTGAACAGGTGTGATTCTCTCTTCACGCAATAGTTTCTCAATTTCTACCATAATCGGCCATACCATATGAATATAAACCGAATTTGCAGGTATTCCTTTCTGTAAAACTTCCTCGACTACCGAACGACACGCCTTTCTGTCTCCTCTTAACAGCGGTTCCAGATAACGGGCTAATACGTCTTGCTCTACCATAATTCTATCTCCAAATTATTCTTGCTTCCGGCCTTTCATCAAACTTGCCGATTTAAAGACCTTTATTGCCAAAATGTTAATATGGGCAATTTAACCAACGGACTATATCCCTATCGGAGGTCTATAGAAAAAAACTTTAGTTAAAATAGATAATATAGACAATATCGGCAATCATGTTGTTTGCCTGCATTTTTGATATAAGCCCTTTTTATAAAGTAACTTATAATGCTTATATCACTTCTAAACTAAAAAAGGAGCTATTTTATATAGATTTTGCAGGCATCATTTCTTTACTGTCCCAAATTCTTAATAAACGGAAATTTAACGACAAATAGGATGAATTTAGAAAGGCTTTTGGGACTTTGCAATGTTAAATGGGGCAAAACTGGAGCTTTAATGTTAAATACAAAAATCTGACCTGATTGAAAGATAATGCCCTTGAAAATGAGCTTTTTCAAGCATTTTCATACTTCAACAGCAGCTCAGGTATTAAACAGAAGACAAAGTATGCAGTTCAGCTATTTTAAAATTACAAAGTCTCTGTAAAAAATGTTATCTTTAACCGCCATTTGCGCCAAAGATATCATCAACTCTCAAAGAATCTTTGGAATGAAATAATATATCGGTGTTTTCAAACTTTACTAGTATTGAATGCTCAGGGATTCTAAGAAAGTATTAAGAGTATATGAAAAAATATAGGAGTTCTTAATACGATTTTTGTACAGTGAACATCTGACAAAATAGTCGTCTCCCTTTTGGAGGAATAGAACGATGAAAAAGACTTATATACTCTTTTTAACTATAACTCTCCTGTTATTGACAAATAAGAGTCATGCCGCCCCAGTCTTTGGAGAAGTTTTTGATGTTCATCAGCCGGATGGCTCGTCGATTGAGGTCAGAATCTGGGGAGACGAGTTCTATCAAGTTTATGAATCGCTGGACGGATATACCTTAGTTCGAGACCCGAAGAGTAAAGAAATATGTTACGCTGAGCTTTCCGCCGACGGTAACGAACTTGTATCTACGGGTATATCAGCCAGCAAAGCAAAACCTGACAACCTGGAAATAAAACGGCACATTCGAATAAATAAGCAGGCCGCCCGAAAACAAATCAAAACTTTAAGGAGCAGGTTTGATGCACGTGTAATGGGTATTCCTTCTGCTTCCTTGGCCGCTTCAGTTCAGTACCCATGCAGTGGTAATGTCAGGGGAATTTGCCTGCTTGTCGATTTTCCTGATGAACCCAAAAGTATTGCCCCTTCGGATGTGAACGATTTCTGTAACAAATCAGGTTATAATAAATATGGAAATAACGGTTCGGTATGTGATTATTTCTCCGATGTTTCCGACAACAATCTTTTTTACACAAACTATGTTCCACCGGCCTACTATAGAGCTCAGAGAAACAAGATATATTATGATGATCCCAATGAAGTGTGGGGTATAAGGGCATCAGACCTTGTGATTGAGGCCCTCGTCTGGCTGGATAATCAGGGCTTTGACTTTAGTGAATACGATTCTAATCACGATGGTTGGATCGATGCTATCAACTGTTTTTACGCCGGTTCAGCAATTCCCGGTGGAGGTCTCTGGCCTCATCAATGCGTTACTCAGAGTAATTTTACTGCAGATGGCGTCAGTGCTTATAATTACCAAATCACAGATATGGGCAGTGAATTGACACTTGGTACCTTTTGCCATGAGAATGGCCATCTGCTTTGTGGTTGGCCGGATTTTTATGATATGGATTGGGATGGATATCAGTATGACTCAAGTGGTATCGGGAAATACTGCATAATGAGTCACGGCGGATCATTCAAAACAAATCCCGTCGAACCCTGTGCATATCTTAAAGACCTTGCCGGTTGGGCTATTGTTACATCGCTTAGCTCCGCTCAATCCGAACCCAATATATCAGCCGGTATCAATGAATTCTTTAAATATCCTCACCCCCGAACGAGCAATGAGTCCTTCATAATTTCCTATCGTCAACAGTCAGGACGAGATGCACATCTTCCGGACTCAGGACTTGCTATTTGGCATATAGACACAAAGGGTCACAATAACAGCAACCAAATGACGCCGGAATCGCACTACCAGGTCTCACTCGTACAGGCAGACGGATTATGTGACCTTGAAAACAACCAAAATTCCGGAGATGACACCGACTTGTTTGACGGCTTTTTATTTAATCAATGCACTCCTTTTACAAATCCGAATACTAATTGGTGGGACGGCAATTCTTCCGCTATGTATATCAACAACATCAGAGAATCCAGTGACACGATGTTGTTTGCTTTTGATGTTACCTACCCGATTGAGCAGATATCCACCACAGCTTCCAGTTACGCAGAAAACCAAGGACCGGAAAATACCGTGAATAGTTCAGGTCTGGTTTATGATTCTCACTCAAACGACCCCACAAATATGTGGCTCACAGATATCAGTGAATCAGAGCAGGCATGGATACAGTATGAATTCGACAAAAACTATAAACTGAATAAGATGTGGATATGGAATTATAACGGGGCTTCTATCCATTCCGGCTCCGGATTGAAAAATGTTACCATTGAATATTCAAACGATAACACCAACTGGATGCAGCGAGCCGGCGCTCCTGAACTCGCCAAGGCACCCGGTACGAATGATTACATCTACAATACAATTGTTAATCTCGACGGCACAATTGCAAAGTCCGTCAGGATTACCGCTAATAACAACTGGAGCGGTGACACATCTAATCAGTATGGTTTGAGCGAGGTGCGCTTCCTGCACATACCAATGCGTGCAAGAGAGCCGTACCCGGCTACGGGAGCAACAAATGTCGATCATGATATAACCCTTGAGTGGATCGCGGGAAAAGAGGCGGATGAGCACCAAGTGTATTTTAGCACCAACAGACAAGCTGTTATCGATGGTGCCGGCCTTATAACTACAATAAACCAGACCAGCTACGGCCCGTTATCTCTCAATCGGGGTACCACTTATTACTGGCGGATTGATGAAGTAAATCAAACTCAGGCTTATTCAACGTGGCCAGGTAATATCTGGAGCTTCTCAACTGACAATTATATTATTGTGGACAACTTTGAAAACTACAGCGCCTATTGGCCCAACAGAATATATGATGTGTGGATGGACGGATGGGGCACTCTTTTCAACGGCTCAATCATATATCTTGAGCCTGCTATCGTCCATACCGGCAAACAGTCAATGTTAATTACGTATGACAATAGCAGCACAAATTATTCGGAAGCCATAGCGGACACTAACTACATGGCAATTGGACGGGATTGGACCACAGCCGGACCTCAAACGATATCGCTGTGGTTCCAAGGCTGTCCGGGCAATTCCGTTAGTGAGCAAATGTACATAAAACTCAACGGCTCCAAGGTGTTATATAACGGTGATACAGCGGACATAGCCAAACCAAACTGGCAGAGATGGATTATCGACCTCGCAGATTTCGGCGTGAATCTGAACAATGTACTGACACTTAGTATCGGTTTTGAGAAAACCGGTGCAACAGGCGGTTATGGTTGGATATTTATCGACGATATTCGATTATATATTCCATAACTCCTGAAAGTAAAGTCACCCCAAATGACCATGTTGCCCTTGCAGCTTAATACGACCATTCAAAAAGGTTATTAAAACCTTTGATGACAAATATACACAGAGCAAAAAAAAGATAATTTGGGGGCCCCAAATACAGAGTACAATATTATTTTGCGTCTTTCTGCAGTTTGTATTCCACAGAATCGACAAGAGCCTGCCAGGAAGCCTCAATTATGTTTTCTGAGACGCCTACTGTGCCCCAGATGGAATGTTTGTCCCTGGACTCAATTATTACACGGACACGAGCAGCAGTTCCGGCCCCTGCATTTACCACACGCACTTTGTAGTCAATCAAGTGGACTTTCTTTAGACTCGGATAGAAATTATCCAGTGATTTCCTCAAGGCGGCATCCAAAGCATTGACAGGACCGTCACCTTCACCAACAACGTGTTCGATTTTATCCCCGACTTTGAGCTTAACCGTTGCCTCGGTGACAATTTGGCCGGATGCGCGTTTTTCCACCGTAACATGATATTTAATCAGGTCAAAATACGGTTTATATGAGCCCATAATCTTTTTGACCAACAGGTCGAAACTTGCGTCGGCGGCTTCAAATTGATAGCCCTGATTCTCAAGCTCCTGCACTCTGTTGAGGATACTTGCAGCTAATTCTTTGTCTTCATCAATCTGTGCCTTTTCCAGTCTGCTCAAAACCGTCGATCTTCCGCTTAATTCAGAGATAAGGAAACGCCTTTCGTTTCCGACAAGCCCAGGAGAAATATGCTCGTATGTTCGTTTGCTTTTGCGCAGGGCATCCACATGCAGGCCGCCCTTGTGTGCGAAGGCACTCTCGCCGACATAAGGCATATTCATCACAGGAGCCAGATTACCTATCTCGAAAATATAACGCGACACCTCACTCAAAGTCGCGATTTTTTCAACGCTAAGGACTTCAAAACCCATTTTTAATGCGAGGTTCGGAATAAGTGCACACAAATTTGCGTTGCCGCAACGCTCACCGAGTCCGTTAATCGTGCCCTGGACATGCCGTGCTCCGGCACGAACAGCAGCAAGGGAATTTGCAGATGCACAGTCTGTGTCATTATGTGTGTGGATTCCAACGGTAACCGCCCCGAACTGCTCGCACACAGCTTTTGTTATATCGTACACTTCATGGGGCAGGCAACCGCCGTTGGTCTCACAAAGCACCAGAATATCGGCACCAGCCTCCGCCGCTGCGATCAAAACTCTCATCGCGTATTCAGGATTTTCTTTATATCCATCGAAAAAATGCTCGGCATCGAAGAGGGTCTCCAGACCTTTTTTCTTTAGATAACCGACAGACTCAGAACAAATAATAAGATTATCTTCGAGTGAACAACCTAATACATCTCTGACATGCATGTCCCACGATTTGCCGACCAAAGTAGCTGTTCGGGTTTTGCAGGAAATTATAGAGTTTAGAGAAATGTCGTCTGAAACGGTCGAACTCGCCCTGCGAGTGCTGCCGAATGCGACAATTTTTGAGTTCTTCAATCCAAGCTTCCTGACCTCACTAAAAAACTGCATCTCTTTAGGATTGGATGCGGCATAACCACCCTCGATATAATCGAGGCCAAGCTTGTCAAGGCACTGAGCGATGGCGAGTTTGTCCGCAAGTGAAAAACTGACGCCTTCGGCCTGCATGCCGTCACGAAGAGTAGTATCGTAAAGCTCTATCTTTTCCATGGGTCAAACCTGTAGCTCGAAGTTTTATGATTTCAACAAAATAAGATCTTTAATTTTATCTTAACAATACAGAGGTGTAAAGCCAAAAAAAAGCAGACTGATGATAAGTGAAGAATTTAAAACCAGACTTGAAGAAGCAAACCTAAAAATTATGTATACGAGAGTCTAAAAAATGCTATGACTTTGCTTCCCAAAGAATCAGGCCCATTTCATAAGGATTGACCAGATCAGGATGCATGGGAAGTATTCTCACCGCCATGCCATGCTGACCCGTCTGACTGCAAGGCATCGAACCAACGAACCAATGTTCGCCCTCCTGTTCCGCTGCTTTTTCATAATTCATCCGTACCACTGAGCCATTCTTTATATTCTCCCAGTTATCTACCCGGCCGTGATAAATCTCAACTGAAACATCGCCCGGCTTAATCCTGCCGAGTTTAACCAACGACCTGACATACAACTTTGAGCCGACTTTCAGTTGAGTTTGTTTCGGTTTTAACTCCTCTTGACCGTCACCATTTTGAAATTCCATAATCACATCCGAGACGGCAAGTTCAGACCACGCATTTTTAATTTCGTCTTTCCAGTTCGAAAAAGCCCTCGCTTTCGAACATTCATCCTCAGTCAAATAGCGCCATTTTGCCGCAGATGGATTATAAAACCTCCTTGTGTATTCGGCGACCATTCTGTGTGTATTGAACCGTGGTGCTATCCACTTGACTGAATTCTTTACTCTACGTATCCAGGCCCGCGGGAGGTTGTCCGCCGAACGGGTATAATAAAGTGGAACAACTTCGTTCTCCAGCATATCGTAAATAGCTTGTGACTCCACTACATCCTGATAGTCGATATCGTCACAACTTTCGCCCGCGCCGATGACCCAGCCACCTTCCGGAGTATAACCTTCACACCACCAGCCGTCTGCAGTACTCATATTCAATATACCATTAACCGCCGCTTTCATACCGCTTGTGCCACTGGCCTCCATCGGCCTGCGAGGATTATTTAGCCAGACATCCACTCCACGGACCAAAAACCTTGCTATATCAATATCATAGTTTTCCAGAAAAATAATTCGCCGTCTCATGCTGCTCTGATTTGCAAAATGAACTATCTGACGAATAATGTCTTTACCCTCCGTATCCTTCGGATGGGACTTACCGGCAAATATAATCTGTACCGGCTTTTCGCTGCTGTTCAGTAGCTTCATAAGCCGGTCGGGATTTTTAAGCAATAGATTGCCTCTTTTGTAGCCGGCAAATCTTCTGGCAAAACCAATCGTCAGCGCCTCAGGATCAAGAACCTCTTCGGCGTGGTTCAATTCAGTATGGTAAGTACCCCTGCGCTGCATCTGAGCCTTAAGTCGATTGCGGACAAAGACAATTAACTGCTCCTTGCATCGTTTGTGTATTTGCCACAGCTCCTCGTCGGGAATCTGGTCGATTGATTCCCAAACCTTTTTATTCATGGCTTCATTAGCCCAGTTTGGTCCGAGATATCTTTCATACAGAGAACCAAGCTCATCTGATACCCAGTTCTTAATGTGGATGCCGTTTGTTATAGAAATAATCGGTACTTCCTTAAGAGGCGTTCCAGGCCAAAGGCTGCCCCATATTCCACGTGA
The DNA here is from genome assembly GCA_964508785.1 of uncultured Pirellulales bacterium. Lineage (GTDB taxonomy): Bacteria > Planctomycetota > Phycisphaerae > Sedimentisphaerales > Anaerobacaceae > JAFGPS01. The sequence continues at coordinate 50,808 of CAZDVE010000018.1, read as the reverse complement.
AACCTGCCCATGCAATTTACTCACACCGTTCGCATAGCTGCTTAGTCGCAATGCCAGAACCGGCATCTTAAACGGTTCGGTGTCATCATCTGAAAGCATCCTACCCAACGCCAAAAAACGCCGTCTGTTAATACCAAGCTTCGGGAAATATCCACCGAAATATTTGTCCATAAGCTCAGTGCGAAATTCATCAAGACCCGCCTTTACCGGCGTATGGATTGTAAAAACATTACCCGCTCTTGTTGCTTCAACCGCCTCATCAAAAGTAATATTACTGACGCTCCTAAGCTCCCGGATTCTCTCCAGTGCCATAAAAGCAGCATGCCCTTCATTCATATGACAGACTGTCGGATTGATACCCATAGCCGATAGTGCTTTTAATCCGCCTATACCTAACATAATCTCCTGGCGGATTCTCAGTTCACGGTCTCCACCATAAAGACTGCTGGTTATCATTCTGTCTATCGGAGTATTATCAGGCAAGTTTGTATCAAGCAGAAATAATTTAACTCTTCCGATCGATACTCTCCATATATTAGCTATAACAGACCTGCCGGGGTATTCAATACAAATCGTTAAAGGCCGGCCGCTGTCTTTGCGAACAAGCTCTATCGGCATATTGTAGAAATCATTCTCGACATACACCTCCTGCTGCCAACCATCGATATTGAGATATTGGCGGAAATATCCCTTCTGATACAATAGACCTACACCCACTAAAGGAATACCAAGGTCGGATGCACTTTTCAAATGGTCACCCGCAAGAATTCCCAAGCCGCCGGCATATATAGGCAGAGATTCATGAACACCGAATTCCGCGCTGAAATAAGCAACAACAGGTTTGTCGGTGTCCGAGCAGACCCTGTCATACCAGGACGGTTCACTCAGATACATTTCAAGCTTATTGGCTACACGCTCTAATTGGTTTAAAAAGGCCTGATTCTGTGCCAGAGAATCCAATTTTTCCTGTGAAATACTGCCAAGGAGTCTGACAGGATTATGACCGCTTGCGATCCAAAGATTACTGTCAATACGCCTGAATAACTCCACAAATTCAGGATCCCAGGACCAATACATATTCCTGGCGATAGTCTCAAGATCAGACAATGGATATTGTAATGCAGGCACAACGGTGAAGCTGCGCACAGTTGCCATATTGTAGTCTCCACAAAGTTAGTCTTTCATTTAGTCTTTGTATGTTAATCGACAAAAATATTCTTCGGCTTAACCCTAAACCAGGGTAACAGTGAGGTTTTCAGCGTCCGATATTATTATCCCCCATGTGAAAACATAAAAAAAGGCCCGTTAACACAGGCCTTTTTATCTGTTGCGTGGCCCTCCTCCGCGAGTGTCGTAAGAAAGCGTTCGAGAAGAACCCATTACTTCCAAGTGGGCAATCGTTGCTCATGTCCGAAAGTCCTATCGTGTAGGCTTGTCCGATCCATCAAGGCCTGATTTCCCTGAGTACGGGTATCGGTTCTTTCAAACACATGCTTCCTATACGAACACCGCAGGGGTTAGCCCGCAATTTTTATATATACCAAATTCGTGTACAAAAGTCAATAAAATACCCAAAGTTCCGGGCAAATAAATACTCTTTTAAATCTTCCACTTTATTGGTTTTTTCGGCTTTCAGGCCATGTTTTCTAAAGCAAATCTAATTAAAATCTGCTTCTTTTTTATTATGTTTTGCGAACGGGGAGTAACCTATTAGATAACTGGTATGAATCAGTATTTTAACTGCAGTTACAAGCTTAATCTTCACAATTATGAATCACGTAGTACCGCTCCGACAGATTTGGCCAGAGCTTCTACGATAGCAGTCTGAAAATCGTCAACAGTTTCGTGGGTTAGTGTGCCCTGCTCGTCTCTGAACTGTAATGAAAGCGTGACACTTTTTCGGCCGGCTGGTATTCCCTTGCCGCGATATACACCGACAAAATTAATATCTTCAAGTTCTTCAGAAGCCTTACTTTCAATTCCATCGATAATATCAGACCAACGAATTGCCTCATCCACAATAATCGAGAGGTCCCGTTTTATAGAAGGAAATCTCGGAATCGGCTTGACCTCAAACTCATCTTTATCAAAGGCCATAAGGTGTTCGAAATCCATCTCTGCGGCACACGGCGAAATGTCTTTAAAATCAAATTCCTCTTTCACAGCCTTACCGACAATCCCTGCGATGCCGATTGGTTGAGAATTGACCATAATTTGAGCGCCGGTTTGCGCCCACTTCAAATCTGCGGGGGCCAAAGTCACCTGTGCATCATGTGAAATGCTCTTAATCAAACCCTCTATTACACCTCTGAGGTCTCTCAAATCTCCGTCACAGGCCAAGGCAAGCTTTGTTCTTTCTATCTGCAATTTACCAGCAGACCATACAAAGGTTGTTTGCTTGGGTGCAGCTACCGGTACATAAGTCTCGGCTATTTCAAAAATCCTGCATGGTGAATTCTTTGCGTTAAGGTTTGTTTTCAATACACCCATCAAAGAACCAATAAGACACTGACGAAGCAGGTTCGCGCTTTTTCTCGATTCATCTCTTACGGCCAAATGCTCGGCGTTCGTATCCGTGAAGAGTTCAGCAACGGAATTGTTAATGAAACTCACATTGATTGTCTCATAAAATCCACAACCGTTAAGATATGCCCCAACCGATTCAATCAGCTTTTGCCGTTGGCCGACAGGCACAACCTCTATCTTGATTTTCTGCTCAGTAGGTATGGTGCTATAGCCGCTTACCCGGGCCACTTCCTCGATTAAATCTATTTCACGATACACATCGCTGCGCCATGAAGGTACCGTACAGGTTATTAAACCGTCCTCAATCTTCGGCTCAAAGCATAGGGCTGAAAGTATTTTCACTACTTTTTCACGTGGTACCTCAATACCAAGCAACTTGTTCAAACGCGAAAGCCTTAATTCGACTTTCTTCGGAGGTTGCCTTTTGGGATAGACATCAACAACACCTTTGGCCGCCTTTCCTGAGGCTACCTGAATGATTAATTGTGTTGTTCGCTGAGAGGCCCAGTCCACCATTTCCATATCGACGATTCTCTCAAATCGAAATGCAGCTTCCGATGGAAGGCCGAGCTTTCGCGAGGTAGTTCGGACGGTAACAGGGTCAAAATATGCATCTTCAAGTAAAATAGTCGTCGTCTTATCGCTGACCTCGGTGTCCAGCCCACCCATAACACCGGCTATTGCCACGGGGCCCTGAGGGTCTGCAATTATCAGCATATCGGCATCCAGCTCGCATTGCGTGCCGTCAATACTGACTAGACGCTCACCTGCAACGACTTTTCTGACGATTATTTTACCCTGCGTTATTTTTGCATAATCAAATGCGTGCGGAGGCTGACCCGTTTCCATCATCGCATAGTTGGTCGCATCGACTACGTTATTAACGCTGCGAAGTCCAACAGCTTCGAGCCGTTTTTTGAGCCAGTCCGGCGACGGGCCGACTTTAACACCCCCGATTATCCGGGCGGTATATCTGCCGCATAAATCCGGATCCAAAATTTCAACGTTAGCTAACTCTGTAATGTCTTTGTTTGACTCATCCAACCGGACCGCAGGAATTTTTAACTCCCTTCCGGTCGCAACCGCCAGCTCGCGGGTAATGCCGATATAACCCAGGCAATCACCGCGGTTACTGGTTACTTCAATATCGATTACAGTATCGTCACCGACTCGCTCCATCCCCTCACAGGGAAAGCCCAAACCACTTAGAATTTCAGCTATCCTCTCGGCATCAAACCCGGTTTCAATATAATCACTTAGCCAATCAAGAGAAATTTTCATAATATCGGCACCACTAAAAACAAAAAAACCTTGAATTCGAGAATAACTTACATTTGATAAGCATTACTGTCAACAACTTTGAACTCTCATTTTTGCAGATATTAAACAGCGAAATTCTATATGTGCCTGTCCGGTCGCTGTTTCTTTTCCAGGGGCATATTACGATAGATGATTATTTTTGACTTCCATTTTTTCACGTTTTCATATATAATCTCAGTAACAACAATTTGAAAAAGCGGCTACAGTCATATGCCTTCTGTCTATCAAATAGGTGAAATTATAGTTTAAGCAGTATAATATAGTCACGAGAGACAGCATTCAATGGATGATATTGAGCGATTCGAACAACTTATCAACGGCGATAATTGTTGTATATCAATCATCACGTATGAAGAGAAGTATGCGCTGGAAATCGTACGTCAGATTGCACTCGGCCTCGAACGTGATATGCTGATATGGTCTGTTGCAGGAGGTGTCAGGGACGGTCTGCTCGCCGACAGTCTTTTCATTGGCGATACCGAAACACCGGCCGCCGGGCTTTTACATTTTTCCGGCGCCAAACAAGGCTCCATTTGTGTAACTCTTGACCTTGCCGAACACCTGAAAACCGGAGTCACGCTGCGAGCATTACGGGATCTTATTGATTGTTTCGAGAAGAACGGCAGCACGCTTGTAATGATCGACGGTAACGACAATCTTCCTGAAGTCGTCAAATCATATACAAGACACTTCGAGATTTCTTTCCCCGACGAAAAAGAATTAAAGGACATCACTCGCAGAACCCTGCAGCGTATCCACTGCAAAAAACCCATAGAAATTGGCATAACTCAAGAAGGTCTGGCTACGATTGTCCGCAATCTTCGCGGTCTGAGCCGTCGTCAGGCCGAACGCATTATTATCGATACTGTGACAAATGACCAACGTTTTGACGATAATGATATCAATGCAATTATAGCCGGCAAACGCAGAATGATTCAACGAGGTGGTTTACTTGAGTACATCGAAACACCTCTCGATTTGAGCGAAATTGGGGGCATGAAGCGTCTCAAAAAATGGCTCAATCAACGTAAAGAAGCATTCAGCTCAAAAGCGATACAGTTCGGTCTTCAGGCTCCAAGGGGCGTGCTTATGCTCGGTGTACAGGGTGCCGGTAAAAGTCTATGTGCCAAGGCAATTGCAACCGCGTGGCACCAGCCTTTGTTAAAGCTGGACCCGGGTGCTCTATATAACAGCTTTATCGGTGAATCCGAGCGAAATCTCCGCCAAGCTCTGCGGCAATGCGAGATGATGTCACCGGTGATTTTGTGGATTGACGAGATTGAAAAAGGATTCGCCTCAGCCGCAAGCCAGAGTACCGATGGAGGTCTGTCCAAAAGAATGTTTGGCTCCCTGCTTACATGGTTGCAGGAACGACAGGCGCCGGTATTCGTTGTGGCAACAGCCAACGATATTGAAGCTCTGCCGCCCGAACTTCTACGCAAGGGACGATTCGACGAAATATTCTTTGTTGACCTGCCGAAACGAGCGGTGCGAAGGGAAATATTTGCAATCCATTTAAAGAAACGAAAGCGGGATTCCAGGAAGTTCGACCTGGGGGCATTAGCCGAAGCATCTGAAGGTTATAGCGGCTCCGAAATAGAGCAGGCTGTTATATCGGCCCTGCACGAAGCATTTGCCGAAAGAAAAGGCATCAGCACGGAAAGGATACTCTCTGTTCTTAAGGCCTCACCGCCACTTTCTGTAACATTAGCCGAACGTGTCGAATGCCTGCGAAACTGGGCACGGGGCAGATGTGTGCCGGCCGATTGAAATATAAACCAAAATCTTTGGGCTTTTATCTTTTTGCTCACACCTTATAATAAAGCGGTAAATAGAGCTTAAATAATATAAGGATTCTTTATTATGACTAAGTATGCCACATTTGCCTTGATAGCTTATGTTTTCATGGTCTCTCTGTTACTTAGTGGCTGTGTCGAACGCCAGCTAACAATCAATACAAAACCCAAAGGAGCAATGGTTGTACTCAACGATGAGGAGATTGGCACCTCTCCAGTGACCGTTTCTTTCAATTGGTACGGCGATTACTGTGTCAGAATAAGCAAGCCCGGCTTCGAAACTCTCGATACCCATCGCAGGCTCAAAGGCCCATGGTATGACCATTTCCCGTTCGACTTCTTCGCCCAGATAGTCAATCCAAAGAGAATTGTCGATTCCTACGAATGGAAATTCGAACTCTCACCCAAGCAACAAATCAGCCGAGAGGAGCTTGTTCAGAAAGCCCGGGAAATGAAAAAGCAACTGCAATAGTGGAGTCGGACTTGAAACTGAAGATTCACACACAGATATTCATCGCTATTATCCTTGGGCTTGCGGTGGGAGTTGTGCTGGGGGAAGAAGCTGTTCACATAAAAATCGTAGGTGATATTTTCATTCGCCTGCTCAAAGTTATTATCATCCCATTGATTCTGGCATCAATGGTTGCCGGTATTGTCAGCCTCGGTGACATGAGAAAATTAGGCAGAATCGGCCTAAAAACACTCATATATTATATGACTACGACAACCCTGGCGGTGAGCATCGGACTTATCCTTGTCAATCTGATAAATCCCGGTGTGGGTGTAGATATAGGAACGGAGGTAACAACTGATTTGTCAGACAGAGAAGCGCCTTCGGTCGTATCGATTATCACAGACATCCTTCCGGAAAATCTGTTCGATGCCATGGCCAAAGATAAAGTGCTGTCGATTATATTTTTCTCTATTCTCCTCGGTATTGCCATCAGCAGCATTAGAGAAAAGGGCAAACCGCTGGCAACTTTGTTCGAAGCCTTCAATGCCGTCATGATGAAAATAACCGGCTGGATTATGCGGCTGGCACCCCTTGGAATTTTCGCCCTGATGGCTTATACAATCGGGACGATGGGGCTGTCGGTCATAAAGCCGCTGTTTTTATACATGACCACAGTGACTCTGGGCCTGATTATACACGCCGTTGTAATCCTGCCGATGCTGTTAAGGATTCTTGGTAAATATTCACCTGTGAAACTTTTCAAAGATGTATTCAGTGCGTTGGCGACGGCTTTTAGCACGGCCAGCAGTGCCGCCACGCTGCCGATTACAATGGATTGCCTCCAAGAAAACACCGGCGTATCCAATAAGATAACAAGCTTTGTACTTCCGTTGGGCGCTACGATAAATATGGACGGCACAGCTTTATACGAGGCGGTAGCCGCTATGTTTATTGCTCAGGTGTACGGGATTGAATTGGGCCTCTGGCAACAATTAGTTATTATGCTTACGGCAACACTTGCGTCAATCGGCGCCGCCGCTATTCCGGGGGCAGGCCTTATTACTATGGTGATTGTACTCAAGGCGGTTAATCTGCCGGTCGAGGGTATTGCAATGATTCTTGCCGTGGATAGGTTGCTGGATATGCTCCGAACGGCGGTAAACGTATGGGGCGATACCTGTGGAGCAGTAGTAGTTGCAAACTTGGAGGCAGAGCAACTAAACAGATAATACAAAAACCGATTCTTTTCCCATCAAAATTTATGACTTTTAATCCATATAAACTGCCCGATTCGAGCCCATGAAAAGATTGACACCTAAGAGTTAATACATATTCATAATAAATTTCTTTATGAACAATCTGCTGCTTTTTTTTTGAACTACCGATTAAATCGGTTAAAATATCTATAATAGTAATTCAAGTCGAATAAGATACTGGATTAAAAGTATAATATGGCAATTTTAAAGTTAGATAGGCATGACGAAGACAGGGAAACCGAATTTGAATTAGATTACCTTACCTCTTTAACAACAAAACAACGGTTTCAAATGATGTTCACAAAAACCAAAGAATTGCTAAATCTTCTGAAAAGACCAAATGCAAACAGAAAAATTACTGAAATTATTAAAAGAAAACCGAGTTAAATTCATCATAATCGGTGCCACAGCCTTTCCTGTTCACGGCTATTCGCGAGCAACTCTAGACATTGATATCTTTATAAAACCCGATAAGGACAACGCCCGAAAAACACTTAAGGCCCTCGAGGAATTCGGATACAACACAATGGACATAACGATAAAGGATCTTTTAACAAAGAAGGTACTGATCCGTCAGTATCTGATAGAAACCGACATTCATCCTATTGTTAAAGGAACTACATTCGAGAAAATCTGGAAAAATAAAGTAAAAGCAAAATTCGGCGATACATACGTCTGGTTCGCTTCGCTTGATGACTTGATTGCAATGAAAAAAGCTGCTTCTCGTACAAAAGACATAGAAGATCTTAAATATTTGCGCAGATTAAAAAGCAAAGCAAGAAAGAATAAACACAGGTAAAAATAGAACAGTCCCTACATTTTTTAGCTCAAAATACTTCTTGTAGCAACTAATGACACGTAGTAGATTGACAATCCTATAAGAATTACGCTATCACATTAAAATAAATCTCAACGAAAGTTATAGAATAATAACATGTATGCACTGATTTCAATGGCTCTGGCACTTGCTCTGCTGGTTGTTCTGCTTCATCTGAAAGTCAAGTTAGGACGGGCAATGCTGCTGTCCGCCGTCGCGCTGGCGATACTTCTTCAGGTAACGCCGGGCCAGTTTTGGCAAACTTATATTTATGAATGGCAAAACAAACCTTTAAGTCAGACTACAGGATACCTTTTTATCACATTGACCGCTTTGGTAATCTTCGTAAATGTGCTCGGAACAGCCTTTAAGGAGACAGGTGTATCACAGCGTCTGGTACCGGCACTTCACGGCCTGTTCAAGAGCCGACGCTTTGCCTTAGCGACAATTCCCATGATGATGGGCCTTTTACCGACACCGGGCGGCATCATGCTATCAGCACCAATGGTGCGGGAGATGGGGGACCACATCGGCATCGAGCGGTCACGCCAGGCAGCTATAAATTTCGTCTTCCGCCACCAGTGGGAAACCGTTTGGCCGTTATTCCCTGCTGTTCCTTTGATACAGGGTATGTTCGGGATATCGGCGTTGACACTGATTTCACACAATATAGCTATTACAATAGCAGGCACAATCGGTGGGGTAATTTTTCTGCTGCTTATAGGAATACCACCAAGGAGTAAAGAAAAGCCGTATCATGAACGATTAATCCACAATTTAAAAAACTTCGCACATGCTTTCTGGCCCATAATATTAGTAGCGACACTCCATGCAGGATTCAACCTTCCCCCGGCGGTCGGATTGTTATTTGCAATACTCGCATTTCTGATTTTGCACAAGGTGTCATTAAATCGCTGGCCGGGTATATTCAAATCCGGACTCGAACCTGACTTTGTCCTTTTGATTCTCGGGGCACTGTTATTTAAGCTCAATCTCGAAGCCGGACATGCCATTGATGATGTGGTCCTGTTCTTGTCCGAAATGAACGTTTCGAAATACATCGTTATTTTCTTCCTACCCCTGCTTGTTTCTCTTTTGACCGGTGTGACTATGCCGACCGTAGCGATTACATTTCCATTTCTTATCCCGTTTATAGGCACCGGCGAACAGGCAAAAATGGGACTTGAAACTCTCGCCTTCTCCGGCCTGATTGTCGGGCTGCTTGTTACGCCTGTACACTTGTGCTTAGCCCTTTCGGCGAGCTATTTCGAAACATCTCTTACGAAAATTATACTAAAGGTATCGGCTCCCGCCGTTTTTGTGGCTGTTGCAGGTGTTCTAATGGCGATATTTTTTTGATGATACAAAAACAATCTCCGGCTTTGTACGATTATTTGAAACTTTTGAGCGTTTGCACTATGGCCGCTTGGAGTTCCTCCGGAGTAAGTGCATCGATCCGCCCGTTCAGGCGCAACACATTACTACGCCCATTATGAACGGCCTGTGGCCCATAAAGCAGGATGTTTTGTTCCGGCATATTTCCTCTCTGGCCGGGGATATAAATATACTTCTGCCCATTCGGGTCCGGGCACCGGAACAGTCGCGTATTACCGCACCAATCTACCAATTCTTTCTGCGATTCGGGAAAACTACCGTTGCTGACAACATATACCTGCAGGCTCTGGTAAATAGACCGAAGGTTCATTTGACACTTGACGTCCACCGCCTTTAATTTAGTGTCACTCATTCCCTGAACATACTGCTGACCCATATCTCCGGCGGATTTGAAAACCCACATGACTCCGAAGGCGATAAGCCCGAAAAAAATCAACGCAACTATAATGTTGATAATTGTTCCGCCGGACAAATTTCCCCGACGAGCAGGTAAGATTCTGTAATAGCTAATAGGATGTTTGAACTTTTTTCGCTTTGACATTGATATTACTCCCTTTCTATCGTATCCATTGTCAATTTAATTGCACTACCTATACAACTATCAAAAAGGCCACGGCAGTCGAAGCAAATCAAATGACAGCTTTACTATGGGTTCTACGGTATATCGAAATCCACCAAATACCAGAAAACCTATCAGTATAAACAACCCGAATCGTGAAAATTGCCTGTATGCATTGACAGCCTTTGGAGATTTCAGGCCGGCGAATACTATCCTTGAGCCGTCCAGCGGTGGTATGGGAATGAGATTGAATACGGCAAATACAAGATTCAGCAATACACCAAGTAGCAAAAAAAATGCAGCGATTGATATAGAGTCAACAGGCAACGCATGAAAAGTTACAGCCAGAACTATCACCAGCAATATATTCGAAAGAGGGCCCGCTAAAGCTACCATTAGCATTTGCCTTCTGTTAAGAACTGTAAAATTAACCGGCACTGGTTTGGCATATCCGATAGGAACAATAAGAGGGAGAATAATAGTGCCGAACAAATCGATATGCGCTATGGGATTTAATGTAAGCCGTACCATACTCTTTGCCGTCTCGTCGCCGAATCTATAAGCCATCCAGGCATGAGCATATTCATGTATCATCAGCGAAGGTAGTACAACAGCCATAGTAATCAAAAATATTACAGGATCGATGTTAAACATTATAAGTATCTATCTGTTAAAACCTAATTCTTTCTTTCGACAGAAAAAAAGGACCATTTACCGTGCCATTAATTCAAAACTAATCGATAATTAAATTCCTGTCAAGCGGGGATGATTTGCGTTCTGCGATGTCTAAAGATGACTCGATAATCCTAAGTTTCACTGAATTACCTCAATCCAAGATTTTAATCAGGCACAAAAAAAGCCATCAGGGCAAACTGATGGCTTTTTAATGAAACGCTCAGGTTTCTATCTTTTCTTCTTGCTCGATTTCCTTGTTGCTTTCTTTTTAGCCGGTTTCTTCTTTGCCATGTTAAGACCTCCTTGTAACTAAGAAAAACAATTTATCAGCGGATACATCTCCGCCAATTCCTTTTGCATAGACTGGTTATGAGCTAACTTACCTTCTTAACATTTTCTAAATCCAAATCCTCACCGCCGTCATTTTCATTAGGAAAAGCGTATTTATCCAGATTACCCTCTCTTCGAGGCAATCTTTTTTCCAAAAGACTTGCACAGGATACACAACATCTGGCCCATGGAATTGCCTCCAGCCGTGGCTTCGGGATAGGCTCACCGTGAACCTGGCATATTCCGTAAGTGCCCTCCTCAATCCGGTCGAGCGCCTGGTCTATCTCCGCAATAATTTTTCTCTCGCTATCCATCAGCTCCAAAGTAAATTCCTGCTCATAGCTGTCGGTTCCCAAATCGGCCATATGGATAGGCATACTGGATAAATCACTCCTGTCTTCATACAAAGCATCCTTTTCCATATAGGAAACATTACCCAGCAATTCGTTCCGTTTTTCTAAAAGCAAAGCTTTGAACTTCTTTATCTCGCTTTGCGTCAATTTACCGTCATTTTTTCGCCCTTGTTTCATATAAACTCCGGAAGTAAACTATAAATATTATTTAATTATCACAATCTATGTACTTCCATGAGCCAAAATCGTCACTCAAGGAATGCAGATAAACTCTTTACGAATACTCCTCTTAAAGGTTCGATACTTGTTTCTATTTTATCCGCGTCCATGCCAATCATTGCAAAAGAGAAAAAGCCAAATACAAATCCCGCCACAGCACATGCAAACCGTCTGATTTTATCCGGATCCGTTTGCGGGGATAAATACGCAGCTATCAGTTGTTCAATCTCTTTAAGGTAACGCAAATATGACTGTCCGAGCTCATCGAGAACATCCGATTCGAGTTTCAGCAATAATTTCCCCTGGAAAAGCAAAAGAAATTCTTCCCTGGAATCCACAAAAAAACGATAGTGAGCACTAAGTAAATGCTCCAGCATCAGGTCAAGTGTTTCCGGGGTATGCTCATACGACCGCATACGCTCTGTCAAATGTGCGACGGCCTCTTCCACCAGGGTAACAACCATTTGCTCCTTGTCGGTAAAATGCTGATAAAGAGTACCCTTGCCCACATCCGCTTTTTCTGTAATTTCCTCAACAGTTGCAGCATCCACGCTTTTCTCGCTGAAAACATCAAGAGCAGCCTTTTTTAGCCTCTTCCTGGTCTTTTTAGCCCTTTTCTGAGTCCTTGTTTTCTCTGTTTTTTCAGATTTTAATTTCATTAAACCGACCATATAGTCATATTCGACCAAATGGTCAATAATGTTTTTGACTTTTTTACAAATAAATACTATATTTTTTCACATTTCTTTCGTCCGACAAAAGAATGGAGACTGTAAATTGAGCGACTTAAGTAACCAGTTAATGCAATCGAAAACTGATAAGATAACTCGTGAATTGAAACCGGGGACTTATCTCGGCAAATATCGACTCAGAAGAGTAATAGATACAGGAGGCTCATGTGAAGTCTGGCAGGCAAGGGACAGTATCGAAGGAATATGGGTAGCTATAAAGATTCCCCTGGTCGGAGTCAATGGTCAGCGCGACAACGGACCGTTACTTCGAGAGGTCAGGGCGGTTTCCAACCTGCGACACCAAAACATCCTGTCTATTAAAAACGCCGACATCATCAACGGACATGCAGTTTTAGCCACAGAGCTTTCTACCCGCACACTGGCAGACTGCTCAAAACCAATGTCGGTTGCGAGAATCTCATTGATAATATCACAAGTTCTTAAAGGCCTGGCCCATGCTCACAATCAACGGATAGTGCATTGTGACGTCACGCCTTCGAATATATTTCTTTTTGCCAACAACCGCGCGGCCATTGGTGATTTTGGGATTTCTCTGAAACTCAAAGGTCGAGCCAGAACAGTAGATGACTTCGGTACCCCCGGCTATGTCGCCCCGGAACAGGCGTATGGCTATCCAACCTATAGAAGCGACTGTTTTGCCGTCGGTTTAATTCTATATGAATATATCACCGGAGTTTTGCCGCGTTGGCCTTTTAACTGGCCCTACAAAGGTCATGAGCGCCTTCGCGAAAAAACAAGCACTGCTTTTGTGAAATTCATAAAAAAAGCATTGTCTGTCGATCCCAAAAATCGTTTTACTAATGTGGGAAAAATGCTTGCCGCAATGACAGAATCTATGCCCAAAAATCTGCAAACAAAAATTTCCCGGCAAATTTCAAAAAAGAAAGCTGACTGGCGAAAAGTCAGACGGGAATCGTTTATTCAAAAATACAAAAGGATTTTCCCGATCTTGTTCAGATGCATCGAATGTGATGAGCCGATAGCCGAAGCGATGCAGGTTTGTCCCTGGTGTGGCAGTGGAAAAAATCGATTCGATACACGAAGTCAATTCAGCCATATATGTCAGCGTTGCCACAGAGGAGTTCGGCCCGAATGGCGATTTTGCCCATGGTGCTACGGCCCCGGATTTGTGCCGCAGGAATCCGAGAAATCATTAAAAATTAATTATCACGCCCGCTGCGCGTATTGTCATGGCAAACTCATCAGGTTCATGCGTTACTGCCCCTGGTGCCATCATAAAGTCAAACAAAGATGGGATGTCAGGCCATTTCCCGAAATATGCAGCAAATGCGGCTGGCCCGTTGATTCGGATTTCTGGAATTACTGCCCATGGTGTAAACAAAGCCTGGTTACCCCTTAATACTTTGTTCACCCTCACTCCACATCTTCCATAAAGGCGATATTATAGGCATTATGGCTATAAGGACTCTTGTCTCGGTGCATTTGCCAGACAAGAATTTCTTAAACACGCTACACTCGTTCGTCCGATAGACCTACATAGAACAGTTGAAAATATAATCGCATACAACTGCATAATAATACTTGCCGGAAAACAAACATGTTTGATAATCTAATAGGCCCTGAAAGACCCATTAGCTGGATATTGCAATTCTGGCCGGTTCTGGTCTTTTCATTCATATCGGCATTGGTTGCTACATTACTATGCAAGAACATCGCACTGAAACTCGGAATCGTTGACAAACCCGACAATTTAGTCAAGACCCACAAAAATACCGTCGCATATCTCGGCGGTGTCGGTATATTAACCGGCCTGACCGTCGGCATTCTCACAGGCATTTATTGCCTCGGTTCCGGACAAGGCCAATTCGTACTCGATCAGGAACATTTCAGACTGTCACTAACCTGGCTTATCGGAATCCTGGCAGGCAGCGCAATAGCCTGTCTGGTCGGCCTGACCGACGATATATTTGATTTGAAACCGAGATATAAATTCATAGGCCAGATTGTTGCAGCCTGTATCCTGCTGCTTGTTGGTATCAGGCCGAATTTGTATCGCATTGCCGAGCCGTTGCATTTGCCGATGACCGATAGTCTTGAAGCGATTCTGGGCGCTGTTATTGTTATATTCTTTGTCCTCGGCGCGACTAATTCGCTGAATTTACTCGACGGACTGGATGGACTTTGTGCCGGAGTGACAGCAATTATCACAATCGCCCTGCTACTACTATCGATACATCTGGCAACCTGGGGTTACAGCACAACCGGTGACCCGGTGCGGATTGTAATTTGCCTTGGGCTGGTCGGCGGAGTCTGCGGTTTTTTGCCTTTTAACAGGCATCCGGCCAAAATATTTATGGGAGATGCCGGCAGTATGCTGCTGGGCTTTACTGCTGCGGCGTTGATGCTTCTTTTTGCAGAGCGTGTCCCCCGATGGTGGCTGGCATCGATTGTTGTTTTCGGCCTTCCGATACTCGATACCGCCGTTGCATTGGTCAGGAGGCTATTTAACCATAGACCGTTGTTTGTTTCCGACCGCGGCCATATTTACGACCAGATGATTGACAGGGGAATTCCACTGAAAAAGACCGTCGCTATTAGTTATTTGTTGGCTGGAATTTATGCCCTTATCGGCCTGGCGATGAGCCAAATAAGAACATGGTATGCTGCAGGTGTGTACATCCTTGTATTTGCAGTGTCCGGAATGGTTGTCTGGTGGAAAGGTTACTTAAAGATGGAAGGCCTGCGTGGGGCAATCCGCAAGCAGTAACAATGAATCCAGAACATGAAAGTTTTTTCAATCTCCTACACTAAGTCTCGGATTCAATCTGAGTATAACCGGTTATGAATTCGACAGTCCTTCGGGCGGTTTTTTCATTTACACGGGGATGAAGGGGTAAATTCACAACTTCCCGAGCAGCTTTCTCTGCCTGTGGACATATACCAAGTTCATAGTCATAAACATTCAAAGGCGTTTCAATCGGATGCAATGGAGATTCAAACCAACTGCCAAGTTCGATACCCGCTTTTGCAGCATTTTTGAGTGCTTCGGCTTTATGGTCTATTCTGACCGGATATCTGACCATAACCGGCTCGCAGGTGGAACTGTCATATTTTCGAACAGACCACCCTTTTTCCTCAAGAAGATGGTCATAAAGTTGAGCCAAATTTTTACGATGTTGAATATTGTCACTTATTTTTTTAAGCTGTCTCAAACCTGAGCGAGCTTGTACTCGACTTGTGGCCTTGAAAAAATCATCCGCCATGATCGGCTTAAATTCACTCGTCCTCGATGAACCAACAACAGCGCCTTTTTTTGTGAGATATCGGAACAGATTCTGGGCAAGTGCGGTTGTCCTCGGATAGATAAACAACCTATAGATGACTAACTGTGCCCAGAGCATGAAAACTTCGCCGCTTGAAGGTCGGCACATGTGAGCCTCACACAGCAACTTAATTCTGCCCGTCAGTTCCGGATCAGATGTTATCACCATCCCACCCAATCCTGTTGTGTATGGTTTGTTCCATTGTGATGAGAAATATGCAGCTTTGCCAAATGTCCCTACCAATTTACCCTGATACTTCGAGCCAAGAGCGAGACAGCAATCTTCGACAATACGTATGCCGTTCTCTTCGGCAATTTCCATAATAGCATTCATCTCACATGGATAACCGTATGTATGCTGGGCGACAATAACTTTGGTTTGCGGAGTAATCTTGTCCCTTAACAGATTGATATCTATATTATACGTTGCCGGCTCGATATCTACATAGACCGGCTTTGCACCGAGGTACTTAACGGGATTAACATCCATAACACAGGTATAGCCCGGCAGGATAATTTCATCTCCAGGCCCGACTCCAATTGCCTTTAACATCGCATACAATGCGACTCTGCCTTTCCAGAATGCAAAGGCTTTTCTTGCACCGAAAAAATCGGCGAACCGGCGTTCATACTTTTGAATAAGCTCATTCATTACAAATTAGTTATCTCGATATCTGGATTTCCTCTGGCTTTTTCGTAACCCAATTTTTAAATACTATAAATCTTATTAATCCCCAGAAGGAGCCCATACCATAAGCAAAATGCAATATCAGAAAAACCAGCGGAGCTATTGGTGCAAATCGCCAGCCCGATTGACATCCGACAATAGAAGCACCAACAAAAAGCCCCAGAATATATAAAATCATCTCGGTCTCTAATAAAAACCAAAAAAATCTACAAAGGAATCCTGCCATGCCCAGTAGTAAAATAGACAGTACAAAAAGCAACGGCACCAACTGCCTGAGCGTGGCCGGTCTTTTATGCTTTTGAAGAGTTCGTATCCGCCAGAAACCATATTGAAAATACTGCCTCCATAATTTGCCTAAAGAGGTCCGTGAAAAATACATGCTCTTTATGGATTTTGACATCCAAATCTTGCCTCCGGCGAGAATGATTCTAAGATTGAATTCATCATCCTGATTTCGTACTAATTCTTCATCGAAGTAACCGACTTTATCTACCACCCACTTGTGATGCGTGCCAAAGGCAAGTGTATCAACCCAGCCTTCGTAACCGCCCATTCTAAATCGCGCATTACCCACGCCGATTGGTGAACGCATAGCCGCGGCAATCGCCCCGCCAATATAGTTATCTGCAACAGTCTCGATATAACCTCCTACAACCCATGCATCCGGATGCTCCTTCAGGCACTCAATAGATTTTCTAATGAAGTCTTTGGGGATACGGGCATGGCCGTCAATACGAATAAATACCTCTCCTTTGGCCGCCCTTATCCCGATATTCATTGCAGTAGGTACTATTCGACGGGGATTGTCCAGCAATTTTATACGAGCATCAGCATGGGACAATTTTTCGATAATTCCCCTTGTGCCATCATCGCTCATACCATCAACAATCAGGATTTCCATACTCTCGGCGGAATAGTCATTATCTAATATGCTTTGCACAGCCTGCTCGATGAAATCCGCCTCATTGCGAATCGGCATGATTATGCTTACAAAAGGTATTTCCTGCACGAGGTCTATTCCTAACTTTACGAGTGACACCTATAAATCAAGGGCAAATTTCTTACTCTCTCCCGAAGTGCCGGTCTCATACCAATGACGTTTTTTATAAAAAGCGATAGCGCGAGAATTCTCGCTGACCACAGAGAGCATCAGTCGCTTATATCCTTTCGCCGCACAGGCTTTTTGGAAAGACTCAATAAGTCTATCCGCCACGCCGGTGCCCTTGAAGTCAGGTTGAACACAGATTGACAATAAATTGCCACATTTGTCACCAGCTCTTTGTTCCCTGTCATTTTCCCTTGAAACTTTGGAACGTTCCAAGCGCAGCTTTTTAAACAATTCTTCGAAAAGCACAGAACGTACTAAAGAATCAGTAATAAACTTCCAGAAAATAATGTAAGGATAATGTAAAAGTGCAAACCGAAGAAATTGCTCCCGAATGTCAGGCTCTCCCCCCACCGCAAAACCAATCACTTTTCCCGCAGTGTTGACAGCAACATAACAAATGCCACCCGGATGTTTGATAAAGAAACGATAAAGTCCACAAAGCCAGTTAAAACCCATCCGGGTCATGAAGCGATCGGGAAAAGCAGCGATATGACAATCAGCCATCCCGAGCACATTATCCTGATGAGCCTCTGTTATAGAAATAGTCTTAATTGCGTCTGAATCTATATGTGAAGGTGACATTACTAAACTTTCATCCGGTTTTGCTGTTCCAGCAGAGACAACGCTAAAGAAGCCAACTTTTCTCTATCGAATTTATCCACAGCAATCCGCCGGGCGTTTTGTCCCATCTGTTTTAACTGATCTCTGTGCGAATTAAAATAAAATACCTTTTCAACAAACTGATCGAGATTGAACAAATCACAGCCGAAGCCTGCGTTATTATCTTCCAAAATTTCCCTTTGCCAGCCGGAATAATTTAACAGCACAGGTTTGCCCGCACTCAATGAATCGAAAAACTTGTTCGCAGAATTATTTTCCAAAACAGGATAATTCGCAAAGACAACCATCGAAATATCACACGCCGCAACAAACCTTGCCAACTCCGCCTTCGGCTTCGAATCTATAATATCAATATTTTTTAGCCTAAGCTCTTCAACCCTGTTTACAAGCATTTTCTTTTGACTTCCATCCCCAACCAGCACGAAGTGAACATCGGGATTATCTTTCAATCTTTCAGCGGCATCGATTACAAAATCCAGACCATTTGCTTTGCCCATCGCACCAAAGTGCAACAGGACAAGCTTGTCGGACCAGCCGTACTTTTCTCGAACATCCGAGCTATTGACATCCGGACTAAAAACATCAATGTCACAACTATTTGGTATTACTTCTACAGGTCTATCTTCAATCAGAATCCTTTTTATTCCCTCGGCCATTCCCGGAGAAAGCGCCACAATTACAGAGCTACATCTATAAATGGTCTTTTCCAACCATAGTAGCAATCTAATCATAATCCTGTTTTTTATGATTCCCAGCTCGATAGGTATTTCAGGCCACTGGTCACGCACCTCAAAAACGAACGGAACACGTTTGAACCATTTCAGGATTATCGCCGGGATGCCCACCGTTAACGGCGTACTCGTTGCATAAATAACATCCACTTTTTTGGTCAGCAGACCGGCATAAATACTTAGAATACAAAAAGATAGAAATGCGAGAATTCTGCGAAGATACGATTGTTTATTGCTGTATCCGGTTCCTACAACGACGACATTTATCCCCTCTATTTCTAGTTTTCGGTAGAGTTTTTTCACCGGCTCCAGGCCGCCAATATCATAATAGCCGGTTATCAATGTCACTTTGTGGCCAGCTTTTACCCATCGGCGTGCGAACTCATAAGAACGCGTACCTGTACTGCCCTTCGGCGTAGCAAAATGCTGGTGAATATAAAGTATATGCATAACTATTTGCTATTTCGTCTTGATTGGGCCTTCCGAATCAGGTCTTTATAAACTAACTCAAGGCGTTTCATGTTTCTATTCCTGTCTGCTTTCTCCATAACGTTCGACCTGTTTTTCGAAAGTGCCTTCTCTGCAATCTCAGGCTCGTCGAGCAATCGCAAAATACAATTTGCCAAATCACCGGCGTCACCTACTTTGTGTAAAAAACCATCGACGCCATTTCTCAGCCATGCAGAATTTGCTTTTATATCTGAGACTATTGGAAATAAACCAGTCGCCATAGCCTCCAGCAGCGACAGGCTTGTCCCGTCCCACAGTGAGGCCGAAAGATAAACATCGTGTCTTCCAAGTATCTCCGGCAGTTTGTCGTTATGTAATCTTCCCACAAAGCTCACGCTGTCATCTAATCCGAGGTCTGTAACCTGTCGTCTTAATTGGTTTAGTAAGGAGCCGGCGCCGATGAAAGTCATCCCAAACTCAATTCCCTTGTCTTTGAGCAAAGCAAGAGCCTGAAGTATTGTGCCGTGGTCAAACACCTTTTCCAATCGTCTGGTGCAGACCATTTTCAACGGGCGGGATTTATCTATTCTGGCTTTTTGAACAAAGGAAAACTTTTCAGTATCAATGCCAAGGGTAAAAGCTTCGATTTTATCCTTGTCGATACCGAGACTCAAAACCATATCGCCAAGGTCTTTGGAGACCACATTGATACAATCGGCGAATCCGAATACTTTTTTTAATAAGGGCCTCCATATCCGTGACTTTACTCCGGTCGTTAAGTCACTTCCATGCACTGTTACAACCGCAGGATGAAAACCGCAAACCAGAGCGGTAAGCCCGGCACTTGTGGCATAATGTGCATGAACAATATCCGGTTTGAGTTGCCTGACAAGTTTTCTTGCCCGCAGCATACTAATCGGATATTTCCACTTTCCTTCTGTTTCGGAGTATTTGACACCGACCCCGACATTGTAAACAGGTACCGAACGCTCCGGGCCGGGAGACAAACTTATAAAGTGAACGTCGTGTCCGGCCTCTTTGAAATAATCAAGGTATGGCCCGATGTGTGTGAAAGTTCCAACGGAGATAAAACAAATACGCATTGCTGACTCTATTGTCCTGAATTGTCTGTTCTGTATTTGACCACTTTCGCCGGATTGCCACAGACTATGGCATATTCCGGAACATCTTTTGTAACCACCGAAGCGGCACCGATGATGGCACCTTTGCCGATAGAAATCCCCGGCAGAATAATCACTCGTGTCCCTATCCATACATCATCGCCTATTATTACCGGCTCCGGCAGGTCATGCCCCTGCTCCAGCATGGGGACATCCAGTCGGTCATATTTATGGCTAACCGTGAGTATAATAACTTCCGGTCCCATCATCACATTGTCACCTATTTTAATCGGCCCGCAGGCCCGGCAATTAACACCTATACCGGAGTTATCACCGATTTCGATTTGAGAGCCGTCGCCGAAATATGCGCCCTTTTCAATATTTATATTTCTGCCTGCACGCTTGAACAAAGCTTTTGTTACCCAGCGTCTCAAAGGTCTTGCCCATCCGCCGAACCTGCTGTCGGAGGCCAGCAGATGCCGGGCAAAACAATAATAAGCAGTGAGCCGTAATATTCTTGTCAATTTCATTGAAATACCAATTACTAAGAGCCGCGGCTTTGTTTTTGAATGGCTATTGCCTTTTCATAACTGCGTATCGTTAACTTGGCTATATTTTTCCAATCGTATTTCGTCTCAAGCTCAGTTGTATAATGAGGCTGGAAACTATCAGGATTATCCAGAACATTTATAATAGCCACAGAAAGTTTTTCCGGGATGCCCGGCTTGATAACCAAACCAACTTTATCGGCTGCTACCAGCTCCCCCATTGCTCCGACGTTAGTAACAACCATAGATTTCTTATGTGCATAGGCGCGAAGTAATACTCCACTTTGCGCCTCAAATTTATTATAGGGAAGCACAACAACATCGGATGCACTCATATAAGAATCCACATCTTCATTCGGAATAAATTTAATAACGGCTCGAACATTCTCCGAGAGGTTCAGCCTTTGAATAATTTCTGAGTATGGCTCGAAACTCATGCCGCGAGGAAGTGCACCGGCGATAATCAGCAATGCATCAGGAGAATGTAAGCAAACATCTTTTAAGGCCCGAAGAAGAACATCCAATCCCTTATTGGGACGGATACTTCCGAAAAAGAGTAATACCCGACGGTCAGAAGGTATATCCAACTTCTTTCGCGCTGCGCCTTTATCAGGAGTTTTATGTAAAGGCTTCATGATACCATGCGGGATGACAACTACACGGTCACCGGGTAAATCCCAGTGGTCAACCAATTGGCTTTTGCCGTTTTCATAGTGGACTATCAGGCAATGAGGGATTTGAAGACTTCGCCTAAAAAATGAATCCCGGCTGACAAAACGGTCATAATGTGATTTTACATCGTGGACAGTAAGCACCAAGGGCAATTTCTTTGCCAAAGGCCTTAGAAAATACTGGTCCAGCAACGGCATACCGGCACCCTGAAAATGAACCACATCGAAATGTCCCTCAATAGCAAACCGGTTCCGCCTCAGACTGTTCAATGAGCTTCGGCAAATCCGGTCCGCCGCCCAATGCAATCGCGACCGCTCCCCCTGCTCTCGGGTAAATTCCGACAAACGCCTTTCAACGCTGAACGGCACGGGCTTATCCGGCCACGCCGAACTGGTCAATACGGTGACATCGGCACCGACCTCGCTCAAGCCATTACACAAAGAATCAGCGTATGCGTACATACCGCCTCTGCCGGAATGTTCGACCATTAATACACGCATTTGTCGTCTTTTAGACATGAATTATACAAAATGAACAGAAGAAAACTGCTTACCGAAAATCCTGATTCGGACTTTCATTAATAATAGCCCCACGCAAGCTCGGATTCGGCCTCCTCATCCTCCGCCAGATATAAAGGTTCTTCAGAAAGACTCAGATAGATGTCCTGCCAGTTCGCTGTTATAGCAGCGAAGCATATTAATAATGCGGCTGCACGATAATGCGAAAAGATTGGATGGAAGAATCCATCCGCAGCCAAAGCTATTAACAGCAGGAAGCTGGTCATGCCGAAATATTCCAAATGTGGAATATTGCTCCTGGCCAATCTGAAACTTCGCCAGAGACAGGCAACGAACAAAACCATTATAGCTATTAACCCTATCAAACCACAACGGTCAAGCCACCCGAGATACTCAGAATGGTAAAAAGCAACCAATGGTGTCACGCCCTTGGGTGCCGGATGCATTGCACCGACACCTCTGCCCGTTAACAGGAAATAGGGCTCTTTCTTAAAACCCGAAATGATTGTCTCGTATTCTATCCCTCTCCAACCGCGCCGCCACTGGTAATATGTCGGTATGGAATAAAAGCCCTGTCCGTTATCGGTCCGGAATCTTGCGAGGAAGTCAAAACCTATCAACGATGCGGCATACATCGCGAACAGACCCACACAAACATAAAGAATCGAATTTTTTATTCTGCCCCTCATAAAAATCAAAGAAGCAAGAAAAAGTATGGCCAGGGCACCGTAAGTCGATCTGGTCTCACTTAAAATCACGCCGCCCAAACCAATCATCAACAATAGAATAGAGACAAAAAAGAAACCAACTTTGCTGACCAATCTACCTATCGCCATACTTATTAACACAAGATATAGCATCGGGATAAGAGCACGGGTACCCCTTTCTCCGACCAGACCGCCTATCTCCACAGTTCTGCCGGTCTCTGCTACCGGTGCCGAGTAGAAACCAAATCGAATGAAAATATGAAATACGAACATAACCAGCAGCAAGACAACGCAGAATTTGAAAAATCCTTTAACACGAGAATAATCTGTGAAGTATCTAAGTGCAAAGATACCGGCCGCGGCGAAGTGGACTACCCTCGAATGTGTCAGAGCGTCACGGGGAAATAAAAGCATACCCTGCACAAGGGATAAAACACTCAACAAAACCAGGATGATTATGCTCTTTTTTATCAGACCGGATTGAAACTGCTTTTCTCGGTGCACGAAAAGTGTCGCAAACAATGTCAGCCAGGCCAGGAAATCCGCAGGAGCCCAGGTCAAAGGCAGGCCGAGATTACCGGCCCGGTTAATGTAACCGGCAAGAACACTATTAAACGTAGCAGAAATTAGAAATATGTAAAACACCCACTTGGGCTTCAGGACAACCAGAGGCACACAAAATGCGATGGTTATAACGCATAATACTGCAATTAATGTCGCCATAGGTTTACCTTTATGTAAACGTCCGAATAAAACTCAAGATGCAAAAATACACTAAACTAATATCGGAAATATAAGGCTGCTGTTACAGGTCAAAAAACATGAATTCCTGTGATTTTTCCCGCCATCCTTTTTTTCCAAATCATTTTCTGGCTTAACCTCCGATTGTTCAACCGGATGCAAGAAAGCTATCTATCATCCGCTTAAAATCTTCTCTGATCTTTTCATACATTTTCGAGGTGATTTCCTGCTGTTTTTGACCGATTTGAGCCAGATTATTATTAATCTGCTCGAACATTTTTATCAGTTTCTCGGCACTTAGCTGCTCATCTGCAATGCAGCAATCTTCGAGTCCGAACTGGGCCATGAAGTCTTGCGTCTTTTTGTGGTATGCAACTGCGAGTAAAGGTGTCGCCGCTACTAATGAAAATATCTGCGAGTGGGTCTTGTGACCTACAAATACTTTGCATTGTGCGATTGCATTAATATGGTCAACTGTCCCCGGGAAACCTTCCACAATCTCACAGCCCTGTTTTTTACGAACTTTCTTTATAATATCATCGATGCATGGCCGATCCGCTCCCTGGATTTCCATCGGAAACAAGCGCACTTTATAACCGTGTCTCTCAACTGCGTGGTCTATCAACGCAGCGAAGGTTTGGATATAATGTTCCCACGCCGGGGAAGTTTGTTTATTTCCCGTCCAGATGGAAACTCCCATCACGTTCGGCCGGTCGCCGGGCGTGGTACGAGATTCGACAACATCATACAATCCGAAAACTGATTCGGGCGTCTTCGACACTCGCTCCAGTAACACTCCGAGCTTTTGTATTTCCTGCTCCGAAGCTTCATCGCGAATAAATATTTGTTCGGCGCCCGAGAGGATCTTCCGAATCATCGGCTCGCTCGCCGGCGATTTGAAATCGAACGTGCCGACAGACTGCGACCAAAGCATAAGCGGCTTTCCGCAAAGCAAAGCCACCGCCATATCAAATATTTGCGGTGTTTTTATACTGCCGGCGATTATTGTTGTTAAATGATGTCCGCCTGTGCTAATGACAAGATCGGCCTTTTCAACAGCCTCTAAAAACTTTTTATTAACAAGCAATCGCAAATACCACGGACGTTTGCCTGCAATCAGGGCGTCACGAACCAATGGGAAATGAATCCGTCGATGCAGTTTAACCTTCCAGAATAAATGGAAGACTTTGCCGATAAAACTGACATCTTTCTTACGAGAAATATCCCATCCCCACGGAATTACTTGAACATCCATATTCGGAAAATCCGGTTTATCCCACCAATACTCCGGATTACTCGCCGATACCGTGACCTGTCCGACGCCGTTTGCCTTGAGCTCTCTTAGCACGAAATACAGCACGGCTCTGTCACCTTTATTAGTTGAGCATTGGTTAATGACAAGGACGTTCATGAAACGTGTTCCCTTCTACCGGCAAAGCGTTTTCTGAACACATCGAGCAACTCCGCCGCTTCGGTTCGTAAGGAAATGAATATGAAGCTTATTAACACAATTAATCCGGACACCAAAAACATTACCGACCAGTGGACGCTGTCTTTAGGTATAAAACTATATAGCACCCACAACAGACCGATTGAAACTAAAGTCGCCACCATCGGTCCAAGCAAGCTGCCTCTGAAGTACTCAAAAGGATTAATTATAGATTTGTACAAGCCATAGAAAGGCAACCATAATCCCATATAAGCCCATAAGGCAATTACAAGTGCTATTGCCGGCGCCATAGGAACAGAAACAAAACCACCTCGTAAAAGAACCAGCTCCATTACAATAGCAACAACCGCAGTCGTTATCGCTGCAATGGTCAAACTTCGCAGATGACCCATACCAACCAGTGACGGAAGCCATATTCCGAAGAATCCGCGGGCGACTTCGGATATTATTAATACTCGCATAACCAGAACCATTTCCGGCACAATAGCGTCTCGGAGCCAAAAAACAAAAATTTCCCTTGCGTAAACAAAAAGCAGGATAACCATAACACAAGTCAGAACACAACTAATGTGGGTTCCTTTTCTAACAACAGCTTTCATTTTTTCGATATGCCCACCTGCAAAAAGACTCGTTACAACGGGAAGAAAAACATTTTGCGCCCCCGCCAACAGACCCCTGACAAAGTTCGGTATCCTCGTGGCAATATCATATACGGCGACATCCTGTGCACTGCCGACCTTACCTACCAACAACGCCATAGTACTATACATAAAAATCATACTACCCGAACGTCCCGTCGCATGACCTGTATATCGAAAAAGCTCCCGGATTGTTTCTTTTTTCACATCCCGCACATTAATTCTAAAACCCGCAATCGACTTATGAGCTACGATAAACATCAATATCAGAGATATTACCGCAGCAATTCCAAACGCCAATTGCACGGCAATTATACTCTTCCAGACGAAAAGTATCCCGATAGTTAAAACCGCCCGAAGCAGATTAGATACAATCGAAACGGCGTTGACACGTGTGTCGAACTGATAGCCCCTCAAAGAGCCGCTAAAAGTTGCTTCAAACATCTTCACAGCCAGTGTCACGCCGACCAGGATACAGGTAATCTGCGCCTGTGAGGCCAATTCATCGGTAATAGCTGTGAATATATCGGAAATAAAGAACGATAGAAGAACCGCCGCCGCTATGGTTATTACCGCCAAAGATAACAAGATTACGAAAGAAGCCGATACAAACCGATTTAACTGCTCACAATCATCACGATAAAAAGCCACGAATCGATTCGTTGACAATGAAAAAGCACTCTCGAAAATCATCGGATAACGCAAACCGGACGACAGTAATGCCCAGACCCCGAAGCTATCAACACCAAGATTGCGCAGGATAATCCGAACCAGCACAATCACGACCGCAGCATTTATAAACATGCCGACCCAGTTCGAGCTTGCATTCATCATGACTCGTTTTCGAAGTGACATAGCAAATCCAAAAGCTTCTATTTACACACTGTTAATTCCACAAATTCAGACATAAACAACTACCGGGAGTTTTCCAGCCAGTTTTCGGCAAATAAAATAAGGTCCGACACATCAATAAAACCGTCGGCACTTTTATCGATATCACAGTCGGGATTCCATTGAGCATCGCCTGAGCGGGTCAACCATGCCGATGCGAATATAGCAAGGTCCATAAAGTCGATATCTCCATCGGAATCAAAGTCACCCGGACATGCACAAAGCTCAAAAACATAAGCAGCCCCGGAGTCGAGCCCGTTCTTATCGTCCCAGTTAGCCCCAACCAATATAGTCGGGCCCGCCACCGCCACAGACCACCCGAAGTGGTCCCCGTATGCGGCACCGGAACAGGCGAGTTTGGATTTTAGTTCCCATTCCAAACCGTTAAAGCTATAAACATAAGCAAAGCCAGGACCATCTGTTGTCTGCCAGTGTCCATCAGGTGCTCCGACTACTATAGTATCACCGGAGACATCCACAGCCCAGCCGTATTGGTCACGACAGCCGCCGTCGGGAAACTGCAGTTTGGCCTGTTCGATCCAGCTTGTTCCGTCAAAGCCGAATACATACACCGAGCCGGAATTACAATACACATCACTCGGCTCTGCATTATCGTCACCGTATGCACCTATCACCGCAGCATCACCTGAGATTGCTACATGATGACCAAAGTGGTCACCATGAGATGCATCCGAGGCGACGAGTTTTTGTACTTGGTTCCATTGCTGCCCATCGAAGGTAAAAACATATACCGAACCGGCGGTATAACCGGTGGTGTCTTTTCCAGGTGCTCCAATTAACGCCGTATTACCGTCGTCGGAAAGCGCCACGCCGTTTGCGAATGTGGCCAGTTCTACACCGTCGGAAGCCAGCAGTTTTGCCTGCTGAATCCAGTTATAACCATCAAAACGGAATATATACGCAGCACCGGATTTGAAACCGTTATCATTTGCTTTGCATGCCCCTATCAAAACAGTTTTGCTGTCGGCGGATATTGCCACATCAAAACCGAATTCCTCCCAGTAGTAGCCGATGTCATTGGCCAGTAGCTTTGCCCGTTCAATCCAGTTAGTTCCATCGTATTGGAAGATATACGCCGAGCCGGTCCAGTCACCGGCGTTTGTGTCCCCGTTGGCGCCGACTACGATAGTATTTTCTGAGATTGCCACGGACCAGCCGAACCAGTCCTCCTCCTGACCATCGGAAGCAAGCAGTTTGGCTTCCTGTATCCAGTTATCGTTTTCAAGACGATAGACATACACCGAACCGGAATTTGAGCCTTTATCATCGTCACGATACGCCCCTACCACCATCCGCTCGGCAGATATATCAACTCGAAAGCCAAAATAGTCACCTTCGGTGGTATCATTACCTACAAGCTCGGCCGATTCACTCATTCGGCACTGTGCCATTGCAGGACTTAATTCGATTGAATATGTCGCAACAATGGAAGTGATAATAAAAACAGGAATAAAGCTGCAATTAAACTTCATAAGAATCAATCAACATCGGCTGCCAGTTTTAACAACGTATCCGACAAAATTCTCCGAGCATCATAAACAATTTCACTGTCACTTTGGTTGCTTAAAACTCTATTTACCTGATGGTCGAGAACCTGTTGAACCTCTTTGGCAGCCCGGGGATTCTTTGTCCGAAATTTATTAATCTCCTGCTGCAATTCGTAAAGATACTGATAATCCTCGATGCCCTCCCGCCATGCCTCCCAGCGCCTCGAAGGGACGATATTCTCGCCAGGTTCGGATACAGGAGCGGCCCTGGCTCCATAAACAACTCCGGAAAAACCATGCGGCCTGAGAGTGTCATCCCATGGAACTGCACCGGCCTTAAAACCAAGCCCATAATAGTAAATCCAGAAGCCCGCCCCGGTCATGCCTCGCTTAAACGCGCGCCAGGGCAACAAACGATAATACGAATAAGGCTCTTTGGCCTTCATAGGCCGCAGACACTCGTAAGTCCAGAGTTCCTTTCCAAAGCTCTTTATCGTCTCGAACCAATCGGGATGACGCATGCAGTGACTATCCTGAAGGCACCATACATCAATCAATTCGCGAAATCGCTCAAATTCTTTCGGGCCTTTGCCGAAGGAATTCGCATACAATCTGATTTTCGGATCTATCTGTTTGATAAGTGCGGCTAACTCGTAATAGTCATCGGCAATGCTTTCATCATACGGATATAATACAAACCTGTCATAATCCACACCTCGGCTTTTTAAATGCCCGACCAAATCCTTCAACCATGATGAAAAAACCGCCTTCCAGGCCTGTGTCATCCATTCCACAGCCCCGAACCTGCCGAAATCTTTTTTCGCGATACTAAAGTTCAAACCAACCAGGTATGTCTGAGCGTATTTATGCTGCATAAGAACTTCGTCTAACCTGGTATAGTCCGGCTTCCTCGTAACACCCGGCGGGTCAGAGGCAAATCTTATAAAAGGCAAATCCTGCGCCGGTATGACATAAACATTTGTGTGATGACTGCGAAGGTCATCGGCCATTTCAGACTCAGAAGCAACCTGGTAATATGCCCAGTTACAGGTCTTGAGAGCTACCTTATCAGGGAATCGGTTCTTTTGAACATCTACAACTATCGGGACGGATTCAGCCGGAAACGTTTTACCTTCCTCTGTTGTTGCAGAGATGGTTATGTCACCCTCATATTTGCCGTATGACAACTGCGGATTGAATATCGTCAACCATATTTGTGTAATGTC
The DNA here is from genome assembly GCA_964508785.1 of uncultured Pirellulales bacterium. GTDB lineage: Bacteria > Planctomycetota > Phycisphaerae > Sedimentisphaerales > Anaerobacaceae > JAFGPS01. Next base: position 21,455 of record CAZDVE010000018.1, on the reverse strand, counting down.
ACCTGGTTTCAGACTAAACGGACGCTTGTTTTGTAAAACAAGAGCATCGGCAATCGAACCAATCTGGCCGGCCTTTACATATACCGCCCTTCTGATTGTGAATGTTTTATCACTTTCGATTTTCTGACCGGCATAACCAGACAGATCGGAAATAGATACGTTCATTTTCATCGTTTCATCGGAGCAATTTATAATATTAAAAGCCGCTGATTCGTATTCTCTCTGCCACATTTGGACAGCAATCCGCCCGGGCTTTTCATGTAGGAGAACTTCTTTTTCAAATAAAACATCCATAGGATTTGCCGGCAGGCACACAAACGGCTTTTTATACATTGCCTTATATATTCCGGCCCGAATCTTCCCTATTTTTCGTTCTACATCCAGAATCCGGTCGGTTGAAAACATCGTATCTTTCGGGAAGCTAATCTCCTGCGAGGGTATTTCCAGATTAGATAGGTTCGACATTTGCGTTTGTCCCGAAAACTGCAAACGGGCCTCTTTAAGAGCTTTCGAAGTAATAGCAATGCTCTGCTGCAACTGCAAATAATCATCAATCCTTTCTAACAATTCATCGTACGTTTCAAATACTTCCAGATTGTCACGGAGATGATGATTTCCCAAATCAGAAAGGTGTTCACCAAAAACTTCCACTTCATCGGTGAAGAAAGTCAGGCCGTTCGGCCTTATTATCAGCTTGACATATCGTCCCGAGGCATTGATTTTTTTGACACTAAGCTTACGTGGAACACCCCGATAGCCGAATCCACGGACATTCTCGGTGTCCCTGTCACTAACCAAACCTGCAAATTTATACTGCCGACCATCATCGCTTAACAGCACTGCGGCAAATTCGGGAAATTCAACAGAGGCAACACCTCCGCCTACCGTACTTATACTCACTTGTTCAACGGCAAATATACCGGCAAGGTCAATAATTATTTCAACAACCGGTTCGGGCGTACGCCAGCCCACGGTGCTTTTATGTGTCCACTGGCTGCCGTAGCTTTTGCCGTCGGTAAGCTGGACCAAATCCAAACTATCCGCGCATAAAGAGTAATTCGGCTGAGGCGAAAAAGTATAGCTCTTGTGCAAAGCCAGATTTTCCAGCGCATTAGTCGGGCGACAGTGACACAAGAATAAAAACAGAACGAGAATCCGTTTTGACATGATTGCCATCAGTTACACTGGTTTATTCTTTATATACCAGTCTATTGTCGCTTTAAGACCTTCATCGAAGTCGGTTTCAGCTTCGAAGCCGAAGTATTTTTTTGCCTTTGAGACATCCAGCCGACGCCTTGGTTGACCATCCGGTTTGGAAGTGTCCCAGCGAATCTCACCGGTAAAGCCGGTAAGCTTGACAATCTTCTCGGTAAGGTCCTTGATAGTTATTTCAAAACCGGCGCCGATATTGACCGGTTCGGGGCCGTTATAATGCTCCGTCGCCAAAAGAATTCCTTCGGCGGCGTCAGCGGCGTAAATAAATTCGCGCGAAGCACTGCCCGTCCCCCAGCAGTCAATATGGTCCGCACCGTTTTCAATCGCATCGACGCATTTTTTTATCAACGCAGGTATTACATGACTGCTGGCGGGATTAAAATTGTCACCGGGGCCATACAGGTTTACAGGAAGCAGAAATATCGAGTTGAAACCGTATTCGGCTCGGTAAGACTGAGACTGGACCAGAAGCATTTTTTTAGCCAGACCATACGGTGCATTTGTCTCTTCCGGGTAGCCGTCCCAGATGTTTTCTTCCTTGAACGGCACCGGAGTAAATTTCGGATATGCACAAACCGTTCCAATCGCTACGAACTTTTCGATATTCCGCAGTCTGCCCTGCTCGATGAGCTGTACACCCATCATTGAATTCTTATAGAAAAATTCGCCCGGATGTTCGCGATTTGCACCGATACCACCAACCACCGCCGCCAAATGAATAACAATATTCGGCTTCATATCTTCGTACATGCGGTTTATGTCATCGATATTAACCAGGTCATAGTCTTCAATCTTCGGCACGAGAATATTTTTACAACCGCGTTTTCGCAGTCCCTCTGCAATGTACTTGCCCAGGAAGCCGGCACCACCGGTAACAACAACACGCATGTTCTGAAAAAAAGCACTCATTAAAGCTCCTTTTTCGTTACGACCGTTATCTTCTCTCCTGTTATCTTTCATGCTCTTTGATAATTTTTTCATGCTCGGCGATTTTCATATCACTATCGGTCATAACCCGCGCCAGTTCCTGAAAAGTCACCTTAGGCTTCCATTTAAGAATTTTTTTTGCCTTGCCTGAATCACCCTGCAAAAAGTTTACTTCGCTGGGCCTGAAGTATCGCGGGTCGATATCGACATATTTTTGCCAATCCAAATCAAGATACTGAAAGACTTCTTCCACAAATTCTCTAACGGAGTGACTCTCGCCTGTGGCTATAACATAATCGTCAGGCTCATCGTACTGAAGCATAAGCCACATCGCCTCGATATAGTCACCGGCATAGCCCCAGTCTCTTTTTGCATCCAGGTTACCCAGATAGAGCTTGTCCTGCAAACCCAGTTTAATTCGCGTCGCCGCTCTGGTAATTTTCCTGGTCACAAATGTTTCGCCGCGCCTCGGCGATTCATGATTAAACAAAATTCCGTTACATGCAAACAGGCCGTAAGCTTCCCGATAGTTCACCGTCTGCCAAAAGCTGTAAGCTTTGGCACAACCGTAGGGGCTTCGCGGATAAAACGGCGTTTTCTCTGTTTGAGGTGTTTCCGCGACTTTGCCGTACATTTCACTACTGGAGGCCTGATAAAATTTAATCGGCCTGCCACACGAACGAATCGCTTCAAGCAATCTCAAAGTCCCGAGCGCATCTGTATTGACCGTGTAGATAGGCATATCGAAACTGACCCGAACGTGACTTTGAGCACCGAGGTTATATACTTCATCCGGTTGTATATCGTTGATTATTGTTGACAGATTAGCGCCGTCGGTTAAATCACCATAAACCAGCCTAAGGCGTGTCTCTTCATGCGGGTCCCTATACAAATGGTCTATTCTTCCCGTATGGAACGAGGAACTTCGACGAATCAAACCCCAAACATGGTAATCTTTTGCCAGAAGAAATTCCACAAGATAGGAGCCATCCTGACCAGTAATACCCGTGATTAATGCCTTCTTCATAAGGTTTCACCCTCGATAAATGAAAATTGCAATGCTAAATTTCTGTTTTAGACTTTTCACTATCAATAACCAGCCTGAGCGTCTCATCTAAACTTGTTTTTGGTTTCCAGCCAACGATTTCTTTTATTCTCTCAAGGCTTGGTACCCGACGCATCATATCCTCAATCGGTCTTCCGTAGGCAACCTCAATCGGTACAAATTGCTTTTCGCTTTGACTGCTCGTCATTTCGATTATTTTATCCGCAAGGTCCTCGATGGAAATTTCTTCGTTTGAACCAATATTATAAACTTTCCCCGCCGCCTGCCCACAACGCATCAGGCTGATAATCGCATCAACAAGATCACCGACATAAGAAAAACAGCGGGTTTGTTTACCGGTTCCATATATCGTAAGCGGCTCATTGTTAAGAGCGCTTTGTACAAATCGAGGCATGACCATTCCGTATTTACCGGTCTGCCTCGGCCCGACCGTATTGAAAAACCTGCCGATGACAACTTCCAGACCATATTGCTGATAAAAAGCCAGACCGAGAAATTCATCTATCGCTTTACTACAGGCATAGGACCACCGTGACAGGCTCGTGCTGCCGAGCACAATGTCATCATCCTCACGGAATGGAACATCTTCGTTCTTGCCGTATACTTCGCTACTCGAGGCGATAAGAATCTTTGTGCCGAACTTATTGGCGATATCCAGCACCAATTCCGTACCGCCTATATTAGTTTCTATCGTATGGACGGGATCTTCTGCAATCAGTTTGACACCAACAGCGGCAGCCAGATGAAATATCATATCGCTTTTCTCGATCAGAGGTTCAATCAGCTCAGCATTACGAATGTCACCTTTGACAAACTCAAAACCGGAACGGCCTTCGACAACCTCTATGTTTTTTAAACTACCCGTGCTGAGGTTATCGATGACCACCACCTTATTACCATCATCGAGGAGTCGCTCTGCAAGATGAGACCCAATAAACCCTGCACCACCCGTGATTAATGCTCTCATATTTTCCCTTGTAGGACTTTAACTCTGCAAACATTAAAGGATAACAACTGTCTGAAGATTATCAAGATAAAAGAACACCGTGACCCGGGTTCATCTGTTTAGACTCCGTCCCCGTGGGCTGCACGAATACTTTAAACAGCCTTGCTCAGATACCCAATATACCTGTCGAGTCTGATTCTTTGCAGTCGTACTGATACCGTTCAAAAAGAATTCAGTTAATTCTCACACCTATCTTTTGCGTGCGGACCGACGGTACGACTACAGCATAAGTATCGTCAAATAAAGAACATAGCTTTAGTCAAGAACAGCTTCTAAACGGCTGCGATTTATATAGCGCAGAACTTGACTTTACATTTAAAATTCTGTTTATTTGGAAGAACTGCACAGCTCGAAAGGCCGATAAACTCGCAGTTATTAACCTGATTTTGCAATCCCAAACTCAAAAAAACGATACTCACACTTTTTATAGTCCGTAAAACGGTCGATAAATGATTCGGCCCGAAGGTAAAACCAGCCGATATTTTAGCCATAGTAAGAACAACAGGTCTTATCGTTTTCCCAGACGGTAACACAGTGCAGCAAAGCGTCGCCGAACTTTCCAAGGAGCCTGCTCCATGCGAAAATTGTTATATTTTCTACGGTTGGATTGATTTTGTTGAACTGTTCAACATCAAGGTTCAGGTTCCTATGGTCAACGATTCTGATAAGCTCATTGTCCACGACGCTCTCAAAATCACTGATATGAAATGTATCCCCTCCGGTTGGCTCCTTTATTGTTACTTCAACGATATAATTATGGCCGTGCCCTGTCGGATTTGCGCATTTTCCAAAAACCTCTAAATTCTTCTCTTTTGAAAAATCATCGTTCCAGAGCGTATGCGTCGCCGCAAATTCGAACTTTTCACTAAAATAAACCATCTTAAAATCCTTCGAGTCTATCGCAACAGTCCTTGATGGATTTAGCTTCAAACTCAATTTACTCAATCGGGCATTTCCAAATTTATCACATAACCGGTTCCATGCCGACCCTAAAATTTCCGCAATCGTCATGAACGTGACATGTTCCGCCTTTCGGAAATCTTCCTTTACCCGCTCAACAAAAACCGGCACCGCATGCATGCGGACATTCTCGTCGATATCAGTCACATTTACGATAAAACCCGTAGCCGGCTCAACGTCGCCGACAAGCTCGACAAATAACTCCAGGAATATCGCCAATCCCTCGCCCGTCGGCCTGGACACAAAGGAATTAGCACCCTCAGGTCCATCCGATAAAAAGGGATTAATTGAAAAACGCACTGCCCTGATGAGTCTATGCATAAAAAATCTTTCTTGCATTCTATTTATGCATCAGGCTCAGAACTTCACTTCGGCTTCTCGGGTCTTTTTTAAATATTCCGCGAAGTGCAGATGTCACCATCATCGAGCCGGGTTTTTTAATGCCGCGAATTGTCATACAGCTATGCGAAGCCTCCAGCACAACCGTGACACCAAGTGGTTTGAGCCTGCTCATAAGAAAATCGGCAATCTGATACGTCAGCCTTTCCTGTGTCTGCAATCGGCGGGCAAAACAATCCACAATACGAGCAAGCTTGCTGACACCCAGTACCATACCAGTCGGTAAATATGCGACATGGGCCGAACCTATAAACGGCATCAAATGATGTTCGCAAATGCTGTAGAAAGGAATATCACGCAACAGGACAATTTCATCATAATTTTCGGTAAAGACGCTGCGAAGATGCAGCTCAGGCCTCTCGCGCATCCCGCTTAAAAGCTCGGCGTACATCTTGCCCACACGCTCCGGCGTTCGCCTCAGACCTTCGCGTTCTACGTCCTCACCGACGGCAAGGAGTATCTCTCTAACCGCCTTTTCGATTCTTTCGGTATCTACCTTTTTACTTATTTTCTTTGCCGGCATAATTCTTCCAATTACTTTCTACTTTTTCCCGTCCACCAGATTAATAAGATAAGCTGTCAACAACCTGACTCCAAAACCGCTCGAGCCAACAGCAGAAAATTCCGATGCATTCTGAATCAGGTCCACACCGGCAATATCCAGATGTGCCCATTTTGCATCCCCTATAAACTGTCTTAAAAAGGCCGCCGCAGTGCAGGCCCCACCCCACTTGCTGCCGATATTCTTCAAATCGGCAATCTTACTTTTCATTTCCTCTGCATATTCGTCACCGCTCGGCATGGGCCAGACCTTCTCGCCGCTGTCCTCTGAAGCCTTCTGTAATTGTTTAATCAAATTATCATCGTTACCCATCAGCCCTGCCATATATTTACCCAGAGCAACCATACAGGCTCCCGTCAATGTTGCTATATCAATAATAATATCGCATTTCTGTTTGTTGGCGTACGCAAGAGCGTCACAAAGTATCATCCTGCCTTCGGCGTCGGTGTTCTGAACTTCAACCGTTTTTCCACTGAACGTGTCAATAATGTCACCGGGCCGATAGCTCGAGCCGCTGGGCAGGTTTTCCGCCGATGGAACTATCCCGTACACTCTGACAGGAAGTTCCAGCTCCGCAAGTGCCTTCATTGTCCCCAACACGGCAATCCCGCCGGTCTTATCCAGTTTCATCTCATCCATATTCGCCGCCGGTTTGATGCTTAATCCGCCGGAATCGAAGGTTATCGCCTTGCCCACCAGTCCAATAACAGGAAGCTTGCTCGCAACTCTACCGGCCGGATTGTATTTCAAGATGATAAATCTCGGCTCATGCTGTGAACCCGAACCGACGGCAAGCACGCCGCCCATACCCTTTTCCGTCAACTGCTTTTTATTAAAAACCGTGCAGCTTAATCTCTTCGAGCTGCGAGCAATTTCTTTGGCGGCGGCAGCTAATTTTGCCGGATATATCACATTGCCCGGCCGATTCGCTAAAGTTCGTACGTAACTTTGCGCCCTGCCGACAGTCGCTCCGACAGCAAGGCCTTTTTTTAATCGTCTTAATTTTTCAGAATCAGGCTCAATCAACTCAACTCTAAGCGAATCCAATCGTCCATCCGTACTCTCGGTGACAAACTCATCATAGATAAAACTGCCAAAATATATCCCTTCGCCACAAGCCCGTCCCACCGCAGATAAATCAAACCGCCTGCCAAAGGCATTATGCAGGGCCGAGCCGACGGTTTTCGCTTTCATCTCTATAGATTTTTTAGCAGCGAAGGCTGATACCCTGCGGATCGTATCGAGTGTGGCCTTTTCCTTCTCGCCGAGTCCCAAAAGCAAAACCCGCTTGGCACCGATTTTCTCATTTCCATACACGATGGCACTGGTTTTATCCTTTCCCTTGAAATCGCCTAATTTAATCAATCGCTCAATGGCACCGCTGAGCTTTTTATTTAGATTCGCATTCAACGGGTCCAGCTTTTTCGCATCTGAAAAAATACCGACGGCAAGAACATCTGTTTTGAAGTCACTAAAATCAACATTCCGCGTTTTCAACTTTACATCAATAATCTTTTTCATTTTTCGCCTCTACTGCTTTCAATCCTTAATTTTTATTTTGATTCGCTTTTGCCCGGTGCCGCAGATAACTTTCGATAAATCCGTCAATGTCACCATCCAGCACAGCCTCCACATTACCGCTTTGGTAATCGGTACGATGGTCCTTGACCATCTGATAAGGCTGGAGGACATAGCTTCGTATCTGGTTGCCCCAGGCGATTTCGCCCTTCTGGCCGTATAGCTTGGCAATCTCTGCATCGCGTTTCTGCTGTTCGAGCATATACAATTTCGCCTTGAGCATTTTCATCGCCTGCGCCCTGTTCTTATGCTGGCTTCTTTCGTTCTGGCACTGCACAACCACTCCGGTCGGCTCGTGCGTTATCCGAACCGCTGAGCTGGTCTTATTGACATGCTGCCCGCCGGCGCCGCTGGCGCGATAGAAATCAATCCTGATATCGTCTTCATTGATTTCAATGTCGATATCATCATCGAATTCGGGAATACAATCCACCGCAGCGAAGCTCGTATGACGGCGTTTATTCGCATTGAACGGACTTATCCTGACAAGACGGTGCACGCCGGTCTCGCATGAGAGCTTGCCGAAGGCAAAAGGCCCGCTGACCCGCAAAGTTATCGAACGAATCCCCGCTTCTTCGCCGGGAGTTATATCAAGCTCCTGAAATTTATACTTGTTAGCTTCGAAATATCGCGTGTACATCCTCAGCAGCATATTCACCCAATCGCAGCTTTCCGTACCGCCTGCACCTGCGTGAATACTAAAAAAGCAATTCTTCATATCCTCGGGCCTGGACAACAGGCCGGCCAATTCAACCTGCTCGCATTTCTTAATAATAACATCCAGATGGTCTTCGAGCTGACTTAGTTCATCTTTATCCGAAACGGAGACCGCCAATTCGAACAACTCACTAAGGTCATCAACCTCATGCAGCAATTCCTCTACCGGCTCAACGACCGATTTTAGCGCGCTCAATTGGGACACGACCGACTGGGCCTTCTCAGGATTGTCCCAGAAGCCTGCTTTGGACATTCGGGACTCCAGCTTCTGCATCTGGTTCTTTTTATTGATTAAGTCAAAGCCAGTCCCGGATGTTTTGCACCCGGGCCGACAATTCCGTTATCGCTGTTTTTATTTCTGCTACTTCCATAGAAAAAACGCAAAAATCAAAGTGTAAAACGCAAAATTAATGAAGTCATCCCGACATAGTCGGGATTCCACAGTTTTTATTTTTTACTTTTTACTTTTGAATTCTCTTCTTATACCACAGATATATCTGACATGCAACCCCCAGCTTTAGCTTAAAAGAACATAAGGGAATTAGGAAATTGGAGAACTAGTAGATCGGTTAATCAAAAACTATATCAGAAGTATTAGACACCGGCATGTCTTGAACCGAACAGATAGGTAAAATCAATTTTCAGGAATGAGTTCCCACCATAGTCTCGGATAATCCTGGCCTTCGATAATCCACCATATATCCTCCTTGCCATTCGCAGTCTCATCTGAAAAATCCCAGCCTGCATCAAGGAACGTTCCAGCAGTTTGCATCTCGGCGGTTGTCTTGCCATAGCTATCATCGCAGACCGAGGACTCATCAGCTTGACTTCCACACATGTTCGTCAAACCGCTGGTTTCCGTATCCCAGAAAGATTGATTAACAATACCTTCAACATTCCAGTCTGCGTTTAGTCCGACTAATCCACCGACAAAAAAACCGCCACTGATGTCGCCACCACTGTAGCATTGGTTCACAGAACCGTATGAGTTGTCACCAACAAGACCACCGATATAACTATTACCACTGACCTTACCAGTGCTGTAGCAGGAATTCACAGAGCCGTCTTCGTTGCATCCCACCAGACCTCCGATAGTGCCTTGTCCGCTAACCGAACCCGTATTGTAGCAATTGTCAATACTGCTGGTGTTAAGTCCAGCGATACCACCAACATAATTCAAACCTTCAACTGACGCCCAACTGTAACTATCGATAAGTCTACCGCAATTAAAACCGAAAAGTCCACCAACACGCCTATTACCTATGGCCATTCCCGTACAGTAACAGCTTCTGATGTCACCTGAGTTATAGCCTGCAAGGATGCCAACCTCGTCCCATTTACCATGAACACTGACATCAATTAAACCTAAATTCTTAACTTGTATAACCTTGCCTGGAGCACCTCCGCAAAGTTCGCCAAACAAACCAAGATCACGCATGCCATCTATCCTCAAGTTTTTGATGACAAATCCGTTGCCATCAAAAGAACCGTGGAAAATTGGGATAATGGCCATAGACCAATTGATACCAACCAGATCGATATCATTTGTCAGCTTATAACATAGGTCTGGATTATAGTATATAATCGCCCCTAATTCCTGTGCTTCAGATATCAAGTAAGGATTCTCAATTGTACCCAGGCCTTGTAGTTGGGGCTGGGTATAGCCGTTTAAGATTGCTATAACCGGATAATTAGCTTCTGCAGGCATCTGCCATATCTGATGCATACCGTTTTGTGACTCTCCGACAAAATCCCAACCGGCATCTAAATAGGTAAGGATGTCATGCATATTAGTTATTTCTAAGCCAATTCCCCCACCTGCACTCTCAAGCTGACCAGATGTCGAGATATTCCAGAAGCTATTCATCACAGCCTCGTCATGATCACTTTTTCCCACGAGGCCACCAACAGACTTATCTCCACCAACTGAGCCAATACTGTAGCAGTTAATAACTCGACCATTGAATCCATTGTCTCCTATGAGACCGCCAACATATGTTACACCCTGAACTTGGCCGGTACTGTAACAATTACAAACATATGCAGCGCCGTTTACACCCAAGAGCCCACCCACACCATAGTTACCGGTAACCTCAGAATTGCTAAAACAGTTTATTATAGTACTGCCCCACAAAATCCCTACGAGTCCACCTACATAATATTCACCGGTGACTGTACCGCTGCTGCGGCAGTTAATTACATAGCCATATTCATTACGTCCAACGAGCCCACCTACATTATCACCACCACTTACATTGCTCGTACTATAACAATTTCTGATCCCATCTTCGTTTATCGCCACAAGCCCTCCTGACACACTAATCCCCCAAGAACCCATTAAAACAACCTCTCCAGTGCTGTAACAAGAGTCCACAAAACCCGAATTACTTCCTATGAACCCGCCCGCATGTTCTCTGCTGCTTACATTCCCCGTACTATAGCTATGAACCACAATTCCGGTATGACTATTTAAGCCCAATAGCCCACCGGCATTCCCGTAACCGTTACAAATGACCTCTGCCATACTATGGCAATCACTTATGTGGCCGCGATTTTCTCCTGTAAGGCCCCCAACATCTGAGTAACCTGTGACAAAGCCAGTACAATAGCAACTTATGATATTACCACCTTCGAGATTAGTCCCAACTAAGCCGCCAACATGATAACCAGTTCCATTAACATCTACTGCTTCCAATCCAAGATTGGAAATCTGTGTTTCCGAGTCTATTCTCCCGAATAGACCCAAGAAATCCTCGCCAGAAATCGTGAGGCGTAAGATCGTGTGGCCGTTTCCATCAAAGACGCCGGTAAAATTAGTTCCATCAAAACCCCACTTAGTATCATTTGTATCAGGTGCAATAAGAGCCTTGCGGAATACTTTTCGGCCTGGCAAGTTCGGGTCCAAGTTAATGTCAGCAATCAAGATAAAGTGCTTGTCGTAATCCTCGGAACTCTCGCCCAGCAGCATCAAGTCCTCAGCCGTAGAAATTTGGTATGGATCGTTCGGCTCTCCAGTGCCGCCGCTGTATTTGGCATAGGCGGAAAAACTGAAAAGATAGGTTGTGATTGCTAAAAAGATTGTCCCCCAAATTCTTGTATTTGTAAGAATCCTCATGATCAAACCTCCTTCCCCCACAACTTCAGACGATTAGAAAATAGTTTTATGGACTATAAACTCATATTACGAATTGACAAGATGTCATCTCCGCAGATACCAAACAGTTATATACCAGCTATTGACTGGTATGTCAAGGACAAACAACTATTTTAGAGCAAAAATAAGATCTCTATAGACCTACTCAGGAAGAAAGTCCCACATCAAGGAAAATTTTGCTTGCTTTTTGGCCGTTCTTTAGTATAATACTGATCTTAAAATTGAATAATGAATATCGAATAACAAATGAAAATGGGGGAAGCGGAAATCAACAATAAATCCTAAATTCTAATCTCTAAGCTCTAAACAATTTCAAATGACCAAAATCCCAAATTTTCAAAACCATGAAGCCTTCATGTTTAAGTTGTTACGATATACTCATCACGCAATACGCTCGACGAGAGTGGTTCGACAAGTGTCGAGAGTTCTCTACAAATCGACCTTTTTTTCAAAACGAACCCAATTTTTTTGTACTGCGTTCAGTGTGCGGCGTTCTGCGTAGAAGAGTGTAAGCTCTTTGAAATAAGAAGATTATGACGAAACGACGGCATTTGGCCAAGTCAATCCGGCGTCGCTAAAGCTATGCCGGACAATGAAACGAAGCCAAACGAAGCCAATTTGCTCAGGATTACTGAATCCAAACTGAAATTATGCTGGTTGCATTAAAAAATATGTGCATAAAAATCGGCCGAAATAACGAGCCACTCTTTTCGTATGAATAGCCCAGACCCACACCCAGTACGTAAAGTGCCGGCCAGTGCGAGAAATCGACATGCATCATCGCGAATAGACCGGAACTGATTGCTATCGATAACCAAGCTGCATATTTAATATTCAGGACCGAGCGTATCATCGTCTGGAAAAGACCTCGGAATAATAATTCCTCAAGCAAAGGTGCTACAATGACGGCAACCATTGCAACAAATATTCGCGGCAGCAACTGGGGATGCTCGCTTAACGTTCTGAGTCCCTGGTGCCGTTGCATCTGGTACTCCGGACCATAGAAATATTCGCCTAATCGCATTGTTATTAAAACTGCGACCATTACAATCGGCCAAATAGCAAGCAGATTGATAAAAGCGATAGGAAAGTCTTTATATATGGTTTTTACATTTAATCCGAATCCCTTCAATCCTCTGACAAAAAAGGGCCTGACTAAAATGATAATAACTGTCGCTGTTATTAGACCGCTAATACAAAAAATAAGATTATCCAGAAAAACGCCGACCCAATTATCTAAATCACCTATAAGCCATAGAGTGAGCCAGTTTCCCACTCCGACCAGAAAGTATGATAAGAAGAAAATAAGGAATGGAAAATAAAGAGGCATATTATTTCGCCTGGGAGCTGAATCTTTTAATGCTTTTGTACCCAGGGAAGTTTTCAGCAGCCAATAAGCCAATAGAAAAAAACCCGCCAGACAGATAAACATGTCTGTCGAACCTATAGAGCTTACGAATTCTTTGATAATTTCAAGAATATTCATGGATATATCTTTTCATGACCTTGAAAACAAAGCATTCTTGTATTACATTAAGTGAATCTTTTCAAGGGAAATAGACTATGGATATATTTCGTATCGAAGGACCGGTTCAACTTTCCGGCAGCGTTAAAATAAACGGATCCAAGAACGCCGCCCTGCCAATTATGGCCGCGACAATTTTAGCACCCGGAAAATCTACTCTCAAAGGTGTGCCCCATCTCTCCGACGTTTCCGTGTGCGGCGAACTGCTCGGCCGGTTAGGCTGCAAGCTCAGCCGTAATCAGAATGATGATTTGTGCATAGATTCGACGGTAATCGACAATCCTGTGGGTGAGTATGAGATTGTCCGAAGAATGCGCGCCGGCATTTGCATACTTGGGCCGTTACTTGCCCGATACGGCAGAGCGGAAGTGTCGATGCCCGGAGGTTGTGCAATTGGCGACAGGCCCGTCAACCTCCACCTTAAGGGGTTGCAAACACTCGGTGCAAAAATCCATCTAAAAAACGGTTACATTATCGCTGAGACGCCGAATAGTTTGAAAGGCAAAGAGATTTTCATGGGAGGGGCTTTCGGTTCAACCGTACTCGGTACTGCAAACGTACTGATGGCGGCAACGCTTGCAAAAGGTAAAACTGTGATTGAGTCGGCAGCCTGCGAACCGGAAATCATAGATTTGGCTAACGCCCTAAACAAAATGGGCGCAAAAATAAGCGGAATCGGCTCGCCCAGACTTACTATCGAAGGAGTCAGGCAATTGCATCCGGTTGAGTTCGAAGTGATTCCCGATAGAATCGAAGCCGGCACTTTTATGGTCGCCGCCGCTATTACAGCAAGCCAACTGAGACTGGAAAACTGCCGGCTTAATGATATGATGGGTGTTGTTGACAAGCTCAGAAGTATCGGCGTCACTATTGATGCACAGGATGACGGCTGTGTAATTGCCCGCCGGGGCACAATCAAACCTGCTGACATTACAACTCAGCCTTATCCGGGTTTTCCAACCGATTTACAAGCGCAGTTCATGGCCCTGCTTTCACTTGCCGAAGGCAATAGTGTCGTAATTGAAAAGATTTTTCCCGACAGGTTCATGCATGTCGCAGAACTTACTCGAATGGCGGCAAACCTTCGCAAAGAAGGACAGGTGGTAATTGTGGCCGGTGTAAAGAAACTAATAGCAGCTCCTGTCATGGCATCGGACCTTCGGGCTTCTGCGGCCCTGGTTCTTGCCGGTCTGGCCGCCGAAGGCACGACAATTATCAACAGGGTCTATCATATCGACCGGGGATACGAAAGAATCGAAAAAAGACTAAATCCCCTCGGTGCAAAAATCTTCCGGGAGAATGTATAAAGCAAATAAATATTGATGAGCATAAACCGTGCCGGTCTTTTAACCAATCATCGTAGGACGTTGCCGCTCGCCCACTTTTTTGTAATGCTCAAGAGCACTTTCACGACTGTCAATGTCTTCTTCAGTGAACAAAAGGTTCGTTTGTCCGATGAGTATCTGGTCACCTTCCTTCAAAACCGTCGGTTCGGCCATTTTGCGATTATTAATGAATACACCGTGTTTGCTGTCCATGTCTTCAGCACAGTGCTCATTGGTATCCTGGAGATATCGTATTCGAAGATGCTTCCGAGAGACCATATCATCCAGTATCTGCATTGGCAGGGCCTCGGCTCTTCCAATCACATTTATACGCCTGCCCAGCGGCAGGTATCGGCCTTTCTGCTCTCCGGATGTTATGATAATAGATGCCATTAAAACTCCTCATAATAAAACCCCGCTAACTTACATACATCGGTCAATTTACAATCATATCAATACAAACCTGCTGTATCAATATATTATTAATAATCTATGGTATAATTAATTTTTATCATTTTTTCTATTCTGCAAACGCCCCTACTGACACATGACAGTTAAAGCCACTTTAATTTGAGATTAATACATTAAACAAACAACGCTAAACGAAAAAAGAAAAGGGTAACAAATGATAAAAGAGTTAGTCAGGTAAAGCAAAACCTATGTAATATAATTAAACTGTTAAAAATTATCTTTTTTATTTGACACATATAGGACAACCTGATATTAATATTTTTGCTCTTTGAAAAACCATATAATCCAACTACCGGTCCTGAAGTCCTAACTTTAGGATAATCAAACGGGAACGCGGTTAAAATCCGCGGCGGTCGCGCCGCTGTAAGCGTCTGTTCCGATTGTTAGATCGGAAATCCGGAGGATATTTTATTAATTCCAAAAGTAACAAAAAGGTTTTGGAATTACTCCACTGTCCGGTCACTGGGAAAATTCAGTGCGGATGGGAAGGAATCCCAAGGTAAGATGCAAGCCAGAAAACCTGCCTGTATTTGGTAAAACACTCGCAGAAGTTCCATTTTGTTATATCTATGAAATGGAACGATAGTGTTCCCGCGAATATGGAACGCAAGTGTTGCATTTCAGACCAATGTCAGATAGTAAAAATTTTTTCGTCTGAACCGACATAACAAAACCGCCGTTTCCTTAGTGGGAACGGCGGTTTTATTTTGATATGCCCTCGCGTTAATCCCGTAAGGGACGCCATACGGCGGGGCCGGATCAAAAGAAAGGAGGTAAGGAAAAATAATATTGAAGAGCGTAAAGAAATTCAAAAGCATAGAAACATTTAAATAAAAGTGAGCAAATTATGATATTCAAAAAAGTGATTAAATCAGGGTATTTGCCTTGTCTTATTGTTGTTCTCACAATCGCCGGTGCGGCAAATGCCGTAACAGCCACATTTGACGATTTAGGCCTGTTGCCGGAATCATATTGGAACGGCTCAGATGAATCGGGCGGCTTTGCCAGTGGTGGCATATATTTTAGCAATAACTACGACCCCAACTGGTCTTCATGGGATGGTTTTGCTTATTCGAACCTAACCGATACGACAACATCGGGATATGCAGCCCAGTACAATGCCATCCCGGGAATCGGTCAGGACGGTTCGTCCAATTATGCCGTTTGTTTTGTCGGCTGGGTCTCACCACCAGCTATGATACTGGAGAGACCCGGAATCGTTGATGGTCTGTACGTGACAAACAGCAATTACGCATTTTATTCAATGTTTAACGGAGATATGTTCGCCAAAAAGTTCGGCGGTGACACCGGCAGTGACCCGGACTGGTTTATGTTGACTATTACAGGCAAAGATACTGATGGTGTGACGACTGGAACCGTCGATTTTTACCTGGCTGATTACCGCTTCACGGATGATAGCAATGATTACATAGTCGATACATGGCAGTATATTAATCTAACTTCATTAGGTATAGTCAAGAGCATAGAGTTTGCTCTAAGTTCCAGTGACACCGGTGACTGGGGTATGAATACACCATCATTATTTTCACTCGATACCGTAGTTTATACGCCTAAGGGTGTACAGAACGGCCCCTATACCAATGCCGGTATAAACGGATATATAGACCCAAACAATAATCATCAACACTCCAATCCTCAAGATGCCAAAGCGATTATTAATCCGATTTTCCGAGGCTGGGCCACAGAGGTTGTAAGCTATCAGCCGGCATCGGGATTGGACACTCGATGGTCCGATCACAACACGGCTTTGGGATCAGTCACCGGCAGTAACATAGATATCGTAAGCTTAGGTGATTTAAGCGAACAGCAAATCAGCGAGGGTATGCTGCCCGGTCAAATAACCTTATCTTTCAGTGAGCCTATTCGCCAGGAAAACGGCTTCGATTTTGTTGTGTTTGAGAACGGATTTATTTCCAGTATAAACATGGATGACAATTCCGCTAGTGAACAAATTTTCGCAGAGTTGGCGTATGTGGAAGTCTCATCAAACGGAGTTGACTTCGTCAGATTTCCTGCGGTTTCGTTGACTGCAGAACCGGTGGATTATTTACAAGGCACTATTGAGGCAGGCAATATCCACAATCTCGCTGGTAAACATCCCAATGCTTACGGCACCTGTATCGGCACACCATTCGATTTGAGTGAAATAACAAACCATCCTGATGTTGACTCGGGACTTGTCGATATCAACGATATCAGATATGTAAGAATCGTCGACATACCCGGAAGCGGAGATTATTACGACCAAGCAGTAATGTTCATCGATCCCAACACATGGCCCATCTGGGATTTTTATGCGGACAACCATCCTGTTTACGATGCATGGGACACAACGACTGTGCCGCTACATCCATCAGGCGGATTCGATTTGGAGGCGGTGGGTATCCTCAATGAACAACAGCTCAGTGCCGACATAGATTTGAACGGTATAGTAGACCAGTCAGATTTAGCACTGCTCAAGTCTGCCTGGAACACTCATTTCGGCCAGCCCGGCTGGATAAGCAGATGTGACCTGGCCGAGCCAAAAGATTTGTTCATTGACGGTTCCGATCTGGAAGTATTGAACACACAATGGCTTCAAACAGAACCGTGGCGTGAATAAACAAACGATTCGATTGAGTAATATGTACATAAGCACAAAAAAAGCCTTTAGTCTGATTGAATTACTGTCGGTAATCTCGGTAATCGCCCTGCTGCTGGCGATCATTATGCCGGCACTTGCAGCGGCGAGGTCCGGTAGCCGGGCCGTGGTATGCAAGTCGAATCTTCGTCAGATTCTGCTTTCTAATATCGGTTATACAACCGACAATGACGGATTCTATGTCCCGGCCGCCAGTGACATGTGGAACGACGCCGGTTTACATCGTTGGCACGGCATGCGAGAGACTCTTGACGATCCGTTCGATCCGCTAAAGGGACCGTTGGTCGGATACCTGGCCGATGGTCGGGTGAAAGAATGTCCGGAAAAAGTGGATTTTATTAAAGGCCAAAACTGGAACACGAATTTTGAGCAGGGCTGCGGCGGCTATGGCTACAACATGACTTACATCGGCAGCCGACTCTGGAATAACGGTATGAACAGCCTGCAGGCGTGGAAAGATGCTTACGCCGCAGCAACCTGCGTGACAGAGATAGCCGCACCAAGTCAGACGTTAATGTTTACGGACACTGCGATGGCAAATGACGACACATACTTGATCGAATATTCTTTCGCCGAGCCACCTTTTACCGTTTACAAAGGCAAGACTATAACAGGCTTTTACATGTCACCATCGATTCACTTTCGCCACAGGAATCATGCAAATATAGGCTGGACTGACGGCCATACCGGTCAATCCCGGATGGCAAAAGCATGCACGAAAAACATTTATGGAGTCGATTCGGCTGATATGAAATTAGGCTGGTTTGATCCGGTAAACAACACAAAATTCGATTTAGAATAGAAACTGCATAATTAAGCAAGTACATTACGCAATAAAAAAAAAGGGCCTATACCAAATATAGGCCCTGTACTTTCTAAATTGACGGAACACCAACTATGCTTCGTTCATAAACTATTCAATAACAGCCTGATTATCAAGCGGTGTATAAAGCCAAATATCATCAACGAAAACCATACCTGAGCCACCGGTTGCTCCGGTCCTATCAAATCCAATGGTTAACATTGTGACATTGCTTAGGTCTATGCCCCAAGAAGCTAAATCAATGGAAAACTCCTGCCATTGCGCCTGGGTCAGGTCGCCTTCGAAGTTTACCCTGGCATCATTAATCTTAACGTACATCTGCTCTGTAGCGGCATTATTCGGATCGCCGTATACCCACAACACTAAAGACTCAGGAGCACCAACCGTCCAATCACCACCAACAGGTAGTGCATCTGTATTTACTGTGACTTCTGAAATAATTGCCGTAGTGTTATCGTAGAATACCGGTGCGGACTGGCTTCCACCGTGAACAATCTCAGTCTCGACAAAATGTTCATCATCAGCAAAAACCGGTTGAGGATACCCCATCGTTGAGCCGTTTGTTGTTGGATTCTCAAATCCATCCGACCATGTTAAATATATTCTGTTGCTGCCCTCTTCTCCGGGAGTTATATCATTGTAGGCTTCGAAACCATCCACAACAAGATATTCACTTGTTGTGAAGCTCCATATATTTCCCTGCCAAATTTCAGGAACCTCGGCGTTATTGACTTCATCAATGCGCCAGTAATAGGTATTACCCAAATCAAGAGACAAGGGGCCGTAGACAATCTGGCTGGTCGTCATAATATAAGCTGTCCCATCTGCAACAGCCTCCTGATCTTCGTTAAAGTATATTTTGTGCTCAGCCGCCTCTCTGCCGGCCCTCCAGCCAAGAACTACATCAATTGCAGCATCCGTTCCCTGATTATCCGGATATGGCTGCCTTGCATGGACAGGTATTTGCATCAAGCGCACCTCACTTAGGCCGTACTGGTCAAGGAAACCGTTACTCCAATTGCTGGCAGCGTTAATCCTGACATGCTGCGTCACTACACCGTCAAAGGGAACAACAGTATTATAAGTATAATCAGCCATTCCGTTCGCCGAGGCGAATTCGGAGATGGAGTCATTTTGCGTCCAGTTAACCGCGTCGGTCGAATATTCTACGGTGACATCCTTAAATCCATACCAGTAAAGAATGTCTCCTCCATTATAATTCCAAACCAACATGTCAGTTAAGTTAAAAGGCTTATCGAAATCATATTGTATCCAGGCGGGTCCTGTAGCGTCGGAAGCAGTAAGCCACATAGTTGAAGTGTCGCTTGAGTGTGTGTCATTATCCAGTCCCGAACCGTTTACAGTGTTCTCAGGCCCCTTACCTGCTTCATAGCTGGAAGCTGAGGCAGTTATACTCTCGCCAGGAATCGGATACGCAAAAGATTCCACGGTAAAGCTCCATACTTTGCCTTTGAATACTTTTGTGTCCGGGGGTGCATTAACCTCATCAATCCGCCAGAAATAAGTCTGTCCAAATTCGAGACGTCCGGCATTATAAGTAGAACCTCGCTGTTCCGGACTTACCAGTAGCGGACTGCTTGCATCGGCGCTATTGACATCGTCGAAATCAGTGCCGAAGTACACATCATGCGTATCTGCAAATTCCCCCGGTATCCAGCTAAGTATTACATCGCGGTCCACATCTGTAGCTCCATCAACCGGACCCGGGTCGGAAGCAAATCCAACAGCCTTAACAAAATCACCTTCAAGTAATGTACCATGTTCACCGACCGGCGTCTCTTCTATTGATAGAATTATCCCGCTGTCTCCCTCTTCTGCCGGTGCCAATAGAAATGCTACAATTCCATCCGAATCACTATTGAGAAAATCAGCCAATTCCTGACTTGTTTCGGTTGATTCCCTTGCCCTCCTGACAACCTGAAAAGTCATTAACGGGCCGACCAAATCAGCCAAGTCCAGCTCAACCGGCGAATCAAGGGCCGGTGCTGGATCATTTTGAACACCCGGAGCGTTATTCCATGTGAGTGTATTTATGTCGACAGAATCCAGATCCTCTCTAATCCCGTAAACATCCACATCCCCGGCGTCCCACCCGTCAATACTGAAACTCACATTTGTAAAGAATCCATCTCCAGCTTTAAGCTCTGAGATATCAAATTTCAAGTATCCTACCCGTCGTCTGGGATCTGCAGTATTGCGTATATGAATACCATCATCGCTGCTATGAATTTCGTCCGGTCCATCCTGAGAGTCATTTCCGATGTAAGCATCTTGTGTGGGAAATATGCTAAAGGATGCCGCCTGTACACTACCCATAAAACTAATGAGCATCACAACAGGAACTAAACAAAACAATTTCTTATACATTATAAACCTCCTTAAAAATAGTTGGAATAATGACACGCAATAGTAGATTCTATCTTCCTACTTCACGTAAATCTGCTTAGGATGATATTTACGGGTCTGTCACACCTCCTTTCTCCAAGCAAAAATAGATAGCTATAAGCCGTACAATAGTCCTCACAGAACTTAAGCATACAACTTATGAAAAAGTACAAATCCGTATGTTTACCTATGCACAGCTCCAACTATACTATCTACTTTATAACAAATTGAGATATTCTACGTCAAGAAAAATTGCCTGCATTCGGCCCTGTTGATGCAAATAGCAGGTTTTGTTGTAATATTAAAACTTTATATAGCCCTTAATCCATTCGGCGTAGAATTCCTTTGTTTTATATTCACCATCTCACGCTGTAACAGCTTACAACTAAATTTTCTCATAGAAAAAAATGAGGCCTATACCTATTGGTTTGGCATAGGCCCCTAAATAATGCAAAACTGATACATCTCCCCTAAAATTCTGCTATTTATTATATCCTATTGACCTTCCTTTAATCGAGAAAATATCCAATTTTTGGGCTTTATAGAAGATATTAGATATATATTTTGGGTAAATAAACCTTTTTGGAGATTAATATGTAAAAAGGGGCTTATACCGAATTAATCGATATAAGCCCCGAAGCTTCCTAAAGAGATAACCC
>CAZDVE010000017.1:0-81745 GCA_964508785.1 uncultured Pirellulales bacterium | reverse complement strand
AATCTTCGGCCGGTGAACATATACGGATTGCCGATTAATTCCGAAGGGGGTGAAGTTTGCGGAGCATCCTCTTCGGCCGACCATGTTAATTCGTTGTCGGCCTCAGCAACATTATAATATTCAAATTTAATCCAGTCCGCAGAAAGAGTCTCTTTATAAAGTCTGACCTCATCTACATCGCCAACCCATTCGTAAGCACTATTACCATGTGCACCTATTTGCCAGGGATGATTTTCATGTGTGTTATTATCTGTTTCATAATCCTGTGCTTCTAAAGTTTCATTTACATATAACTTAAGATTATTTGAACCTAATGAGCCGTCATAGGTCACAGCAACATACTGCCATGTTTGGTCAATCGCCGAATCGGAGGTACCTATAAAATAGTTGTTATTCCATTCACCAAGCCACCGCCATTGGGGATTCTCAGCAGTGCCGTGATTTCTTGTATAAACGGAATGTTGGAACCAGTATCTTCCCAAAGGAGCTCTATCACCGGAGGTACTATCAGTATTCCTAGGAGGGGAGCTTTCCACAATGACGATGGTACTTTTGCGTCCGTTTTAGCTACGCCGATGGCCAACTACCACTTTGTGAATTGGTCTGGTATGGTGGTACATACCAACAAAGCGTTCGATCCTGCACCGAGTTGCCAGTGAAGGTTGGATGGAAGCGGATTAATAGTCACTTCAAATTCACTTTTTCCTCGCGGCGAGGGTGTAAATCGGCCTTTGGTCTTTGAGGTATTTTCGCTCGAAGTTTGTGCCGACCCATTCGCCGGTCTCAGCGCCGGCGGTGGGAGGAAAATCGATTTGTTCTAATGTGTCACTGCGTTCTGTGACGACCGTTTTGATTTGTTCGAAATATTCGGCGTGGTCTGTGGCGATTCGCAACTGTCCCCTAACTTTTAGGCAGCGAATCAGGTGCTCCAAGTTGGTCGGACACAAAAAACGTCTTTTGTGATGGCGTTTTTTCGGCCAGGGATCGGGGAAATAAATGTGGAAGCAATCCACCAAGTCATCCGGCACGAAATCGGCGATAAAGGCAGCGGCGTCCGTGCGAATGATGCGCACGTTGCTCAGACCCCATCGGCCGATACGGTCAACAGCGTGACGGTAATACCTGCGGGCCCATTCGATGCCGAGGTAATTGTCACCCGGTTCGGCCTGGGCCTGATTGAGCAGGAATGTCCCTTTGCCGGTGCCGATTTCAATATGGACCGGGCCGGAGCGTCCGAAAATCCGAGCGAAATCGATTTTGCCGTTCAAATCTTCAATCTTTAAAGATACGCCGGGATAGTCCCTTAATATTCGTGCCATCGGTCAAAACAAGTCCAAACGTACATCTAAAATCACCACGATTTACTTGAAACTGCATTATACAGGAAGAAAACGTTCTCGGCGAAGGCTGATTTTGTTTTTCCGGTTTTCCCGCCATTAAAGTACCGACAGATAGTGTTCGATAAAACAGCGTGAACCTGATTGTACGCGGATGCGTATTCTTTATAGGACGGAATCGCAGATGCGTAGGTAAGGAAATCTGGATATGATTCTACAACTGGTCAGAACACGGCGAAAGCAAATACTCGTGGACATCGATACTCAAAAGGATTTTCTCCTGGTCAGCGGCAAGGCATGCATCAGAAACCATCGAAGAGTTCTCGCCAATATCCGCAGAGTAATGGCATGGGCAAGGATACATGGTATCCCCATCATCTCGACGGCCGAGGTCTATTCGAATAATAACGGCAACGGCACGCCCACCTATTGCATAGACGGCTCCGATGGTCAGAAGAAAGTACACTACACACTTCTCAACAGCAGGGTGTATCTTCCGGCGGACGGCAATACCGATTTACCGAGGGACTTATTACGGCGATATCGGCAGGTCATACTGCATAAGCGTTGTGTGGACCCGTTCGATGAGCCTCGCATCGACAGGCTGCTGAGCGAAGTGCGGGCGAATGAGTTCATTCTCATCGGGACCAGCCTCGAAAGTGCGGTCAAGGCCACGGCACTCGGACTGCTACAGCGGGGTAAGAAGGTGACAGTCATTATTGATGCAACCGGTTCACATAATACCAACGAGGCGAAACTGGCAGTCCGCAAGATGGAGACCAAGGGGGCGAAGGTCATCGAGACCAGGAAGCTTGCCGGCTCATCGCATTTGAGACATGTAGGCGCGTGCAATTGCGAAAGCTGCCGGGGACAGGGAAGAAAATCATCGCAGGATTCACCGGAAGATAACTAAACGCTCTCTTTCGCAAAAAGGGTGAAAGAGGGGACTCGAACCCCCGACCCCCAGATCCACAATCTGGTGCTCTAACCAACTGAGCTACTTTCACCGCAATTTTCTACCCACCAAAAACACATTGTATCAGCTCCGGCCGTTTGCGTCAATGCCGTTGTTTGGATGTTTACGCCGATGAAAATTCACTTGAAAAATCCCGCTTTTTATGGTATAATACCCCAAAATTGAATACTGAAATAATGCATTTCACATTAGCACACAGCATATAGCGGATACACAATTATTGGTCGTAATAACTTGCTCAGGGGGGAAATCTTATGGCTTACCCAAAACAATGCACCAAGGCCGATCCCAGATGCGATAACTGCTGCTTTTCGACCTACGCCACGAGCACCGGCAGGGCAGCTTTGATATGTCGGCAGAAAAAAGGCTCCGAAGGCAGGTGGAATATCTGCCCCCTCCGTGGCCGATGTGCCAACTTCTATCCTTCACGAGTCGCCGACAAAAATAGCCGCGCACCGCGGCGAATTCCACTGACCCGCGGTCTCTTTGCTATCGTCGATGCCGAAGATTATCCGCGGCTGAGCCGATATACATGGTTCGCCGAAGGTACTGATAAAAATTGCTACGCAGTCCGAAAAGAAAACGGCAAAAGTATCAAGATGCACCGTGAGATAATGAACGCACCGGACCATTTAGTCGTGGACCACATCGACCATAACGGCCTGAACAATCGCAAGGAAAATCTGCGCATCTGCACCTTCGCCGAGAACTGCCGAAACTTGCGAAGCAGTCGCAAAAAAACTTCAAAATACAAAGGCGTCCACTGGCACAAAAAACAAAAGAAATGGGCGGCACAAATCTCCTGCGACAATAAATCCTACCACCTCGGCTATTTCACCAATGAACTCGCCGCCGCAAAGGCATACGACAAAGCCGCTTTAAAATACCACGGCGATTTCGCATCCCTGAACTTCCCGAAGGAAAGTTAATATTAAATAGTATGTAGGGTGGCGGCTTCCGAATACGGCTCGGCTACCTGTGGCACAAGCTTCGCCGAGGCGAGTGCCCTACCAAAGAACTGATTACTAAACGAGAATCGATTTAATTTTTTTAAGTTTTTCTTGCTTTTTGTCGAATACAATGTTATATTATGTATAGAATGTATATAATGTATGATATGTTAATATTACAGGTATTAAAATGCTTTCTATAACAATTACTGACTTAAGAACGAAAATCCGCAAGCTTGCAGATATGGTTGCATTCAAGGGCGAGCGTATCAGAGTAAAACGCAATGGCGAAACCGCTTTTGTACTGGTCTCGGAGGAAGACGCAGCACTTTTGGAGGCTCTGGAAGATAAAAGAGACCTCAAAGCAGCCAAAAAGGCTCTCAAAGACCGCTACTCCATTTCGCTCGACGAGCTTGAAAAGGATTTGGGCTTGTAATCCTAAAGTACAGTGATGTATGAAATCCAGTTAAAGAGAGAGCCTGAGAAGTTTATCCGTAAACAGTCAAGAAAGATACAGATTCAGATTATCTCTGCCCTGCGAAAACTCCAGAAAGACCCACGCCCCCGGCAGGCCAAAAAACTCTCCGGGCTCGATGAATTATACCGAATACGAGCCGGCGATTACAGAATTGTTTATATGATTCGAGAAAAGAGGCTTTTAATTTTAGTTGTACGCATCGCCCATCGAAAAGATGTCTATAAAAATCTTTTTTGAGACAATAGCCTAAAGACCATGAACTCATCCACTCATGTACCCTTAAACTCATTAACCCATTCCACGCTTCACAAACCACGAAATACGAGTTACAAATTTGCTGGAAACAGAATTACGGTCCTTTAAACGATAATTTTACAGACTTTTATTCTCCTGCTGTTGAAGAAAAGACTTTCCCATCCTTATCTTTTGCTATAAGACTAAACTGAGGACCAACAGGACATTCATATTTGTGTGTTCCTTTATAAGCGTCTTTAATTTCAGGTGACGCATCATGAAAGAATAATTGAGCAATCCGCACTCCTGGATAGAGTTCGATGGGTATGGTGCCAAGGTTTGATAGTTCAAGGGTGATTACTCCCTTAAAGCCTGGTTCTATAGATGTTGCAGTTGCTATTTGCAGACCAAGCCTCGCCCAAGAGGAACGGCCTTCAACCTGGCATTCAATGTCAGGGGGTAGGCATATATACTCAAAAGTACAACCTAAAGCTAACATGCCAGGATGGAGAACAAACTGTGTTCCGAATTTTACGACTTGTCTTTCTTGCATGATTCTAAGCTCTCCGGCGGTATGACTGAAAGGCCTGAAAACGCCGAACGTATGCATCCTGAAGACTATAAACTGATTACTAAGTCGAACGTCAATTGACGCGTCACCAAGCTGTTTTTTTGAGAGAATAGGGGTGACCACAAGTTTTTTTTGTGATTTGCTGTTAAGCCGTTTCTTAATTTCATCGCGCGTTAATGTGCTCATTATTGCTCCAACTTCTTCAATTCTGAGCCAAAAGTACTATGAACAAAACTTACTTCCATTGCTTTTAAAACAAGTCGGAACAACTTCTCGAAATCATCGAGTGAACCCCAATTTGGATCATTGCTTATTTTCCTGAGTTTGAATACCCAAGCTGCGTTTAGTATATCCTCCAGAGAGGCTGGGGAGTTCATTGGCCACCGACCAACTTCATTCGGAGGCGTATCTTGTTCCAACTTTTGAACGAGGTCTTCTATAGTGCGTAAACGCCTGAAAAGACGATAGGGTTCCCTTGACTCCTTTGGAAGGAGTTTTAGTGCCTGACCGCGAATTTGCTGCCACTTACTTTGAATGACTCTGTATGCCTCACGCGTACTAATAGTTGAATCTACCGATTGCATGTCTGCTGTGTTCTGTACAAGATAAGTTGTATCCCTGAGCCAGTTCCAAAACGGTTTAATGATGGGCCCAGGATACTTAACGTTGTCGACATTAAGCTCTACGCTACTTTCTTGTAAATCTTGTTCACACATCTCGACCATCTTTCGGATGCGATATCGCCAAGGTGGATACATGTCGCACTTAAGTGGGCTTTCGTCGATTGAAAGAGGGGCACTGAATTCAATGGCTGCCGCCAATGCAGCAGGTCCGAACAAATGCACCCCGATGGCGTCACAAATTAATTCTGTGAGACCTTGTTTAGCAGCTTGCATAGCATCCTTTACTTGATCTGCCGACATC
Source organism: uncultured Pirellulales bacterium (assembly GCA_964508785.1). Classification (GTDB taxonomy): domain Bacteria; phylum Planctomycetota; class Phycisphaerae; order Sedimentisphaerales; family Anaerobacaceae; genus JAFGPS01. The sequence goes on along the minus strand of CAZDVE010000017.1, from coordinate 76,275 downwards.
TCCTGGGCGACAAATTTTGCAAAAAGAGGATCCACTGGTGGAGGATTCCGCTGAATCTCCTGCTGAATCTCCTGCTCAATCTTATTCCTTATTTGTGTTTCTTCAGCCTGCCATAGTTGGGCGAAATTACTCTCTATCCAATCCGATGCTAATATGTGCCCAACCTCGTGCCCCCAATTAGCATGTAACAAACAATTGAGACGTTCTATTCTCGGAAAACTAATACAGTAGATTTTGTGTTGGGAAAGCGTACCTATTGATGCTTCCCAAATATTGGTCGGAATCCAAGTCAAGGCCTTAATATTAGTGCGGTATACCTCCACGAACTCGCCCGTCAAATTGTAGTTATAAGACCACTGTGGCCGTATTATAAAGTCACTAGAGGCGCCTGCTTGTTGTTTCAAAAACTGTTCTGTCGCTTGAACCATACTCCATGGTGTGTTTGGAACCCGCGAGCGTTCAATGAACCGCAAATGTTCTGCAATCGAGCAGAGAAGAAAATTGACATTCATAAATTGATCTGCAGGCGTGGTGTCAAGATGTTGACCCACTAACTGTGCACTATCTCTAATAAGTCGGGATAAGTTGGTAGGTGTTTCAGTGGGGAAATCCCCTATGTATTCTAATTTCGCGGCTAATCTTTTTATTGTCTCGGCTTTTACTTGAAGCTGAGAACGGAGGATATTCTCTCGCCAGTGGTTTTCTGACCACGTCGACGATCCAGTCGGGGGCATCAGAAGGATTCTCCGACAGTAAGAGGAGCATGTCGCCTCGGCAACATATTGTTACTCAGATCGACAATTATGTTTAGCGAAAGAATGTGAAGTAACTCGCTGACAAGTTCTAGTCTGTCACTTGAGATGTTTGCAGTCTCAGTTCCACCTGACATTAGCAATCTGTAGACCGCCCCAAGAAATGCGCGGACTTCTTCTTCTGAATCAATTCCCAGTTCCTGCAACCTGGGGCCAATTTTTAGAAGGGATGCATAAAATTTAGGCCGCGCGTTGCTTGCCGAAACGGTCAAGCCGCCCTCTACACCACTTTCAGCTGGGATTTCAGAAGTCCAGTCAACATGAGCCAAAAAATTACCTGCCCATTTAAATGCATCCTCTTCTTGTGAACTCAATTTGGTCCCTTTGGCAAACTTATTTACGCATCTCGAAGCGGTCTGTAACCTTGTACTCACCTCGAATAATCTTGCTGATTGAAGTAAATCTGGCATAATTTAACTCCCTTAACTAGCTATAATATATTAGTAATTATGAGTTTTTTTATATCGGAGAAGCCGAACTAAGACCTGAAAAACGTTTTTGAATTTATTTTCTTATTCCAGTAACTATAATCCATTTTCAGTACTGAAAACAAAGATATTTCAAAACAGACCCTGCTTTTCTGCTACGGCTTTCTTCATTAGAGCAAAACAATCTAATCTTGTCAATTGAAAAACAGTAAAATATCATATATATATTCGAGACTTTGTGAATAGCGAGTTATTTATGGAAGTAGTTTGCCCTGACCCAGTTAAAGTTCAATATTAAGTGGACAATGACAAGGCCGACTAAAATCAATCCGCCGCCTTCATGAAGAGTCTCAAACGTTTCAGGCGAAAGCTTCAAATGGAGCAGGCCCGTTACTGCCTGACTGATGATCAGTACCAACAAAATAGGATTTATGATTTTAAGGATAGTATTCTTTTTCATAATTGGTCCTTTATAAATTGAAGGTCCGGAGCATTAAATGTTCGATTCAAACGCTTAATACATTCTATCCGGAGATTGGGGATTTTCAAATATTGAAAAAATGGAGATTGCCGCGCTCGGCTATGCCTCGCTCGCAATGACCAATTCGTATCTTGTATCTCGTCTGGATTTCACAGAAAAAATGAAGAAAAAGGCGGTGGTTTGCGTATAATTTTAAAAAGGCAAAGTGAAATCAACATAAGAGCAAAAAGGTTCACCCCATGAGATAATTGTCTGTTCTATCTTACGGGGTAAAGATGGAGGTGTTCTCATGATGTTGTTTAGGGCTTTGGCTATAGCTGGTGTTTATATTCTTGGCTGCTGGTGGTGCTATGAGGTCATTCATAGGTTTCCGCAGGATGTTAAGGAGATTTTCCAGCCCAAACAGGCCGCTCGAAAAATAGCAACGATTATCGTCTGGGTCCTCACAGTGCCGATTGCTCTGGCGCTGATTTTTTATGCTTTTATATTGATACGTAATTTGATTTTGTTCGTACAAACGTTTTAGGAAAAAATGAAGCGTCTTTCGCGTCTGGATTCCTGCTGGAGTTTATCCCGCACTATGATACGGGGCAGGAATGACCGGATAAAACTGCCGCTTGTTCGAGACTTCTTAAATCGTGCGTTTTTTATGGAAGTAACTTGCCCTTATCCAGTTGAAGTTCAGTATTAAATGGACAATGACAAGGCCGACTAATACTATTCCGCCGCCTTCATGGATAGTCTCGAACGTCTCCGGCGAGAGCTTCGTGTGTAACAGTCCTGTAACAGCCTGGCTGATAATCAGTACCAACAAAATAGGATTTATGATTTTAAGAGTTGTGTTCCTTTTCATAATTGGTCCTTTATAAATGGATAGTCGGGAACATTAAACCTTCGATTCAAATATTCTATTCGGAGACTGGTTGTTTTCCAACAATGAAAAAAGGAGATTGCTGCGTCGCACTCGCAATGACTTGAACGCACAAAAGAAAACCCCCCGGTCTTTTTCGTCATTCGTATCTGGTATCTCGTATCTCGTGTGGATTCCCGCTTGCGCAGGAATGACAACGTTAGATTGCCGCGGCTACTTCGCTAAAGCTACGAAGCCTCGCAATGACATAAAGCGCATGAAAAAGTGAAGCGTCCCAAAAGGAACGCTTCACTTTAACCACAATTTTACACTTTGCACTTTGATTTTTTACTTTTCTTTTGCTGCTGCTTGTGCCGCTGCTAATCTTGCGATTGGCACTCTAAACGGCGAGCAGGAGACGTAATTCATTCCGACACGGTGACAGAAGTCGATACTGCTTGGCTCGCCGCCGTGTTCGCCGCAGATACCGACCTTGAGTTTCTTACGAGTCTTTCTGCCGAGCTTTGTCCCCATCTCGACGAGCTTTCCTACGCCGGTCTGGTCGAGCTGCTGGAACGGGTCTGATGCGTAAATGCCTTTGCGGACGTATTCGCCAAGGAATTTGCCGGCGTCGTCACGCGAGAAGCCCATTGTCATTTGCGTCAGGTCATTTGTCCCGAAGCTGAAGAATTCCGCCTCTTTTGCCACTTCATCGGCGGTAAGTGCTGCCCGCGGTACTTCAATCATCGTCCCGACCATGTATTTAATCCTTGCTTTTCTTTCTTTAAATACCTGCTTGATTTCGTCAACGATTTCGTCCTTGACCATTTTCAATTCAGCAACGGTACCGACTAATGGAATCATAATTTCCGGATGGACTTTTTTACCTTTTTTCTGGATGTTCAACGCCGCTTCGATAATCGCTCTTGCCTGCATTCGGCCGATAGCCGGATAGGAAATCGTCAGACGGCAGCCGCGATGACCCAGCATGGGATTGAACTCGTGCAACTGCTCGACCTTTGCTTTGACTTCGGAGGGTTTGACTTTCAGCCGCTTTGCCATTTCCGCCTGGCTTTTACTATCCTGCGGCAGGAATTCATGTAACGGCGGGTCGAGTAAACGGATTGTCACCGGCAGGCCGGCCATAGCTGTGAAGATACCTTCGAAGTCACGCCGTTGATACGGCAGTAGTTTCTTCAATGCGCCTTCGAATTCTTTTTTGGCGACGGCGTATTCTTTCTCGATTGCCTTTTTCTCTTTCGCCGTCTGGGCTGTTCGGATTTTTTCGAGCATTACAGTATATTCATCGGCGGCAAGAATCATCTGGCGGACGGGCCAGATACGGTCGCCCTCGAAGAACATGTGCTCGGTCCTTGTCAGGCCGATGCCTTCGGCGCCGAAATCTCTTGCGCGTTTGGAATCTTCCGGCGTATCGGCGTTTGTGCGAACGCCGAGTCTGCGGACCTGGTCGCAAATCTTCATGAACTTGCCGAAGTCACCACTTAGGGTAGGCTCGACTGTGGCCAGTTGCCTGGTCATTACTTCACCGGATGTGCCGTCCAGGCTCATCCAGTCACCTTCTTTGAGTGTCTTCTTGTCGATTGCGAGTTTTTTCGTTGCATAATTTATATTAAGTGCACTGACACCGGCGACGCAGCATTTTCCCATGCCGCGTGCGACGACCGCCGCGTGTGAAGTCATTCCGCCGCGAGCGGTAAGAATTCCTTCCGCCGCGTCCATACCGCCAATATCTTCCGGGCTTGTTTCGATCCGGACGAGGACGACTTTTTTGCCCTTTTTGTTCCAGGCTTCCGCGACGTCGGCGGTGAAGACAACCTGTCCGACGGCGGCACCGGGCGAGGCGGGAAGTCCCCTGGCGATAACGTTGCGTTTTGCCTTCGGGTCGAAGTGCGGGTGCAGGAGGCGGTCCAGTTGTTCCGGGGTGACACGGGTGACGGCTTCTTTCTTGGGGATGAGTCTTTCGGTGACCATATCGACGGCGATTTTTACCGCGGCTTCGGCCGTGCGCTTGCCGGTTCGCGTCTGGAGGATGTAGAGGACTTTGCTCTGGATGGTGAATTCCATGTCCTGCATGTCTTTGTAGTGTTTTTCCAGTCGTGTCATCAGGGCGGTGAGCTGTTTGTAGGCCTTGGGCATGCGGCGTGACAATTTTTTTAGCGGCAGGGGAGTGCGGATGCCGGCGACGACGTCTTCGCCCTGGGCGTTCATGAGGAATTCGCCGTAGAATTCTTTTTTGCCGGTGCTCGGATTGCGCGTGAAGCAGACGCCGGTGCCGCAGTCTTTACCCATGTTGCCGAAGACCATGGTCTGGACGTTGACGGCGGTGCCGAGCAGGCCGGTGATTTTGTTGAGCTGGCGATACTTGACTGCTCGTTCGGTCATCCAGGAACCGAAGACGGCGTTGATGGCGTGCTTGAGCTGGATTTTGCCGTTCTGGGGGAAGAGTTCGCCGACGTGTTTTTTGTAGACGGCTTTGTATTTCTCGACGACTTCTTTGAGTTGTGTTGCGTTGAGTTCGTTGTCGAGCTGGACTCCGGCTTTTTCTTTGGCGGCGTGGATGACTTCTTCGAAGTATTCGTGGTTGCAGCCCATGACTACGTCACCGAACATGTCGATGAAGCGGCGGTAGATATCGTATGCGAAGCGGGGATTTTTAGTTTTGCGTATAATACCTTCGACGACATCATCATTCAGCCCTAAATTCAGCACCGTGTCCATCATCCCAGGCATCGATACGGCTGCTCCACTTCTGACACTAACCAGCAGGGTTTTGTCGGGGTCGCCGAGCTTGGCGTCCATCGCCTTTTCCAGCTTAGCAAGATTCTTATCCACCTCCTGCTCAAGCCCTTTCGGCCACTTCCCGCCGGACTTATAATATTCCCTGCACACCTTCGTCGCAATCGTAAATCCCGGCGGCACCGGCACACCCAGATTCGTCATCTCAGCAAGATTCGCCCCCTTACCGCCCAGCAATTCCTTCATCTTCGCATTGCCTTCAGCCTTACCGCCGCCGAAAAAATACACCCTTTTTTCTGCCATTGTAAAAATTCTCCACTAATAAAAATTCCAAATCTAACTATTTTCGGATCGTTCAATTCCTCGAACGCACATTGCTTAGCCTATGAGAGCTACCCCCTCATAAACAAGGATACCCAATATATGCCGCCGTTGCATCTCTGTCAAGAGTTAGATTTTTATTTGCCGTTTCGGCCGAAGGCTTTTGTCATTGCGAACGAGGTGAAGCCGAGTGCGGCAATCTCAATCCGCTAATCTTTTCTTGTCATGCTGAGCGGAGCGCAGCGAAGCCGAAGCATCTGGCCATCGAATTGTATAATCCGCCGGTTCGCTAAATACCATACACTGCACGATACACGAATCACGATGGATGATAGACGATGGATGCAGGTCTTCGTCATTGCGAGGAGCAAAGCGACGCGGCAATCTCTATCTGCCATACGCAGTACACAGCACTCGGTACGCAATTCGATACACGGAGCACGATAGATGATAGACGCAGCACTCAGTACGTAGAACGAATACGGCCGTTAGTCTAAATCATAAACGCTTCACCCAGTGAGATGGCGGCCTTTCCTGCTCCGGTAACGGCCTTCGCCGTGACGAGCGGCCTATCTCACGGGGTAAACCCTATACCCTGAAAATAATCAACATTTGCATATCGACAAACGCCTTTATTTAGTGGATAGTTGTTAGTTGCGTATCGTTGCTCTAAAAAAAACTGATGTACGGATAAAACAATATTTATTTGTAAGGAGGCATAAAATGAATATTGACTACGGCAAAATTGTAACCAATGCTTTATCGGCGTTAGTGGCGACCGTCTTCGTCGGTGCCGCTGTTATTGTCTGGAATGCAGCAACTACAATCGACGAAAGGATTGAGGACGCCAGCTCAGGTTTGAGGGCCACGCAGGAATCACTTATCCCGGAAGTGGCGGACGTAAGGACCAAGGTCTATGAAATCGAGAATCAGCTCAGAAGTTTAAACAAAATATTATCTGAAAGTGAGCCGACCAGGGACAAAGTGACCTTTAATCCTGAAAAGCCGTTCATATTGGAGCCGTTTAAAGGTGATACAACTATGGATGATTTGAGAGAGAAAGAATCAAAGAGAATCCGAGACGATATCGATGTAAGACAAATGCAGCTTGTCGAGAAACGATGATTATTTCCCTGTCATTGCGAGGACACCTTAGGTGGACGCCGTACGCAGCACGCTGAACGTTGAACTCAGCACGAATACGTCCGTTTGTCCAAACGCAATACACAATACGCATCACGCAGCACGAGAAAAGCTGCACGCAGAACTCAGAACGAAAACGGCCGTCAAATTTTCTCCTTGATTAATCCAAACTTGAATGTTAGATTACATATCCACTCCGCAACATATAGAGATATTTTAGGGAATATAAGAATGGCGGAGAAATTGATGATGAGAATTTTAAAAGTATGCGGATATATTAAAAACAATGTGTTCAAAGAGACAAATAATCTGAATTCAGAACGCTAAAAGATGGAAATAATGAAATATATGTTTAATATCGTTATATTAAAAGATCTACACAACTATTAAGGTTCCTTGTGATCTATGAAGCAAGCTTTTGAATCAAGATTAAATGTTCTACTTTCTGAATTACTCAATCAAATGGGAGTAGTCTCACATAGCGAATATTTAGGAAGGGGAAGAAAAGATGTAATCATTTATCACCAAGGGATGGCGATAGTACTTGAAGGCTCCTATGACAAGCAAGATGCCGAGAACGATGCAAAGCGAAGAATTGAACAGTTAGCTTGTGACGTTGCAATAGCCGTGCACTATCCAAAGACTTTCTCACAAAACCTTACCGAAGGAGAGATCAGAGAAAAGCTTAAAGAAGCGAAATTGCCAGTTAGAGTTATAGTACCAGAAGACGTTTCGGGTTCGCTGTTGCGTAAACTACATGAGAAGGATGTTATAGCAAAGCCTGTGGAGGATTGGTATGACCTTGACGTTAATCTTCTTGCGACATTAATACAAGAAATTGCGCAGTTCATAATAAATGAGGAAATGGTTGGAGAGGCTGAGGAGGATGTAGCAAGACTTGTCGAAGTGTTTGTTGACCATCTCTCGCTACATAAGCAAACAGAGAGAATTGCAATTAATCTTGATAGCGCCCTTTATAAACTGTATGGATTTAGCATTGGAGAACCAAAGGAAATAAAGGAAGCTATATTTGCACAAGCAACATTGGCTTTACTACTTGGCTCAGTTTATTATGAATCAATCAGATATGCTCATAAATTAGATTCTCTTGAAAACCTTGCAAAGAACGGGAATCCTCAAAGTGCATTAGATAAAGCTACGCACGCAATTCTTAGGATCAACTACGAACCAATATTCGAGTTGGTTAATGACATCATGAAGTCACTTCCTGCAATGACCAGACCTTTCAAAAGATTGCTGAATTTAGCTGTGAATATAGCGTCAAAGAGGACACTACTTAGAAGAGATTTAGCAGGTAAGGTTTACCATCAGGTAGTAGGTGATTGGGCACTTAAGAAAGGATTAGCCACCTTTTTTACACAAGTACCGGCAGCATATCTTCTTCTATATTTAGCGAATCCTGTGCTTTCACGACTTGCTGATTTAGCCTGCGGCAGTGGTACCTTACTCGTCGCTGCATATAGTGCTACAAGCAGGCTGCATAGGCTTTCACTTCTGAAATCAGGCCTTGATAAACATCCAAATGACATTGAGCGTGATTTTCATATTAATTTTATGAAATCTTGCCATGCATTTGATGTTTTAGGTTATGCTTCACAAATCACGGCCCTGAACTTAGCGTTGCACAGTCCTGAAACACCAATAACTGGGGTATCACCCACGTACACAATGCCACTTGGCTACAGGGAAGATGACTCAACGGTGTCGCTAGGATCGCTCGAATTTGCACGGACAGATATGAAGTTGGATCAGATATTCGCCCAGGTTATTAAACGAGGCGTTGGAAAGGAAGAGAGGGACGCTGTCATTGATCTCCTTCGACTTGAACCTTTTGATTTAATCGTTATGAATCCTCCTTTCTCAAGAACAACTGGCAGGGGTGGGCGAAGCGGAGGAGGCTTGTTCGGATTTATGGGTGATAAGGACGTTAGAAATAAGGTACTTAATGATTACAATATGTTGAGAAAAGATGTAAAGGCCCAGTTGAATAGCAAAGCTCGCAAATTACTGAGAAAAACAAGCTTAGAACTTTTAGTTTCAGATGATGAATTACGTGCGTACAGGGACATTTGGCAAGCGGGAGAAGGATTACTGTTCATTTATCTGGCAGATGTAAAGTTAAGAATAGGTGGAAAAATATGTTTTGTCCTCCCTAAGGGTCTACTGAGTGGTATATCATGGTTTCTGGCAAGGGCATTGCTAGCTTCAAGCTATCATATTGAGTATATTATAGTAAGCTACGAATCCAATCATTATAACTTCTCTGAGTCTACAAGTTTAAGTGAGTGTATGTTTATTGCCCGAAAATCCATAGATCTAAGCCCCGAGGAAGAGACGAAGTTTGTCATCTTATTAAAAAAACCAAGTACAAGTATGGAAGCAATTGCATTAGCTAATACAATCCGCACGAATGATAATGAATATGTTGAAGCAAGCGGGGCTAAATCATTTATCATATCCGCCAAAAGGAAAGAACTTATTGATAACATAGACAATTGGGGGCGTTTTGTTTCCCTTCCAGATATACGGATGATTAAGGAGATAAAGAATGTGTTGGATGGAGTGCTAAAAATTGGTAATCAAGAGGTAAGAATACCACTTGTCAGATTAAATCAGATAATGAGTTCAATAGGTATCGATGCACATCGTTTCATTGATACCTTTAAGATTGTTGAGCTGAGCCTTATGAGTGGCAAAGCCGTTCCTGGTAGTGTTCGGATAATAAAGGGTGGAGAGGAAGCACAAAGGCTCAAAATGAGGACAGGCAGTAATGCATATGCAGTACCAATTATTGAGAGAGGTAAGAAAATATTTAATGAAATATCTTCAAGACTTCTTATTCCTGATAGGATTAGGATTAACACTGCTCATGTAATTTCAATGTTCTCTGATGAGAAAGTTATTTCGAATATTTTTTATGCACTACACATCAAAGAGGAAAGCATAGAGAAGCTTAAGTCACTTTGCCTTTGGCTAAATACAACCTGGGGTATGTTAAGTGTACTTTCAAGCAGGGAAGAAACTCATGGAGGGTTTATTCGACTCAAAATGTCCCAGTGGAGATTGCTGCCTGTCCTAGATATAGATGGCATAGGAGAAAACAAGGTAAATAACTGTGCTGATTTGTTCGATAAATTTGCAAATTGTCAACTCCGTAGAATTCCTGAACAGTATGGATCAAGGGGTAAAATAGACAAAAACCGCCTTGAGTTGGACACTGATTTCTTGAGTATATTTGGGATACAGGCAAAAGAGAGTGACCTAATGATACTTTATGAAGGAATCGCCCAATCTATAGTACAGTGGATAGGTTCTTAAGGTTGAATGTATAAATTTGGAAAAGCAACCGATATAGAAGACTTTACGTTAGAGTGTCTATGAGTAAATATGATGATCTGAAATTCCTAAAAGAGACTAAGGCCCGGATTCCTCATAATTGCGAGAACTGTAACCAAGAAATCAAAAAAGGTGAAATATATTATCCTGAAAGCATCGGAAGGGTCAATGCTCCTGGTATCAAACTTAGAAAGTTTTGCAATAATTGTTATGAAAAACATGGAGATAAACTATTGGCTGAGTGAGTAAATTACGAAAAAATCGACGCCCCCTGCGGCTGGGTGGTAAAATATAAAGGAGATTCGTTATGAAAACAATTCGACAGATTGGTTCGCTGGCATTTATATTAGGGCTGTTTGTTACCATATTTGCCGGTGTGCCCTGGCACGTGTTTGTAGCCGACGATCCTGTTGTCCCGTGGTGGCTGCGAATAGCTATTTTTTGCCTTCTCGGAGGTTTCCTTTTGGTCATGGCGACACTGGTTCTGGAACAGAGCAAATACAAAACATCGAAGGAGGAGCTTGTTGTCGATCAGTCGCAAAAAGGTGTTGTACTTCTGAATTCTACGGAAGTGCCCGGCCGAAAAGTCGCAGAGATTTTAGGTCTGGCCCAGGGACATACGGTATTTGCTATCTGGCTTGGCAAGGACCTATCGGCCATAGTTAGGCTTATCCTTGGCGGTGAATTGACCGAATACACGGAGATGATGGGAAAGGCCCGCACAATAGCTATTAACAGGATGATCGCCTCGGCGGCAGAAATGGGAGCGGATGCGATAATCAATGTCCGCTATATGACTACAAGCGTTGTTGGCACTGCGTCTGAACTTTTAGTTTACGGAACGGCCGTCAAGCTCGGTGGATAGAAGTTAATAAAACAATCGATACCCACAACGGCTGGGCAATAAGCTAAACAGGAAAGAATCGGGTGAAGGATGAAGAATTGTTCATCCTTCATTGTTCGGAGTTCATCGTTAGTCATTAATTGTTTGTTTTTTGACTAAATGCAATTCACTAAATACCACTCACTAATTCGCTGCCCGTTTTCCGGCGCGGCGGCCGGTATATTCGCTTGATTTTTGGGCTTCGGCAGTGCATACTGTGCTAATGTGTAGTTTTTATGGATTGGATTTTTACGAAAGAAGATGAAGGCGTTTTCGATAACGGATTTGGCGGCGATTATAAAAGCACAGGTTTTGTGTAGTTCGAGCCACCAGTGGCGGGCTGAGAGTGACGTGCCTTCTTTTACCGGCGTCAGTACCGACTCGCGAGCCGTTAAGGTCGGCGATTGCTTCTTCGCCATCGCAGGCGAAAATTTCGACGGGCACGATTACGTCGGTGACGCGTTCGCAAAAGGCGCTGCCTGTGCCGTGGTGGAAAGGGACATCGATATAAAGGACTCCGCCGATAAGTGCGTGCTAAAAGTTCGTGACACTATCGAGGCCTTGGGCGATTTTGCACGTGAGTATCGCAGGCGGGCGGGTTTTAAGGTGGTTGCGATAACAGGCTCTGCGGGCAAAACAACGACCAGGCAAATCATTTATCACATGCTGCGGCAGCACTTCCGCGTTCATCAGTCGCCGAAAAGTTTCAATAATAAAATCGGCCTGCCGCTGACCCTGCTCGGTGCCGAACTGGACGTGCAGATAGTTATCGCCGAACTAGGCAGCGATCGGCCGGGCGAAATCGCATACCTTGCTCGAATTGCTGCCCCTGATATCGCCGTTGTCACGAACGTATATCCGGCACATCTGGAGGGATTCGGGGATATGCAGGCAATCGCCGCGGAGAAATCGTCCATTGCCGAAGGGCTTGGGCCTGAGGGCGTTTTAATTATCAATGCGGATTGCGATATTTTGGTTCGGAGCTGCCGGGCCGGCGGTATGGAATTTCTGACGTTTGGCAAGTCGGACGATTCGGATTACCATATCAGGAATGTTCACTCGGATGGCCTCACGAGCAGATTCACTATCGGCGGCACGCAAGTGCACTTGCCTTTGCCGGGACAAGGGAATATTGAAAATGCCCTGGCGGCCTGGGCGGTTTGCAGCAGGTTCGGCCTGGAGGCGACTGATTTTGCACGGGCGATAAAAACTTTGCCGGGTGTATCAATGCGGACCGAACTGTTGCAGGCCGGGACATTGACGATATTGAACGATTGCTACAATGCCAATCCGGCTTCGATGAAAAACGCCCTTGAGATATTGGCCGGTATCGATTCTGCCGGACGGCGGAGACTGGTTTTTATCTGCGGCGAGATGGCCGAGCTGGGAGAACAGTCCGAAGAGTTGCACGCTGAATTGGGGACGTTCATTGCCAATGCGAAGGTTGAACTTTTAATAGCGGTGGGTAAGCTCGCGAAGGTAGCCGCCGAGTCAGCCGAAGCGAATGCCCGGCGGGATTTGCAGATAAAATGTTTCGAGGACACGGCTTCGGCCTGTAATAAACTGCACGAATTTATCAGAGATTACGATATAATATTAGTAAAAGGCTCGCGTACGGCCAAGCTTGAGACGGCTGTCGAGAAACTTAAAGAGCTTTTTGTCGAAGAGCCTGTCTTATCGAGAGACGTATAAGGTAAGAGACTGAGATGATATACCACTTGTTATGGTATTTGCGTGCGGGTGAGCGGTTCGGCTTTTACGCCTATCAGAATGTGCTGTTTCGCTCGGTCTCGGCGTTGCTGACCAGCCTGTTGATTGCGCTGTTTATTGGGCCGAGGATTATTCGCTGGCTGATGCGTAAGAAAATCGGCGACCGGCCGGAGTTCCATCACGCCACGCTCAACGAGCTGACGAAGGAAAAAGCCAATACCCCCACGATGGGCGGCCTGATTATCATTCTCTCGGTGATAGCCAGCACGCTGCTGTGGGCCAAACTGTATAATCACGAGCAAAGGGTCTGCAATCCTTATGTGGTCAAGGCGATTTTTCTGATGGTGTGGTTCGGTGCGCTCGGCGGCGCCGATGACTGGCTTAAGCTGACCAGCGGGATTCGTCACCGGAGTCGGGACGGGCTGAAAGTCTGGGAGAAATTGATATTTCAAATCGGCGGGGCGGTTTTGCTTGCCTCGTTTTTGTATATAGATTTTGCCGCTCTGGATGCCAACGGCAATCCGAAAGTTCCCGACGGTATTAGGTTCTGGCTTCCATTCTACAGTCACAGCCTGCCGTTAGCGAACTGGATGTTCATTCTAATTGCGGTCTTCTACCTCTCGGCGACGAGCAACGCCGTGAATCTTGCCGACGGTATGGACGGCCTGGCCGCCGGCTGCGTCGGTATGGTCAGCCTGGTTCTGGCCCTATTGTGTTACGTCGCTTCCGAATCGATGGGAGGTTCCCGTGCTGTCACCTGGGCCAGTTACCTGCTTCTGCCGGCGATACCTGCGGGTGAGTTGAGCATATTCTATGCCGCGATCTTGGGAGCGGTGCTCGGCTTTCTGTGGTTCAACTGTCACCCTGCGCAGACCTTTATGGGTGACGTGGGTTCTCTGCCGTTGGGAGCGGCGATGGGATACGGTGCTCTGGTGACACGAAATGAAATTCTGCTGCTGGTTATCGGCGGCGTATTCGTTATCGAATTGTTCAGCGTCGTGCTCCAGGTCGGCTATTTCAAATACACCGGCGGCAAACGACTCTTTCGGTGCGCCCCGATTCATCACCATTTTCATCTAATCGGCTGGAGCGAGCCGCAAGTAGTCGTGCGGTTCTGGCTTATCGCCGCCGCCTTCGCCGCCCTTGCCTTAGCCACCTTAAAAATCCGCTAAACAGACTATAGAAAAGACATTGCCAGAGCGAGTTCCGAAGTCGGTTCCCATTTACTTTGAGAAACGAAATAATGTGAAAAAGTCTCGATTTTTTGTTGTAAAATTGAGCCGGTAAGACTCTGTAAAATAGAGAAACACGTTGTCTCGAGAATAAAGCATGAATACACAATCAGATTCTCAATTAGTCAAGGCCGCTTTAAATGGCGACCGAAATGCTTACGGCTGTCTGTTCGAGAGGCATGAGCGCTCCATTCAGGCTGTGGCGCTGGCGATTCTCGGTGATTACAACGCGGCTCAGGACGCGGTTCAGGAATCTTTTGTGACGGCGTACAGGAAGTTAAGCGGATTGAGAAAGGCTTCATCGTTCGGTCCTTGGATTCGAAAAATCGCCCGGCATCAGGCAATACAAATGTATCGCGGCATGCAAGAAAGAGAATACGCAAAACAACGAATAATAAATACAAACGATGTGTCCGATGACGGGAGAATCGACGAGTCGAATCACAGGCTTCTCGAGGCGGTTATGCGTTTACCAAAGCATGAGCGCACGGTGATTATGCTAAGATATTTTGACGGTCACTCGACGAGGATGATTAGTGAAATGACCGGGCGGCCGGTCGGTACGGTGACAATGCAGCTTTCCCGTGCTCGTGCACGCTTACATGAATGGCTGAAGGAGAATATGAAATGAAAGAACATGATAAACAAATAGAAACGAGGCTTGAGAACCTGGGTGATTTGCTCAGGTCACGGCCTTCGGTTACGACTGATGGGATGAAAAAAATTGAACAGTTAGAGCAGGGCAAGCCTTCAAGGCGTGCTACTTTGATGCCGGCACTTTTTAAATCTGGAATCGGTCTTGCCGCATGCCTGCTGATAGGTGCGTTTTTATGGTTCGCGATAGCCTGGCCGACAAGTATAACATTGGCGGACGTTCATAAATCCATAGAATCAAAAACTTGGGTGCTCATAAGTTATGAAGATGGGATGAAAGAATGGGCGAATCTTTGTAAGCGACGATGCTTTTTAACTTACAATCGTAATGGAAATTTCTATGTTGGAATGCGTGACCATGTCAACGGTATATGGCGTGCTTATCACAGCAATTGGGGTCAGCAGATTCACGAAGAGCCTTTTGATGTCCGTCCTTATCCTCAGACACCATGGGAGTATGCCGTAGGTGACTGGGACGACCATGGTAGGAGTGAATTTACCCATATCGTGGTCGAAAAAGAAAATGATACTATCGATGGACGGCAGGTAGTTCGGTTTGATACTTATAGCATAGGACCTCTCGATTTACGTGTCCTGACGCAACAGGTATGGGCCGACCCGCAAACTCGTTTACCGGTACGTATTCGGAAGTATTCGAGGCCGGATGAGTTTAATACCGGCGATTTTTCATTCCCGGAAACCGGGCCTTCGAGTATCTACGATCTTAATGCACCGAAAGGTCTGGAGATTGTACGTAATTGGGGAATTATAGAGCCGGCTACAAGGGCGATTGTAGATGCTGGAAAAGGAGCGCTGCAAAAACTCCCGGATAAAATGCTCATTGTTTATAAGAGAAATAACCGTATAGGCATTTACTATCGAATAGGCAATAAGTTGAGACATGAAACTTATGCTAAAATAGACGTAAAGAATAATAGTCCGCTTCCTATTGAGCCGCCTGAAACAGACGAGAACCTCCGCGAATGGGCAATGCACAATTTGACCCTTGTTCAATTACGTGTTTACGAAGGCAAATATGAATATAGTTTAGATGAAGTCCCATGGAAACCGGAAGTAAAACTGAGTGTGGAGTACTGTGGCGAGGATTGGATTGACACGCGCTTGCCGATTCGAGGCCAATGGCCTTATACACATAACGTCGGCCCGATGAAAGTGCTGGAGAATGAGCCGGGGACACCGGCCGGGTGCGTTCTGCTTCGCTGGGAGGGTTTGGGACTGCGCCGAGACTGGTACGTCGATCCCGAACGTGATTATATTTGTGTAAAACAGATGGAGTTTCGCAAAGATAAGGAAAGCGACCAATTGATTGAGCAATCCGAAGTTGAACGTATAGATTTAACTCGTCTTTCATCGGGGCAGTGGTATGCACGGACAATAAAAAGCTCCGGAGAAACTGTGGCTGAATTCGAAGTCAAATTACTGACAGATTCTAAAATAGAACAGCTTACCGGCAAAGACGAATTGGAAGGATTCTTCAACGGTGAAAAACTGATAAAAAGTGCGAGGGACAAAGGAATAAAAGTTGCATTTTGGGCGCGTTAGAATATAGGTGACTTAAAAGCCGCTTTTTGCAATCAATAAATTCATCACTAACTGTTTACGCTAATCGTGCTGGAGTGAGCCGCAGGTCGTCGTGCGGTTCTGGCTTATCGCCGCCGCCTTCGCCGCTCTTGCCCTTGCTACCTTAAAAATTAGATAATCAGACTATAGCAGTTCTTCTATCCGCAATCTGACAGATTTTTTGTGGAATTTCCGTAACAAATCTGCTCACTTAGCATCTTTAATATAGACAGTTCTTCTTTTAAGCTACTACAATTCACATACGGTGGTTTTTCAGACAAGATGAATGGAAAAATCTAAGATGGATAGCAAAGGATTTGAAGGATGAAACGATTGTTTGTAGTGAACTTTTGTTTTTTCTGTTTCACAATCTGTGTTCAAGCGGAACAAACCGGCTCTCGCATTGTACACTTTCCAAAAGACCGGGCCTGCGGCAGATTAATGATCCGAGATATTGATCCAAATCAACGCTCTAAATTGCTGTACGGTTGGGAATTATTAGGTCAGGCACAAGGTGATGTAACCATACCGGCCGGTAAACAGCTAAGACTGGAGGTCTTTCGTGATGAAACAGATATATCATTCATATCCGAACTTGGGTCCGGCGATCTTGAATCATTATCTTTGGGCCAAACCGATATCGTTGACGAAGATTTTGTACATCTCAGAGATTTGATGGGCTTATTGGAACTGGATCTTAGCTCAATGAAACAAATCGACGGAAGCGGCTTGGTTCATCTTGCCAATCTCAAATCATTGAAAAAACTGACATGTTTCAACGCCAATATTGCAGATTCGGCTTTAGAGCACATGTCAAAAATAGATTCAATTGAGGATTTGAGCCTCTATATGACTCAGATTGATGGTTCTGGATTAATTCATATCAAAAATCTAACATCCTTAAAGAATCTTTCACTTTCAGAGACTCTAATTACGGATGCGTCACTGGTGCATCTAAAAGATATGACGTGGTTGAAAGAATTGTCACTGAACAATACGGAGATTGGCGACGCCGGTCTGGCGTATTTAAAAGGGCTGACCTCTCTGGAAAAACTCATACTTGGCAATACTGGTAGAGAATCGAAAATTTCGCCCATAACCAATGCGGGCTTAGTTTATTTGGGTACATTAACTGAACTTAAGAATCTCGGCTTGTACCGAACGTGTGTCACCGATGAAGGGCTGAAGCATTTGGGTGGTTTAACAAATCTCGAAACTCTTAACTTAAGCAGAACAAAAATCACCGGCGAAGGATTTGCCTATCTGAACAAACTTACGCCGTTGAGAGGTCTTGGGCTTGATGAAACTTCTTTGACTGAGTCAGGGCTGGCTAACCTTAAGCCATGGTCATATACACTTGAAAATCTTGACATGGAAGGAGTAAAACTAAATGATGCTGATTTGGTACACCTGGCGGATTTCAAGGCATTGAAATATATCAACTTGGGAAACACGCCGATTACCGACGCAGGAATTGAGCATATTCGTAATATCAGGTCACTGGAGAGCCT
Source organism: uncultured Pirellulales bacterium (assembly GCA_964508785.1). Classification (GTDB taxonomy): domain Bacteria; phylum Planctomycetota; class Phycisphaerae; order Sedimentisphaerales; family Anaerobacaceae; genus JAFGPS01. The sequence goes on along the minus strand of CAZDVE010000017.1, from coordinate 58,555 downwards.
TTATTGCAGGAACACAAAGGTCACCGATAAAGGTTTGATGGAACTTAATGATCTCCCCAATCTTCAGCAAATTAATGTCAGGGGTACACTTGTTACTAATACAGGCCTGGAGAGTTTCAGGCAGGCAAGTGCCAGCAAATCAATTGAGGCCAATATTAGCTTTAGACTGGTGTCATCTAAAGGGAAAGGGCTTCAAAGAATAAAGGTTGTAACGCCACAACCAGAAGCTCAGCCGCTTCCACTGATTGGAAAGCCGCTCCCAAATTTAAACAAAATTAAAATTAATATGGATTGCGAACAGACAAAGGGAAAGTTAATGCTGGTCTGTTTTTTTGATATGGAGCAGCGGCCGTCTCGGAATTGCGTTTTACAACTTATTAAGAAAGCAAAGGAGCTTAAAGAGAAAGATATTATCGTTGTTGCGGTGCAGGCATCGAAAATCGAAAAGGCAAAGCTCGATGAATGGATTAAGGAACATGAAATAACATTTCCGGTTGGAATGATTGAGGCCGACCAGGAAAAAACGCGATTCAACTGGAGCGTTAAATCACTGCCGTGGCTGATTCTAACCGATATGAAGCATATTGTCATTGCTGAAGGTTTTTCAATAGATGAGCTTGATGAAAAAATCAAATAACACAGTTGTTACCAATGGGGGTGTCGGTCGATAAAGTTATTGATTAAATTGCACTGACGATTTATAGTTAGCACACCTGTATCGAAAAAAGACAGCGGCGGCAAAATTTCAGGAGCGTATCTGTGATTCTTGAAATAATCGACTGGGTACTCATCGCACTTTATTTCCTCGTGAGCATATCCATCGGTCTTATTATGTCAAAGCGCGCCGGCAGAAGTACGGGCGAATTTTTTCTAAGCGGCAGAAAGCTGCCCTGGTATATCGCAGGAACAAGCATGGTGGCTACGACTTTTGCTGCGGATACGCCTCTTGCTGTCACCGAGCTGGTCGCACAAAACGGTATCGCGGGTAACTGGCTCTGGTGGAATATGATAATCGGCGGAATGCTTACCGTATTTTTCTTTGCCCGGTTGTGGCGGCGTGCCGAAATAATAACCGATTGCGAGTTTGTTTCCATACGCTACAGCGGCAGACCGGCCGATTTTCTCCGAGGATTTCGAGCTGTTTACATCGGTATTTTTATGAACGTTATCGTCATTGCCTGGGTGAATCTGGCTATGGTGAAGATTCTTACCGTGGTGTTTCCGAACCTGACTTTTTTCGGTATCACGGAAGTCTCTTTTCTGGGTTTTACATTCACCTCTTATTTGTTGGTTGTAGGTTGTCTTATGTTATTCGTGGCCTTATATTCGGCGCTTTCGGGATTGTGGGGCGTCTCTATTGCGGATTCTTTCCAGTTCGTGATGGCCATGGCCGGCTGCATTATTCTGGCGATATATACGCTGGGCAGTCCGCAGATAGGCGGAATCTCCGGTTTGAAGGAGCAGCTTCCGGAATGGGTTTTCAGATTTACTCCCGAACTCGGCGATTCGACCTCGACCGATGTGTCCACGGCGGGTATTTTTAGAATGAGCCTGCTGGCCTTCGTTACTTATCTTGGCGTTCAGTGGTGGGCCAGTTGGTATCCCGGAGCCGAGCCGGGCGGGGGCGGGTACATCGCCCAGCGCATTATGTCGGCGAAAAACGAAAAGCATTCGCTGCTGGCGACCCTCTGGTTCAATATTGCCCATTATGCGTTGCGGCCGTGGCCGTGGATTATTGTCGCGATGTGTTCGCTTGTGATGTATCCGCAGCTTGGTGCCGAGCAAAAAGGTCAGGGCTTTGTTATGGCGATTGCCGATTGCCTACCGCCGGGTCTGGTCGGATTACTTCTGGCGGCATTTTTGGCTGCTTATATGTCAACTATATCAACTCAGTTGAACTGGGGCTGTTCGTATATTATCAATGATTTATATCGCCCGTTTATAAGGCCGGGCGCGGAAGAGAGAACATACGTGCGTATATCGCGTGTTACTACTTTTCTGTTAATGGCATGTTCCCTTTTTGTTACGTCGAAACTCGGCCGCATCAGCGATGCGTGGAAATTCATACTTGAGTGCAGCGGCGGCATCGGCCTGGTGTTGATACTAAGATGGTTCTGGTGGCGCGTTAATGCCTGGTCGGAAATCGCGGCGTTGCTGGCGCCTTTTGCAGTTTATCCGGTTTTGAAGTTTGTCTTTGGTATCGGCTTTCCGAATTCGCTTTTGATTATTGTCGCTTTCTCAACCTTCGTCTGGCTGGTCGTGACGTTTCTTACGCCGCCGACTGACAAGGCCACGCTCATTTCTTTCTACAGAAAGGTACATCCGGGTGGGCTACTCTGGAAGCCGGTCTCTGATGAGCTGACCGATGTCGAAGCTGACAGTGGTTATCTATGGCTTCTGTTCGACTGGATAGCCGGTTCTTTGTGTGTTATGTTCAGCCTGTTTGGCATAGGGAAAATTATTTTCGGCCAATTTAAACTGGGAATTTCACTTCTTTTTTTGGCTGCAATTGCCGGCGGCTTTATTTGTTGGCATCTTTCGAAAATAGGCTGGGAAAAACTTGGTGAATAATACTTTGGCCTGTATTGTACACATTGCTTTGACAAACGACCATCGGAGGCTAAAATAAACGCGGGTCGGTCAAATTATGGTTTTTAATGAAGGTGTAAGAGATATGAATTTTAGAATGGAAAGATTAGCCTTTTTTGTTTTGATTACGCTCTTTTTTTTCATCCCGGTCCTCGCGCAGGAGCAACCTGCAACTCAATCGGGGGACATTATTAAGCTTGCGGATATTCGAATGCGTGACGTGTGCATCTTACCGGATACGGCTTCGAAGACTTACTACATGATAGGGCCGGGACGCAGGAGCGTTCGAGCTTACACGAGTACAGATTTGGTGAATTGGAAAGGGCCGCAAACTATATTCAGTCCCGCGGCGGACATTTGGGGTGACATACGCGTAGTTAGTATCTGGGCGCCTGAGCTGCACGCCTACAAAGGCAAGTATTATCTGTTCCTGACCTTCGATACGCGTAACCGTTTCGACGAGCAGTGGCGCAACTGGCTGCCTCGTGTAACTCGCGGTTCGCAGGTGCTGGTCGCCGATACACCTACTGGGCCGTATGAGCCGTTTCAGAGCCGCTCCACGCTGCCTGTTGACATGATGACACTCGACGGGACACTGTGGGTTGAGGACGGCGTGCCATACATGGTGTTTTGCCATGAATGGGTGCAGATTAAGGACGGCACGATCGAGTATATCCGATTGAAAGAGGACTTGTCGGAGACGGTTGGTGAGCCGACGCGCTTGTTCGACGGCAGCGATGCGGCATGGAGCAAGAAATCGCCTCGATACGGCTGCCATGTCACGGACGGGCCTTACCTTTACAAGAGCAAGTCCGGCAAGCTGTTTATGATTTGGACCAGCGGGGGTTACACCGGCTACACTTTGGGCATCGCCATATCACCGTCTGGCAAGCTGGCCGGGCCGTGGCAGCAGCAGGACGAACCCCTTTATAAGGACAACGGCGGACATGGGATGCTGTTCACAACATTTGACGGTAAGCTTATGATGGTGCTGCACTCACCGAACAACAGGGATGCAAGGCCTCGTATTTTCGAAATGGAAGATACGGGCGAGACCCTGAAGGTCGTCAAGGAATTTACCGGTTGAATCGCACCGGCAGGCTCAGGATAAATACCTGGCTGTAATAATAAATCCGGCCACCCGGATTGTAAGCGATGGGAGGCATAACCGCCGGAGCAGGCAGATTTAAAAGTCTTGGTGTTCTTCAGTGTGGATTTGGACGTTTTCCCTGTAAGCCTCGGGAGGATTGGGACCTGCCTGGTCCATTTTTCTAAGCATCCAGAAGATTTTAACGGCGGTGATTCCACAGCCGATACCGGCGATGAAAAATACCAGCGCGGCGAGCGTAGCGAAGAACTTCGGCAAAAGGTAAATCATAAAGCCAAATCCGATTAATATCATCCCTACGATAAATATTCCTGTTGCGACGTTTCTGGATGCCTGGGAGATTGCATTTGTGTAATAACGAAAAACCATAATTTACATTTCATTTTAACTGAGAAAGAAAACGGGTTCCACGCTCGGCGGAACCCGCTCGCTAATATTGACTTTTAATACATTCCACCGCCCGGAGGCATAGCCGGAGCCGCTTCCTTCTTCTCGGGAATCTCGCTAACGACCGCATCGGTTGTCAGCAGCAGTGAGGCGATTGAAGAGCCGTTCTGCAGTGCTACTCTTTCGACTTTGGTCGGGACAATCACGCCGAACTTGACCATGTCACCATATTCCTTGCTCAGGGCATTGTAGCCGAAGTTCTTCTCCTTGCTGTCCATAACTTTTTGTGCGACAATTGAGCCGTCGAGCCCTGCGTTCTCGGCGATTTGTTTTATTGGCGCCACAAGAGCTCTTCGGACTATATCGACGCCGATTTTTTCGTCTCCGGTTGCTTTTACTTTGTCCAGTGCCGGCAAAGCTCTGAGCACAGCCACGCCGCCGCCGGGGAGGATACCCTCTTCGACGGCCGCTCGACATGCGTGCAGGGCGTCCTCCACGCGCGCCTTCTTTTCCTTCATCTCGGCCTCGGTTGCTGCGCCGACGTTAATTTGAGCCACGCCGCCGGCTAATTTTGCCAGTCTCTCTTGGAGCTTCTCTCTGTCATAATCGCTTGTAGTAATATCGATTTCGTTCTTGATTTGCTCGATTCTGCCTTTGATTGCTTCTATACTGCCGCCGCCTTCGATGATTGTGGTAGTATCTTTATCGATTGTGATTCGTTTGGCCATGCCGAGCTGGCGCAGTTCGATATTCTCTAATTCGAGTCCAAGGTCCTCGAAAATCGGCTCTCCGCCGGTAAGGATGGCGATGTCACTTAGCATTGCTTTTCTTCTGTCACCGAATCCGGGCGCTTTGACCGCCGCGACCTGAAGCACGCCGCGAAGCTTATTGACGACCAGTGTCGCCAGAGCCTCGCCCTCTACATCTTCAGCTATAACCAACAGGGGTTTGCCCTGCTTGGCCACTTTTTCAAGCAGCGGGACGAGGGATTTAACGGAGCTGATTTTCTTTTCATGCACGAGGATATAAGGTTTTTCCAGCACGACCGTCATGTTTTCCAGATTGTTGATAAAGTGCGGGCTCAGGTATCCCCTGTCGAACTGCATTCCTTCGACCAGCTCGACGGTTGTTTCCAGCGACTGGCCTTCTTCGACAGTAATAACGCCGTCTTTGCCGACCTTGTCCATCGCCTCGGCGAGTTTCTGGCCGATCTCAACATCCTGGTTCGCCGAGCATGTTGCCACCTGCTCGATTTGTGTGGTTGATGTCACCGTTGTGCTCATTTTCTGGAGCTCATCGACGATTTTTTCGACGGCCTTTTCAATGCCGCGCTTGACCTGCATTGCATTGGCGCCGGCGGTAATATTTTTAAGGCCCTCGTCGAAAATACTCTCGGCCAGAATTGTCGCTGTTGTTGTTCCGTCACCGGCGACATCCGATGTTTTGGACGCCACTTCCTTGACCATCTGTGCGCCCATGTTTTCGTAGGAATCTTCCAGTTCAATCTCTTTTGCCACCGTTACTCCGTCCTTGGTTACAACCGGCGAACCAAACGATTTTTCCAAAACCACGTTCCTGCCGCACGGCCCGAGTGTGATTTTCACGGCTTCTGCAAGCTTCTTGACACCCTTTTGAACGGCGGCACGTGCATCAGTTCCAAAAGCTATTTTTTTAGCTGCCATATTTTTCTTTCTCCTAATCTGTAGCTGATTATTGTTTTTTACTTTTCGATAACGGCCATGATATCCGATTCACTCATAATCAGATACTCCTTGCCATCAATCTTTACTTCCGTTCCGGCGTAGCTTGTAAAAAGTACCATGTCACCTTTTTTCACCTGCGGTTTTCTCTGAGTTCCGTCGTCAAGCGTCTTGCCCTCGCCCACGTTGACGATTTTTCCTCTTTGTGGTTTTTCTTTGGCGCTGTCCGGCAGGACTATTCCACCTGCTGTCTTGTTTTCCGCTTCGAGACGCTGAACAAGCACCTTATCTGCCAATGGTCGAATTTTCATTTTATCCTTACTCCTTTCAGAAAAAGCATTTAATATTTATTTAATTTGTTAAATAACCAAGTTCTTTTCGGATTTCCGTCAATATCGCGAGCGCTTTTGTTATTTCAGCTAAATCGAAAGTTCTCATATTATGGAACGTGAGTTCGTATTAATTTTTTTGAATTCAAGCATTTCTTCTACAAGATGATTAGCTGAATATATCACTTCGATATTTCTTTAAAAACAGCCTGTTTAGTTGTTCCTGAAGGACAGTCATATCTACCGGTTTATCGATTACACTGAAAACATCGAGCTCGAGTGCTTTTCCGAGCAGCGATTCACCTACAGTGCTTGTCAACAGGATGCACGGTACAAATGGATAATTCATTCGAATAATCCTGATTACCGCCAGGCCGTTGGATTGTTCCGAGTCCATGTCCACAATTGTAGTATGAATGCGTTTTCTCTGGATTATATTAACGAAATCAGCGGCATCTTCAGCTACGAGCAGATTGATACCTCGTGGCTTGAATATGGAGCGCAACGCATCGGGCCAGGCCCAGTTAGCCTGGCTTGCTAAAACATTTACATCGTCGAGTTTTGACAAGTTCGAGTACATAGCTATACATTCCTTATCTTTAACCAGATGAGCAAATATCATGCCATACGCATATCTTGAGGAGCTTGTGAATGTAAGTGCATGTTTTATAAATAGTTAGATTACAAAGGGCGGTTTGCCTCGCCTGCCATAATTCCGTCAGTGTAAATATATTCTCTGCCAACCTGACAGACGCAGGTTCAAGGGAATCCGTTCCTGCAGGAATGTTAAGCCTATTAATTTGGTATTAGGTAAAATATGATACTTTTTTAACCTGTTAGCAGGCATTTTATAGGAACTACAGGGATCTGGACTAATATGAGAGGAATTATTAATATTTAGAAGATTATAAAACCCTTTTCTTTCTACAACACGATACTATAATATAGACAAAGATAGACCCTCTTTTTTGGTTAACTTGGGCAATTCATGTACCGATATAAATTTTGAAAATCAAGGAAATCGTATCGTGTAGAATGTGATGGCCAACGTGAAGATGAAAAATCTTTCAGATGATACTCTTCCTGTTATTTAATGTGTAAGGTGATAAAGGGGATATAAAATGAGAAAGTTTCTGAATATCTCGCTTCTTCTATTCTTTTTAGTTATATCGAGTTCCCTAGGTTGCAGAAGCTGGTTTGGTTATAGGGACAATAGGCTGGATGAACCAGTTCCGACAGATGAAGTGGGTTGGGAACGGTTTTTTGAAGAAACGCCTGATGCTCAAACAGAAGTAACGCCTTTACCTTCACAAGAGCAAATGAGCTCTTTTCCTTCGGAGCAACAAGAACCTTCGGAGACGATGTCAAATCTGATAGTCGTCAGCGAAGCCGGCTCGTCGGTTATCTCAAGGACCTATCCGTGGCCGGAGTGCGGTATGGTTCAGTTGGATAAGGTTATGCCGAGGGAAATTGGACTGAACAAACCTTTTAATTACACGATTAAAATCACAAACCTGACAGACGCATCGCTCAATAATGTTATAGTAAGGGAAGAGATTCCAAGTAATTTCAATTTTGTGAATTCCAATCCGACGGCGAAACGTGAGGAAAACACGCTTGTTTGGGAAATAAATTCGCTCGAACCGAAAGCAATCAGGCATATAACAGTTACTGGAATGGCCAACTATGCCGGGTCGCTTAAGCACTGCACGACTGTTCTTACCCCGGTCGTTCCGGCGTGTACAAGTGTGGATGTCATTGAGCCGAGATTGAGACTGACTAAGAATGCGCCTTCCGAGAGTTTACTTTGTGACCTGGTTACTGTCAAATATACTGTATCCAACGAAGGTACTGGAACCGTTCCTAATGTCAGGGTAATGGAGTCACTTCCTACGGGACTGCATACGACCGAGGGTAAGAACGATCTAATCTTTGAGGCGGGTAATCTTGGGCCGAATCAGTCGCGGGAGTTTTCTATTGAGCTTCGTCCCACCAGGACCGGCAAATACATCAGCAAAGCGGTGGCAAGTTCGACTTCTGGCCTGCGGGCTGAATCGAATGAAACCACAACGATTATAAGTCTGCCTATACTTAGCATAAGCAAGACAGGCCCGGAAAAATTGTATATCGGTCGGCCGGTGTCTTATGAAATAATAGTGTCAAACGTATCGGAAGTTCCTGCTCGGGACACTGTTGTGGAAGATGTCATACCCGAAGGAATGACTGCTGTAAAAGCAACCGCCGGAGCGAAGCTTACCGATTCAAAGTTGATCTGGGAGCTTGGCACTCTTGCACCCAACAGTTCCCAGACGCTTCGAATATCTTATACCCCGACAAAACCCGGAACGCTCACGAATGGTGCGACAGCAACCGCTTATTGTGCCGAAGCCGTAACTGCTTCGGTAAAGACGGTAGTAACCGGAATTCCCGCCGTCATGCTTGAAGTTGTTGACCTTGAGGACCCGGTGAGAATAGGCAACCGGGCGGCATATATGATATCCGTGACTAATCAGGGTTCTGCTACCTCTACAAATATTCGCATCGATTGTATTTTGGAAAACAATGTACAATACGTTTCATCGGCCGGCGCATCTGCCAGTTCGGTCGTTGGCGATACTGTAAGATTCCTGCCTTTGGCTTCTCTTGCACCGAAGGATAAGGCGGTTTGGCGTGTAGTTGTTGCTGCAGTCAGGCCGGGTGACGTTCGATTCAAAGTTATTATGAACAGCGACGAATTGTCTCGTCCTGTAGAGGAATCGGAAGCTACTCATTTGTATGAGTAGTCATTACAATTGAAAAAAAATGGCACCGCGATGCGGATTGCATCGTGGTGCTTTTTTTATGCCCCCCACTTTTTTCTCTTTTGTACGTTTTTCACTCTGTTCTTGAGCTGTTGTTTTCTTTGTAAAGGGGATCTTATAGATATTATTAGCTTGACAGATGTTTCTACGGGTTTTTTATAATATACCCTGCGAGTTTTTGTATTCTTTTCGAGAATATTGCCGGCAACTTTTTGGGAGGCATAATTATGCGGGTAACAGAATTTCTTGACGAATCGGCTGTGCCCTATGAGGTGACCGAACATGCTCCTACTTTCACATCGCAGCAGATGGCGGCGGCCGAGCATGAACCTGGTAAATATGTGGCCAAGCCTGTTATTGTTAAGGTCAACGGCAAATACATGATGTGCGTACTTGCAGCGTGTAACAAGATTGACCTCGGAGCATTGAAAGGACAACTTGGTGTCAAATCGGTTGATTTGGCCCTGGAGGATGAAATAGGTGAGATATTTGAGGATTGCGAGCTTGGAGCCGAACCGCCTTTTGGCAACTTATATGATTTGCCGGTGATAATGGATAAGGCTCTGGTGAATGACGACCATATTATATTCCAGGCAGGTTCACATAATCAGGCTGTAAGAATGAGTATGGACGACTATCGAAAGCTGGTCGAGCCGAAGGTGCTTGATTTCAGCTATCACATGACCTCATGAGTATGTGTCCGGTTACTGTATAATGGACCGGAGCTAAAAACGCCGGCTCATTAGATTATTGTCCGATTTTTTCGTCGATCCAGCCGAGCAGTTCCTCGAGGTCCTCAATCGTGATGTCACCCATGTGAGCGATTCTAAAGGTCTGTTCTTTGAGTTTGCCGTAGCCGTTCCCGAAGATAGTATTGTGCTTTTCCTGTATCGCTTTAATGGTTTCGGCTACGTTGATGCCCTTGGAGTTATTAACGGTTGTCAATGTATTTGAGGCGTATTTATCGTCGCAGAACAGGCCGAGTTTCCCCTTGGCCCAAAGTCTGACGTATTCACCCATTTTCTTGTGTCGTTGCCAGACTTTCTCCATTCCCTCGGCCAGCAGTTTTTTACACTGGTAATTCAGCGCCATAATGTGAGGGATATTTGGTGTGGTTGGCGTCTGGTTTTTCTCTGATGCTTTTGCAAACTGCTGGAAATCGAAGTAATAGCCCCGGTTGGGGACATTTTTGCTTTTTTCCAGGGCCCTGTTGCTGACCGCGGCCACAGCCAGTCCCGGCGGTATTGCAAAAGCCTTCTGGACCGAGGCGAATGCCACGTCCCAGCCGAGGTCGTCAAAGTGCATTGGCAGGCCGACCATGCCGCTGACAGCATCGACAAAGACAAGGACGTCAGGATATTTTTGCTTCATCATCTCGCTTATCTTGTAAACCGGATTCGTCAGGCCCGTACTTGTTTCATTATATACTATAGTAACGGCGGCGTATTTACCGGAGGCGAGTTTCTCGTCGATCATTTCCGGGGTGGTCGCCTGGCCCCAGTCGACTTTGAGCTCTTCGACATTTCTGCCGCAGCTCTTGGCGACATTTGCCCACTTATCACTGAAGGCTCCGCAGCATGTGCAAAGGAGCGTTTCATCAAAATTCACACAGTTGCGAATAGCGGCTTCCCAGATACCTGAGGCTGAGGATGTTGAGAGGAAGACATTCTGGTCCGTGAAGAGGACTTTCTTTAGCATATCGACAGTCTCGCCGTGCAGTTGAGAATATTCCTTGCCGCGGTGTCCCAGTGTGGGACGTGCGAGTTGCTGCAAGACGTCTTCGTTGACCTTTACCGGTCCGGGAATGAACAATCTCGGAGGATTTTTCCAGTCTGCCATATATTTTCTCCATTCTTTCTGTTTTTTCCCGCAATGGCAATGCCTTACGGCAGGGCGGGAATCTCTATACCACTTTTAATAAATAGATCCCTGCTTGCACAGGGATGACATTTAGACCGATATTAGAATTTCTGAATAGTTAAACCTGAATATACCTTTGGATAAAAGAACGTCGATTTCTGCGGCATTCTTTCACCGGCGTTGGTGACATCTTTAAGTTGCTGCATTTTTATTGTGTTCATAAAGAAGGCAACCTGTTGACGACCCGCATCGACCTCGGCGATAGATTCATCGATTGCGTTGGACATACCCTTTACATATTGCAGATTCCCACCTCTGGCAATGGCCTGCTCGTCGATGCCTAAAAGAGGTTCCAGAATCAGCTTGTGCAGAATGGATACATCGAGCGTTTGCCATGCCCGGCTCATTTCCGGCGCGACATGCTCGGTTGCATGTTTATTTTTCAGGACGGCGATATAAAAGGCGTTGTCTGCGCCATAGATTCCGAACACGTTATTATCCTTATCATGCTCGTTCTTCATTATGGTAAGCATCTTTTGTTTTGCATCTGCCTTAGCTTGAATGTTGTCAAATGGTAATTCTGTGACTTCGAAATTGTTTTCAAGTTCGGTAATTAATTTTTCGAAAGAGAAATTTTCAAGATTACCAACGAGCCGATGTGTAGCAAGGACTATCAAACCTTCCTGCCGGATATTCGAAAAGGCGAGCATTTGATACTTCGTCGCCGGATTGCTGTTTTGCCTGGAGTGGTTCAAACCGGTTGTATAGCGATGGTGGCCGTCGGCTATGATACAGCTTTTATCACTCATCATTTGTGCGATTTTTTCAATATCTTCTCTGTCGGTTATATCAAAAAGACGGTGCCTTACATTTTGTTCGTCCGTGAAATCGGTAAGTGGCTGCCGGTCGGCGGTCCGGGAGATGATTTTATCTACAATTTTTTCTTCGTCCTCATAGAGCATAAAAACCAGGCCGAACTCAGCCTCTGTGGCTTTTTTAAGATTGAGCCTGTCAACCATCGGGCCGTTTAGAATCTGTTCGTGCGGTTTGACGATTTCTCCGAATTCTTCGAGCCTAGCCGATGCGATGAAGCTCAATCGCTGCAAACGCACGCCGGAAAATCCGGAGTCGGGTAGCTCGAAATCCTGGATGTAAGCATAGATAGATTCGGTCGTGTCCTGCTTTAACGCCCCTTCTTTTATCCATTCGTTCAGATAACCGGCGGCCCTTGTGTACTGATTGTCTTTATCGTTATCGGAGGCGGTCTTCTTACCTTTGGTTATCCGTACGATATTGTATTTGCTCTTTTCATAGAGCTGTTGTTGCGTAGTGCTGTTGATGACGTCATACGGCGGCGCAAGGCATGCGGTAGTATCTCCCACCACGGCGGGGTCATACCTAAATGCCTTGAAGGGCTGAAGTTGCATTTTCGTATCTCTTAATTTTAACGCTTGATTATTTATAAACAATCTACTCACGATTCACCATTCAATATCATTTACCGACAATAAAGGCCACGGATAATACTAAACAATCACTCAATTGTCAAACATGAATAGCAAATGTTTGCTCAGTAAACGTGTAAAAGTTAATGGGATATCCTCGGAGAGCTTTTTAATAGGGTTTCGAGTATACCAAATAGGGCTCTTTTTAAGTAAATACCACAAAAACTTATCACAGGTATTAGTTTATTTTTTTGATAGCGATTCGTTTATTGCTGCTGCGGCTATTCGACCCTGGCCCATCGCCAGTATTACCGTAGCGGAGCCGGAGACGATATCACCGCCGGCATAAACACGCGGGACCGAGGTCGCCATCGTATGCTCATCGACGACAATCGTTCCCCACTTGGTAATTTTAAGTTCCGGCATCGTCTTGGAAATAAGGGGATTGGGTTTGTTGCCGATGGCTATTATGACCGTATCGAGCTCAATGATAAACTCGGAGCCTTTGATGGGCACCGGTCGGCGCCGGCCGGAGTCGTCCGGCTCGCCGAGCTCATATTTGAGACATTCGATGGCGGTGACATGGCTGTTATCATCGCCGATAACGCGTTTTGGACTTTGCAGTATGTGAAATTCGATTCCTTCCTGTTTTGCATGGTGGACTTCTTCAATTCGCGCGGGCATTTCCTTTTCGGTCCTTCGATAAACCAGATATACCTTTTCTGCTCCGAGTCTGAGCGCGGTTCTTGCTGCATCCATAGCGACATTGCCGCCACCGACCACGGCGACCTTTTTCGATAGGGCGATAGGAGTATCTGAGCCGGAGCCATAGTCGTATGCCTTCATAAGGTTTGCGCGCGTGAGATATTCGTTTGCACTATACACGCCGACGAGGGATTCGCCTTCGATGCCCATAAAATTCGGCAGTCCCGCACCTACGCCGATATAAACGGCGTCGAAGCCATCTTTTGCGAGTAATTGCTGAATCGTTCTTGTCTTGCCGACTATGAAGTTATATACGATTTTAACTCCCATCCTGGTGAGGATATCGATTTCTTTTTGTACGATGGCCTTGGGGAGTCTAAATTCCGGGATTCCAAAAACCATCACGCCGCCGGGTTTATGAAAGGCCTCGTATAGTGCGACATCATGGCCCGCCCTTCGGGTGTCGGCGGCGGCGACAATTCCTCCCGGCCCTGAGCCTATGATGGCGACTTTTTTCCCGGTTTCTGCTGCGACGGCCGGAACGGCCTCGGCGTTCTGGTCGCCGTGCTCCGGCCGGCTCGGCCCTGACCAGAGGTCGGCGACGAATCTTTCGAGCCGGCCTATTGAGACGGCTTTAGTGGGGTCCTTGAATTTTTTGCCGACCGTGCATGTAAGCTGGCATTGGTTTTCCTGCGGGCATACCCGGCCGCAAACAGCCGGCAGTAATGAATTTTCCTTGATGATTGATAAAGCTTCTTTATAGCGACCTTCGGCAATAGCAACTACGAAATCTCTAATTCTGATTTGGACGGGGCAGCCCTGAACGCAGGGAGCATTTTTGCAACGAAGACAACGCAAAGCTTCGAGTCTTGCCTGTGTTTCGGTATAACCGGTTGCCACCTCGTTGACATTACCTATCCTGGTAGCAGGGTCCTGTTCAGGCATGTCCTGCTGGGGGATTTTATATCTTTCTGCAGGTGTGAGTTTGCCGGCTTTTTGCTTTTCCAAAAGCTCCTGCAGAAGTTGTTGTCTTTGGTTATTTGTCACTATGAGGGATCTCGAAAAAGTGTTATCGACATTTTTCGTTTGGGATTAACAGACCTGTCCTTATTTTATTTATCCAGACCTATTTTGCATTTGTGTTTTTTGTATTTTTCGTGTTCTCTCTGCTCCTGGTCTTTATACGCATTCAATCTTTTCATCATCAAATCGAAGTTAACTTTGTGCCCGTCGAATTCCGGTCCGTCAACGCAAACGAATTTCGGCTGTCCGTCGTATTCGATTCGGCAGCCGCCGCACATCCCGGTCCCGTCAACCATTATAGTATTGAGCGATACCTGTGTAGGGATGCCGAACTGTTTTGTCACCTCACAGCAGAATTTCATCATTATCGCCGGTCCGATTGCAAAGGCCTGCTCCGGTTTCGGGCTGCGTTGGCAGATTTCCTTCAATGGTTCGGTGACTAATGCTTTTCGTCCGTATGAGCCGTCATCGGTAGTGATTATCAGTTCGTCGCTTGTTCCGGCAAACTCCTCTTCGAGGATAAGCAGTTTTTTATTTCTTGCCCCGAGGATGCTGATAATTTTATTGCCTTTTTCTTTGAGGGCTTTTGCGATTGGCAGCAGGGGAGCATTACCGATGCCGCCACCCACGCAGACAACCGTGCCGAATTTTTCCAGATGCGTAGGATTACCCAGCGGCCCGGCGACGTTTGTGATTTTATCACCTATCTGCAGGTCGGACAATTCTGCGGTAGTCTTGCCGACCCGCTGCCAGATCAGGCGAATAGTGCCTTTTTCAGGATCGGCGTCGGCGATTGTCAGGGGAATTCTCTCGGCGTATTCATTGTTGATGCTGATAATTACGAACTGGCCCGGCTGCCGTGCCTGGGCAACCAGCGGTGCTTCGATTTCAGCGGTAAAAACATCATCGGAAACCTGTTTTTTGGATACAATCTTATGCGACATTTCTTTTCTCAGGTCTTCTATAAGATTAAATTTTAATAAGACCCGCTTTATCGCATTTTCAGAGTCCCTTGTCAAGGGATATGACTATTTGTATTTTGATACATATTATAAGCATTTCTTATTCTAAATTTTGGAAAATTTATGGAAAATTTATTGAATTTCTCTTGCAAAAAGCGAATTGTAATTCATAATATGACTATAGCGTCAATAAATGATGGTTTGTTCAACCGTTAATTTAATGGGGTAAAAATGAGTGAAAAGCAATTAACACGGAAAGAAAGAGAACGGTTGCATCATAAAAAAGAAATTTTGGAAACGGCCCTGCAATTATTTTCTGAAAATGGATTTCATAACGTTTCTATGCAACAGATTGCTGAAGCATCAGAATTTTCTGTGGGCACTTTATACAACTTCTTCAATAGTAAGGAAGCGCTCTTCGAGGAGATGGTAAATAGTTGTGGTGAGAAAATTATTGAGGCACTTGTGGCAATTTTAGATGCTCCCGGAACAGAAGTGGAACGTTTAACCAGCTTCATTCGGCATGCTAGCACATTGCTCGAAGAACATGCAAATTTCATAAAACTGTATGTCTCGGAACTGGGGACTCGGGGCGCGAAGCTTTCAAAACAACAGGAAAAGAAGAATTTCGATGCTATGTTGAACGTCAGACTGGAGAAGATACTGGAAGATGGGATTCGCAATGGGCACTTTCGTCGTGTAGATCCGGTCATCACGGCGAAAGCCATAAATTCGGTCATAGAGACGTTGGGCTTTGAGATGGCCGGTCAGTTTGATAAAGCTGTGGCGACGGTCATGTTCGCAAAGGTTGAGCAGCTTTTCGTTGATGGTTTGCTTTTGCCGGAGGGTAGATAAGATGCCAAAAAAAGCGATTAATGTTTCCTCAATAATATTGCTGTGCCTGATTTTTATATCCGGCTGCAACAGCTTTAACGGCAAAGAGGTTCGACGGGAGCATGCTGATGACTATACTCGGAAATTAGAGGATAAAACCCGTGAAGTTTTAGTCGAAAACCAACCAATGGATTTGAATGATTGTATCTGGATTGCATTGGAAAATAACCTTTCGGTAAAAAGTGCCGAGATTCAACAGCATATAGCACATCTCGAGAAGAAGGTCTCGTTCGCTAATTTTCTTCCGGCGGTGAGCTTAAACTATCAAAAGACATGGTGGGACCCTCAGCCGCAAATCAAGTTCGGTGCGAGCGGATTCCCAATGCATGATAAGGACGTTCGCGATATAACCTGGAATATTCAACTGTCGATTTTCAATCCCGCCACATGGTTTTTGTATTCTATGCACACTCGGGGATATGAGATTGCCGAATTGGTTACCGATTACACATCTCAGGCCATTGCTCTGCAGGTCACGGTACAATATTTCTATTGCCTGTCTCTGGAACGGATGCTAACAGTTTTAGAGAGCCAGCTCGCCGCGGCCCGGGCGATGGAAAAAGAGCTTGCGGCGTTTTATCAAGAGGGAATGGTCAGTACATGGCAGGCGAAGCAGGGCCGTGTCCTTGTATTGGCGCGTCAGATGGAATTACACCGGATGCAAAAGTCTCTTGGCCAGGCGAAGTCCGAACTGCTGGCGAGTATGGGTCTGGACCCGACAAGTGATATAAAACTTGAATTACAGATGCCGCTTGAGGCTCCGGAGGATTCACTGGATGTTTTAATTACAGAGGCACTTTTGAATCATCCGAGTCTTGCAATTGCAGACCGGCAGGTAGCAATAGAAAGGGAAAAAATCAAAGCTGCCGTCACCGCCTTTTTGCCGCGGTTGGTCGGATTTGCAAGCCGAATAGATACGTCCGACTCACATCAAATTTATACCAACTACTGGATGGGCGGATTGAGTGCGGCGGTTACAGTGTTTGACGGCTTTGCAAACGTTAATCAATACAAGGCCGCTAAAGAGCTTCATAAGGATGCCCTTCTCCGGCGTCAGCAGGCTACTTTGACTCTGATGCTACAGGTTATTCGTGCCCTGGACCAGGTCCGGTTGGCGCAGGAGCAGGTTGAGCTGGCCGAACAGATAAACCAGGTTGCTTCGAGACATTTAGCGGAGGTTCGGCAGCAGTACGAGCAGGGATTGGTCCAGGCCAGTGACATGCTGGATATGGTTGCCGAGGCCGACAGGGCCGAGATTCAGTTTCTCCAGTCTCGTTTCCAGTATCAGACCAGCATAGCAGTGTTAACCAACGTGATGGGAAAGACCCAAATCGTTTTTGAGGAGCCAGCGAATGGAAGAAAATAAGTCTGTTGAAAAGAAATCAAACAGGTCCGGTCGTTTCAGATGGATATTAGCCGGATTAATTGTGGCCGGTTTAATGGTGGCGGGTGTATTTCTGGTACGGAATGGGGAAGAACCAGCCGATGTTGATATCGCTACCGACCGGCAGTCACAACTCGTACCGGTGGTTGTCACGAATCCCGCACGCCGTACATTCGAGCGGCTTATTGTCACCCAGGGTAATGTCGAAGCAAAAAACGTTGCTATGGTCTCGCCGAGGATACCGGGGACACTCGAGGAAATATTTGTTGATGAGGGTGATTATGTAGTGGCCGGCCTGACTAAATTGTTTCAGACGGACGCCGTCAAGCTGCGACAAAATGTAACAATCAGGGAGCACGCACTGGCCGTAGCTCGCTGTGCTTTGAAGCAGGCCCAGGCCGGTTTGGAGAAGGTCACTGCGGATTTTGAAAAAGCAGAACTGGATTATAAACGTTTCGAACGCCTGCTCGAAAAAGAGGCAACAACTCAGGATTTGTTTGAGCAGCAGCAGTCTGATTATAAGCAGCTTACTGCTTCTAAAAAAGTATCTCAGGCACAGGTGGAACTGGCCGCCGAACAGGCTCGCCAGGCTGAAGCTGCTTTGGTTATTGCCGAAAAAGACCTGGCTGATACCACTGTCATAGCCCCCATTAGCGGCGTAGTGAGTATGCGTATGGCTGAGCCTGGAGAAATGGGTTCACAGGGAGTCCCCGTTCTGCGGATAGAAGAACCAAACTTAGTGGAGGTCAGCGCGTTCCTGCCTGCTGCAATGTATCCGGCGGTGATTGCCGGTCAGACTCAAATGAGGGTGACAGTTGCCGGTATCGATTTACCGGACCAGGTGATTTCTTATAAGAGTCCCACAATCGGTCCCAAACTTCGGACATTTGAGATTAAATGTTTGCTGGAAAATCCTCCCGATGGCGTAGCTCCGGGAGCTATGGCCGATGTTGCCGTGATTCTGGCCAGTCGTGAAGGATTAGGTGTCCCGGCGGTCTCCGTTCAGCAGCGGGGCGGCCAATCTGTTGTTTTTGTAATCGAGGGTAATATCGCCCGTAAGAGAAACGTTCGAACCGGGCTCGAAAACGATGGGTGGATTGAATTACTCGATGGCGGCGTGACTGAGTCTATGCAGGTTGTATCTATGGGTCAGGATATGCTCGATGATGGTATCGCCGTATCCGTACAGAAGGAGGCCGAATAATGTTTCTTTCGGATGCGTCTGTAAAGCGACCTGTGGCGATGAGCTGTTTGATAATCGGACTGGCTCTGCTGGGTCTCAATGCCTGGCGTAAGCTGGGCCTGGAGTTAATGCCCAGAATAGATGCACCCTTTATAACGGTGACTACAATCTATCCCGGTGCCAGTCCCGAGCAAATCGAAACCGATGTTGCCAAGCGGATCGAGGACATAATTGTAACTATTGACGGGCTCAAACACGTCAGTTCCGCGTGCATGGAGAATGTTTGTCAGACTCTGCTTGAATTCGAGCTGGATATCGACGTGGATATCGCCGCTACCGATGTGCGTGAGAAACTTGATTTGATTAAAGCTGATTTTCCCGAGGATGTGGAAGATCCGAAGATTCTCAAATTTGATGTTAACGCCAAGCCGATAATCAATCTTGCTCTGACCGGCGATGTCTCGATAGACGAGCTTTATGATTTTGCCGACAACACATTGCGAGACAGGATAACGGTCATATCGGGAGTGGCCGACGTAGAATTGATAGGTGGTGCCAGGCGTGAGGTGCGTATTCGTCTGGATAGAGAAAAGCTGGCGTCCAAGAGTTTATCCAGCATGGAGGTTGTTCAGGCGGTTCAGCAGGGTCTGCGTACCATTCCATCGGGTCGAGTCAAGGACGCTGGACGTGAATTTACGGTCAAGTTCGACGCCGAGTACGAGACTGTGACCGACATAGGCAAGCTGGAAGTGGCTAATGAAGACGGCCGGCGATGTACCATCAACGATGTGGGACGGGTGGAAATGTTAACCGAAGAGCTGCGCCAGAAGGCTACTATTGATGGCAAAGACTGCATTTATATTAAGGTTGTTAAGAAGGCTGAAGCTAACGCCGTTCGTGTGGTCGATAGAGTACGGGCGGCAATGGATAAGCTTGATAGCGAGTTGCCCGGAGGAGTGGAGCTGGTATGGGTCAATGACGACGGGCGTTTTATCGAAGCGACAGTTCAAAGCGCCTGGATCAATGTTGGTCAGGGAATTGGATTGACGGCTTTGATTCTGTTCTTGTTCCTTTATAACATTCGTTCGACTTTTGTAGTAGCTATTACGATGCCTTTGACCATAATCATCGGCTTGTTTTTCGTGCAACTGGCCGGTTTTACACTCAATACATCTACATTGGTTGCCATTGGCATGTCCGTTGGTATTTTGGTGACAAACTCGATTGTAGTTCTGGAGTCGATTATCAAGCGGCTCGGTCGAACCGGCGACCCGAGAGAGTCAGCACGGCTGGGAGCGAAGGAAGTGACTATTGCGGTATTGGCCAGTGCCGGAACGAATATCGTTGTGCTGTTTCCTATTGCCATGATGGGCAGTATCATCGGTTTGTTTATGAGACCGCTGGCTATGACGATGTTAATTATGACTGTGGTGTCACTGTTTATCTCATTTACCTTGACGCCTATCCTGTGCTCGTTAATACTCAAACCGACCCGGGCCGACCAAAAGGGAGTTCTGCATCGCATGGAAAACGGATTCAATGGTTTTTTGGCATGGGTCATAAACGGGTATCGCCGCATTCTTTCTTTCAATGAAAGACATCGTACAGCGGCGCTCGGGATATTGGCGGTGACTATTCTGCTGCTGTTACATGCTATGACACTGGCAGGTAAAGTAGGATTTACGTTCGTAACCCAGCCGGACAAAGCCGAGTTGTTTGTCAAGCTGGAGTATCCCACCTGGTATGAGCTTGAAAGGACAAGCGAACGTATTAAAACTGTGGAAGAAAGGCTCAGGAACCTGCCCGAGCTCAAACATACGCTAAGTTCAATCGGGAAAGTAGAGGGTGTAATTGGTCAATCGACGCAAGGTGTCTATCTTGCCCAGGTGCTTCTTACATTTTCCGATCGTGACGAAAGAACTTTGTCGATAAATGACTTGCAGGCCGAAGTGCGTTCGCGGCTTGCTGATTATCCGGAATGTATTGTAACTGTAAATCAGCCGACTCTTGTCGGCGGGCAATCTCAGGATATCGAGCTGGAAATTGCCGGTCAGGAACTGGCGGTTCTCGATAAGCTGGCCGTTCGAACACAGAATCTTGCGGAGGAGCTTGAAGGATTAAGTGATATTGATACGACGGTGCGGGCCGGCAAGCCTGAGCTGGTTGTTATACCGAATCGTGCGATATTGTCCGACCTGGATATACCTGCTGTAGGGCTTGGTATGACTTTACGAGCCAATCTCGAAGGACTGGACGCGGGGACCTTCAAGAAGGGTGACCGCAATTATGATATCGTGGTCGAGTTGGCGGACAAGGAAGGCATGAAACAGGTGGAACGTTTCATGTTTCCGGCCGCTCCCGGCAGGCCGATGCTCCTGAGCAATCTTGCACAGGTGGAACAGCGCATTGCCCCTATACAGATCACGCGTGAAGACAAGCAAAGAGTGTCGAAGGTCTTTGCCAATCTCGGGGCCGATATGCCGTTGGGTACGGCAGTGACACTTCTTGGAGAAAAAATTGAATCAGAAGGACGATTTCCTCCGGGTAACGATTATAATTTTACCGGCATGTACGAGATTATGAGCGAGGCTAATGCCGAGTTCGGCGAGGCTGGCATTATTGCCGTTGTTCTTGTTATTCTTACTTTGTCGGCGATATTGGAGTCGTTCAGGCAGCCCTGGCTGATTCTGGTGACGTTACCGTTGGGTTTAATCGGTATAATGTGGGCGCTGGCACTGGCCGGCGAAAGCATTTCTATGTTCGTATTGATGGGCTCGGTAATGATGATTGGTATCGTGGTCAATAACGCCATCTTGATTATGGACCAGTTTAATGTTCATGTCACCGAGGGGATACCAATTCATAAGGCCATGATTACAGCCGCCTGCGAGAGGTTTCGTCCGATTGCCATGATTACCCTGGCGGCGATTCTGGGAATGCTGCCTTTGGCTCTGGGCAGGGGGATCGGCGCCGAATTGCGTAACAGTGTCGGTATCGCGGCGGTAGGCGGTATTCTTGTCTCCGGTATATTAACTTTGATTCTGATGCCGATTATTTACGACCTGTTCACCCGCAGGAGTTCAAAGGATTGAAATAACAGCGACAAATTATGCACGGACGGTCTTTTCGTTTAGTACTCGTGCCATTCCGTGACAACGAAATAAACAGCCTCGTCATGTATCGAGACATCTCGAAGTGACGCATCGTAGAAGAAATCGGCAGAGTTCTTTTGGTCAAAGTTCTTGGCTATGACCGAGCCGTACACATCAGCGGAATTATCCATCTCTACATTTGCATTAGGGGCATAGATTGTTCCGTAGAGGTCGCTGCTATTGTGAAAAAGCATACTTTCGCAGCCATCGAGACCGTATATCTGTAAATTTTTGGGTATCTTGGTGTTGTTGTTGATGTTGCTTGAGTTTTTGCCTTCGAAATTTCCGCCTAAATATATAGTTAGTGATGAATCCTCCCCGATAAGTAATTCAGACGAATTCTTCAGTATCATCTCGCCGGTGACATATATGATAACATTTCCGTTAATAGTAATTGTTTTGCCGCTGTTGAGGTCAATGCTGTCGTACTTCGCGGAACTGTATATTGTTGTATCATTTTTTACTGTCCCACTGGATGGCAGCGAGAGCAGCCAGTTGGGAACCGTTATTGGCGGCATATCGTATTCTTGCGGCAAAGTGTTGGTCTGGCCTGTAATTGTGCCATTGTTATCAATTACATCGCTCGGATTTCCGCCCATTCCTACGACGACATCCCCATCAACGGTTGCGGAGTTTTTGATGGTGATTGCTCCTGATTGGGTGCTGTTTGTGCCAATTTGCAGTTTATTTTCATCTTCGCCGTAATTATATCCCTCCACTTCAGCCGAGTTATATAATGTGATGCCATTCTGTGTAAAAATAGCCGCTTCAAATGGTCCCTGTAGTTTTAAAGAACAGAATACTTTTTTTGTGCTCTGGCCACTTGTTCCCGTGGACTCAATCCTATAACCGCTGAGTGGATTGCCGGTAACAATATAATTATAGCAAGCATCACAATTAGACAGGTATGTATTTGTTTCACAAGGCAAGTTGTAACCGAGCCATGGTGCGCCTTGTAGTTTTTGGTTCATTTCATACAGAGCCTTCGTCAATCCGGCGTCGGCGGCACATCGGGCTGAGATGCCGGAAGCATTTCTTGTAGAGAAAATACGTGAGTTTAGTCCAAGACTTAGAACGGAAGCTCCTACTGTAAGCAATATGAAAATGGCAACCAAAGCCAGTGGTAGAGCAGAGCCACGAATTCTTAACTGGGCCGTTTTTTTTATGGTCATTTTGCACCCCCTTGCAGAGTGAGTATTCTGTTAATTATGTGTCACCGCCGATGCGACAATTGTGTTTTTATGTGTCCCGTTATCGAGTTTAAGTATCATTTGGACAGAACGGCCGGCTCTTTTAAATTTACAGTCGGACACATTTCCACAGATGGCCTCGACGTCAAGAGTCTCTTTATAATCCAGCTTGCTATGTTCAACATACAAATAACCATTAGCCTCGTAAAAACATGCAAAGCGATCTGGTGCAGTTGATGAGTCACTTGCATAGTAACCAACTTCTATCCAACTGCCGGTGTCATCGAGTTTTATGGATTCCCCACATGCTTTTCGAATTATAGAATCGAATTTTCTCCTTGCTACATACCCGTCTGTAACGACCTCAGAGTTCACACATTCGTACATCAGGCTCCAGCTGCGTTGACTATCGACAATGACTAAACCGATAGCAGAGCCAGCGATAATCATTATCACTGAGGTTATTACCAGCTCTACAATAGTAAAGCCTCTTGGAATTGTAAGTCTTTTTTGTATCATCCCTAAGTTCTTATAAATAAATATCATGTCAAGGTGTAGATTGTTAGTGTAAATGTTTTATCCGTATTTTCGAAACCTCTCTGTCCCCGCTGTGCCCAGGTGATAATAACATTCAAAGCCCTCAGTCCGGGTTTAATATCTTTCCATGACAATGTTGCGAAGTAGTCTGCACCATTGGCGTCGTCGTCTTGTTCGTCCAGAACAATTCTATAGCTTCCTAAAAAGGTAAAATCATCAGGCTTGTTGGGTCCTTCGCTTTGGACAATTGTTATGTCTGAACCCAAATGGGTTATGGGATTATAGCTTGGGGAGCCCTGAATACCACGCCAACTTTCGCATAGAATCAATGCAATTCTGGCAGCGGAAGTCTGAGCGGAAGCTTTGCGTGCATCCAGGGTGGAATAATATCTGAAGTTTGAAGTTCCGATAAGTGCTATCAGGATAATAGCCACTGCGATTAGTGAATTTACCAACGTTGATCCTGCATTGGTTCGAATTTTATAATTTTTTTGAACCATTTTTTTCACCTTATTTAGATAAGGTGGGTAGGGCTTTTTTATAGCTTTGCTTTGAATCTTAAATCCTGTTGATTCACAGACCGGTACTGCATTTAGTTCAGATGTTGAAAACGGCAGTATTATTGCCCCTGTATTGCCCTCTATTTAAATTATACACCAAAAAATGAAATTAGAAAAAAAATTATTTTTCGGAAAGGACGTAATCAGTTCTCTGTGGTGATTTCGTGGGGATTTTGTTTCTTATTTATGGCTTTTTCTGTCGATGTTGCTGGTATTTCAGAAATTGGGATCGGCGGCTGTTTCCGCTGGGTTTGTGAGGCTCCGTCATCTTTTGTCTCCACAGCAAGTATAGCGTTCTGGACGGCTTGCTCTGCGGGCTCATCTGTTAACGGTCGTAAATAAATAGAAGATGGGACCGGTTGCTCAATCCAGACTAATTTCTCTCTAATCAATTCTAAAAGTGCCAGAAATAATCCAACCATCACAACGCGATTGGTCCTGGATTCGAAAATACGCTCGAATGTCATGGGCCCTTCTGTCTGAAGGCGGTGTAAAATTTCTATCTGATAGAGGTCGATGGGTGTATCATCTGAAATTCGACTTATATCATTGACATTGCCGACGGCTTTGCAGATAGTATCAAATGCTTCAAGCAAGTCCCAGATGCTCACCTGTTCAATGTCAATCTCCGGCTCGGCATCGGGTTTGAGTTGTTCGACGATAGTGCCGGGACGCGGGTAACGTTCTTTGTGTTCGTCAGCAGCGGCATTTAACTGGTTTGCAGCGTCTTTGAATTTTTTGTATTCCAGAAGCTGACGTATCAACTCTGTCCGCGGATCATCCAAATCTTCTTCTGAGTACTGCTCTGGTTCTGCTTTTGGCAGCAGCATTGCCGATTTTATTTGCATTAAAGTGGCGGCCATGACCAAAAAATCCCCGGCTAAATCGACATCGAGACTTTTGAGCATCTCAATGTAGCGAATATACTGGTCGGTGATTTTGGCGATAGGTATATCGTAAATATCCACTTCTTCTTTTCTGACCAGATATAGAAGTAAATCTAAAGGTCCTGCAAATATTTCAAGATTTACGCGATAGTCCGCCAATTTATTCCCTCGGTATTACTGCTCATGTTCCTTTTGAGATTCCAATATTTCCTTCGCCTGCCGGGCCCGGCTTTCAAGCGTTTGCAGCTCAACATTTCCTAATGCCGGCAGACCGGAATATATATTTGCCGTGTTCTGGCCGGTGACAACTGCTTCGATGCCGTTATCAGCGAGCAGTTGTTTTGCCATTTCCGCCTCCATGGAGTCGTTGAATTGTGCGATTGTGATGAGTTTGTCTGTCATGTTAAGTGCTCCAATCCGATGGCCTTTCGTGCCCTGATAAGGGTCTCGGAAGCAACGGCTCTGGCTCGCTCGGCACCGTTGGCAAGGATATTTTTAACGTGGTTGATGTTTTTTTCAAGCTCGGCCTTCTTCTGACGGAACGGCTCGAAATATTCGATTATTAATTCTGCGAGTCGTTTTTTGGCCTGGCCATAGCCCGTTCCGCCGTTTCGATATTTGTTTTCCCAGTCTGTAAGCTCATCCGATGAGGCAACAAGTCTTAAAAGTGCGAAGACATTACATTTGTCGGGATTCTTCGGTTCTTCGACAGGTGTGGAGTCGGTCACGATTTTCATGATTTTTTTTCTTACGCTGTCCTGCTGCTCGAATATTCCGATTGTATTTCCGTAACTTTTGCTCATTTTCTGGCCGTCAATGCCCGGGACAACAGCGACGGATTCGATTATGTGTTCCTGAGGTATAGTGAAGACTTCGCCGTAGGTGCTGTTGAATCTTCCTGCTATGTCGCGGGTGACCTCGATATGCTGTTTTTGGTCTGCGCCGACAGGGACAAGGTCACTGTTATAGATAAGTATATCCGCTGCCTGCAGGACCGGGTATGCGAACAGGCCGTGATTGGGGCTTAGTCCTTGAGCAATTTTATCTTTATAGCTTGTGCATCTCTGTAGGAGGCCCATCGGTGTCACACAGGATAGCAGCCACGTCAGTTCGGTCACTTCCGGAACATCCGATTGTCGCCAGAATACGGTTTTTTCCGTGTCGAGACCCAGGGCAATATAATCCATTGCAACGTCAAATGAATTTTCGAGCACTTCGGCCGGATTCGGATTGCTCGTAAGAGCGTGGTAATCGGCGATGAAATAAAAGCAACTGTGTTCGGCCTGCAGTTGCAGATGTTGACGCATGGCACCGAAAAAGTTGCCTATATGAAGTTTGCCGGACGGTTGTATGCCGGATAGAATCCTCAAGTTTACCTCCTGATTCTTAAAACCAGATTTTTCATACATAAGAACACAATCTCAGAGAAGATAACCATATCCGAAACAAATGTCAAGGATTCGGGCCTGTAATCGTTCCGGACAGGGATTATATGTTGGGGAATTTATATTAAGCATCTTGGAAAGCAGTCTGGCCGAGAACATAACATTCAAATAAGCTTCCGCACATGTTCGCATGGAGCGTGAGAATATTATCCGGACACAAAAAAAATCCTACGCTCGCCGTTTGATGGGGAGACTCTTTTTCTGTGCTCAATATCGATAATAAACAGAATACTGCTTTCTTCAACCGAAGGTATAGAAGCCTCTTGTATTTAATTCTGTATATACAAGATGCCCATGTGTGTAGACATACTCCACATTACCCAGGGTTAACAGCCTATACCTGTGTCACTTTATGAAGTAGCGGCTTTGTTATTTAAGCTCTGCCGAGTGACTTCATGTATTTTTTCGATTTGCGAAGGCCCATTCTGGATGCTTTTTTCTTGACGGCGTCTGTCGGCCGTCCCAGCTTCTTCGCTATTTTGGCTGTTGCATTACTCGGGAAAAGTTTCTTTAGTAGGCTGATATCACTCTTTGACCACAAACCCTTGGTGAGTTTCTTTTTCGCTTTCTTCTTCTTGGCCATAATATGCCTCCTTTCATTTTCATTGGTTTGAAAGCTCGCACAGGACTTTGAGGTATTGTAGAGGGTGTTGTGACAATAATCAAATATTTTTTGCTACAAAATAAAAAAAAGCTTCCCGGTCGCCCGGTTTTGTTGAAGTCATTGACTTTTTTGATAATCATTGAGGTTGAGACCTCCAATTCGGCGATTTACAACTAAAAGGGTGTCACAATGTATACTCTGCATTATCTTTGGCAGAAGTAAAAATATAGGAAAAAGTCAAAAAGTCACGCGGAAAAACCTCTCTATGAGGTAATAATGAGGTCTGTTTGCCTACATTAAAATCGGTTTGTTCGTCTGTTATAAATCAGGGGGATACCGGTTTTAAATATGCCTGATGTTCAGGCGGTCATTTTGCCCGGGCAATAATTATGTCTCTTGCACTTTTTTTCAGGTCCCCATAAAATAGCGAATTTCGGCGAAACTGAATATTGCAGCCGTTTCCAAAAAAATTGAGTCCGGCTTTTAACGACAATAGAAATGTACAGACTTATGTTACAGCGGAAATTTTTCTCCCGGATTTCGGGGGAAAATTAAGGTATAAGCCTTTTGTCTGCAAGATATTATCTCTGTAGCCTTTATTTGGGATTCTTTTAATATGTGATTGTAATTTTTTATGTGGATTAAAAGAATCATTGAAATACAATGCTTGACTTGTATGTACCTATGCAATAGCATATCGGCTTCTGACAAATATGGTTATGGTCAGTTAGAAATAAAAGCGGATAAAGTGAAGTTAAATTACATTCAGGAGAGTTGAAATGGAGCAAATGAAGGTTTTCTTAAATGAGAGTGATATTCCTCGGCAGTGGTACAGGTTGCTGGCGCATTAATAAAACCAAAGCTACCGCTGCCTTGAAAACTAATCCTTTTTAAAATAGCACTGTTGAATAACTAGTTAACTTAAGGAGAATATAATGGACAAAAAAACAAAATTCACCCTTGATGAAAGTGAAATACCTACTAAATGGTATAACATCTTAGCAGATCTTCCTGAGCCACTACCGCCAGTTTTGCATCCTGGCACCGGAAAGCCTGTAGGCCCTGATGATTTGGCTCCATTGTTTCCTATGGAGTTGATTAAGCAGGAAGTGAGCACCGAGCGTTGGATTGAAATCCCCGAAGAAGTCCGAGATATTTATCGATTATGGAGACCGACCACTCTATTTCGCGCGCATAGATTGGAGAAAGCTTTGGATACACCTGCCAAGATTTTCTACAAATATGAGGGGACGAGCCCACCAGGGAGCCACAAGCCTAATACTGCCGTAGCTCAAGCATATTACAATAAAATGGAGGGTATCAAGCGCATCACTACTGAGACCGGCGCCGGTCAGTGGGGAAGTGCGTTATCCTTCGGTGGTGCTTGCTTTGATGTTGAGATTAAAGTATATATGGTCAGAATTAGCTATGATCAGAAGCCGTACCGCCGCATAATGATGCAGACCTGGGGTGCTAACTGTATACCCAGCCCCAGTTCCGAAACAAAGGCAGGGCGAGAAATGCTGGCAAAAGACCCTGATTGTCCCGGCAGCCTTGGTCTTGCCATCAGTGAGGCTGTAGAGGAAGCCGTTTCCCGTGATGATACCCATTATGCATTGGGCAGTGTGCTTAATCACGTGCTGCTGCATCAAACTGTTAACGGTTTAGAGACAAAAAAGATAATGGAGAACATAGACGCCTACCCCGATATTATTGTGGGTTGTATTGGTGGTGGTTCTAATTTCGCCGGTCTGTTTTTGCCCTTCGTCAAAGATAAAATTGATGGCACAAAACCGGATCTACGCATTATAAATGTAGAGCCGGAAAGCTGTCCTACCGTGACCAAAGGTCCGTATGCCTATGATTTTGGTGATGAAGCCAAGCTAACTCCATTGATTAAGATGTATACACTCGGGCATGGCTTTATACCACCGCCGGTTCATGCCGGAGGGCTACGCTATCATGGAATGGCGCCTATTATATGTCACCTGCATCAATTAGGACTTGTCGAAGCAAGAGCCGAGCACCAGATTTCTACGTTCAAGGCAGGAGTAACCTTCGCTCGCGCCGAGGGTATTATTAGTGCCCCTGAGACAAATCATTGTATTAAGACAGCTATCGATGAAGCACTCAAGTGCAAGGAATCGGGTGAGGCAAAAACGATACTCATTGCCCATAGTGGGCATGGACATGTTGATATGGCAGCTTATGATGCCTACTTTAGCGGCAAACTTAAGGATTACGAATATCCCGAGGAGAAGATAAAGGAGGCTCTGTCTGAACTTCCCAAAGTGTCTGTCGAATAAAGAAAAACTGGTAAATGGTAAAAACTCTCTTTTTAACTTTTATCATCAACGCAAATACGGAAATAAGTGTTGTAAAACAGAGAAATATTTTTGAAAGGAGATAATTATGAAAAAGCAGTTACTGATGGGTGCCTTAGTCTTTTTGATCGTGGTATCTCTGGGCTATGCTCAGGAACCCGAGGTTAAAGGCACAGCCAGCCTGACATTCACGGGTAAGTATGTCTGGCGCGGCTTCAATGTTTACGGAGATAAAAGTGCTATACATCCGATGGTGGATTTGTTTATGCCGAGTACGTCCGTTGGGTTGAGTGTTGAGGGGCACAGAGCTAATTCATCCGACTACGAACTGACTGAACGTTGGGACTATTCGTTATATTACCTCGGGAAAATGTTTGAAGATGAGTGCTATGCAATCAATTACAGACTTGCTTATGTTTACTATAATTATCCGGATTTGAGCAGTCATACTAATAACAGCTTGGATATCCACGAAGGGCATGCCGTTTTGTCTTTCCCGAAATTATTAGAAGTAGAAGGTTTGGTTCCAACTTATATTCTTGTCAAATTGATGCCTGTAAACAGCGGCACTGTGGTGGGAACAAGGTCGCCATCCGGAGGAACAGCTTCGGGCTGGGCGCATATTTTCATGCTGGACTATGTTGTACCTATGACCTGTCCCTTCACCGGTGTGGATAGAAAAGTGAATTTTCACTCGGAAGTTGTCTTTAACGACGGCGTGGCTCCTACCGGTGCAAATGCGGACCACGATTGGTCGAATGCTGTCTTTGGTGTTTCAACGAATTATGAAATCGAGGAAAATCTTTTCTTTACGCCGGGTATATATTATCAATCATCATGGGATGATTCAGTCAATCCGAGCGATGAGTATTGGTTGAGCCTTGGCATGTCCTACAAATTCTAAGATGGTTGAACACTTTGATTCTCGATATTTCAGCATATGGCTGGTTTGTCCAAACCAGCCTTTTTTATATTTTTTTTGTTTGGGGAATTCTTATTCGAATGTATGATTACCGTTTGAATAGATTGAAAATAATGAGATGCTGACACTTGTTAATACAAACAGGATGACACCTGTGATTGGGCCGATAGGTCTGGATTATCTCGCCGCCTCGGTCCGGCAGGCGGGCATAGATGTAGAAATGCTTGACCTTGGTCTGGTTGACGAACCGGCCGTGGCGATGAAAGATTATTTCGATCGGCGAAATCCCGAATTGGTGGGACTTTCCTTTAGAAATGCCGATGATTGTTTTTGGCCCAGCGCCGACTGGTTTGTACCGGGATTGAAAAGTACCGTAAATACGATTCGAAGCATGACCGATGCTCCAATCGTTGTCGGCGGCGTGGGATTTTCGATATTTGCCAGGGCAATTTACGAATATACAGGTATTGATTTTGGGATTTGTGGCGATGGTGAATCGGCAACAATTGCTCTTGTTAAACGGTTGCAGGGAACACGTAACTTTGTAGATGTCCCCGGCCTGATATGGCGGGAGAATGACACAATCTATGAGAATCCGCCGTCGTGGCCGGATTCTGTTTCCTTAGGGACGGCACGCGATTTTATTGATAATCCGGCTTATTTCAAAGAGGGCGGGCAATGCGGTCTGGAGACCAAACGCGGTTGCAATCGTAACTGCATATACTGTGCCGACCCGCTGGCAAAAGGGACCGGGCTGCGACTAAGGAGGCCTTCTGAAATTGCCGATGAGGTGCAGTCTTTGTTAGACCAGGGAGTAGATGTCTTGCATACCTGTGACTCTGAGTTCAATGTCCCCCGAAATCATGCTTATGCAGTCTGTGAGGAATTGAACAGGCGCTCGCTCGGCAAGAAGGTTCGCTGGTACACGTATATGTTGCCATCCCCTTTTGATTCGGAGCTTGCTAAGGCGATGGCGCAAGCCGGTTGTGTTGGTATTGATTTTACCGGAGATTCCGCCTGTGAATCGATGCTTAAAACTTATAACCAGCAGCATCATCGGGAGGACCTTGCCACAGCGGTTAAACTATGCCGCGAAAATAATATTGCTGTGATGATTGATCTTATGTTGGGCGGGCCGGGCGAGACGCCGGAAACGGTTCGGGAGACAATTGAATTTATAAAAGAGATTAATCCCGACTGTGCCGGTGCCGCGTTAGGCATTAGAATTTACCCTCGTACGATTATGGAAAAAATAGTTGAACAAGAGCTGCGGCAGGGAAATGATGTCACTATCCGCAGAAAATATCCCGGGCCAATCGATTTGCTCAAACCGACGTTCTTTATCTCCGAAGCATTAGGAGAAAAGCCCGCGGAATTGGTCAAGGATTTAATTGACGGCGACCAGAGGTTTTTTGAGCCTGTCACCGAGGCTGATATTAATGAGTCGAAAAGCGACGATGCCTCCGATTATAATTACAACGAGAATGAGTTATTGGCACAGGCAATTGAAGAAGGCGCCCGCGGGGCTTTTTGGCACATCTTACACCAACTCCGAATAAATTAATTTGATAGTAAAATACAAACTTTTTTCCTTTATCTTTTTGCCACAGTCTGATTTTCTTACGCCTCCAATTTCTTTTACGAACGTAGCATTTATCTGCCAAAAATAAGGATTTTGCAGAAAATTGCCGGTAATATTCCGTCGGAAAAGTTGATTTTCAGAATTTCCCTCCAAATTTTCATTATTCAGGCGTTTTTACATAAGCAAGTGCAGAAAAAATCCATGAAATAATCATTGCCGAACCACGACAAACCTAATGTGGCCGGTAGTCGGCCGGAATAAAGAATCTAAATTAGGTGTTTTTTTATAAGGAGTAGAATCATGATTATGAAATGGCTAAAAAGAAGTGTGTTTGTTGTGGGTGGTGTTTTTCTTCTCGGTGGATTGCTCTTTGGAAAGGATGTCGTTAGCTATGTGAGCAGCTCGGCAAAATCGGTGCAGAGCGCGGTAAAAGACTCGGTTCCTATCGAGTTTGAGCTAAGACGTGCACGCGATCTGTTGGAGGAAATCATTCCTGAGATGCATGCCAATATCCGGCTGATAGCCCAGGAAGAGGTGGAAGTGGCGGCTCTGAAGGTTGATATCTCCAAGAGCGAAGAAGCCATCGAAGAGGAGAAAGCCCGAATTTCAAAACTGCGTAACGCCCTCGATGTGCAGCAGGCCCAGTATCACTTTGGCGGCAAAGAATATCCACGAAGCTACGTCAAGGAAGATTTGGCCAACCGGTTCGAGCGATTCAAAGAGTGCGAACTTATCCTTGCCAGTAAGAAGCGGCTGTTGGCAACCCGCGAAAATTCCCTGCATGCGGCCATGCAGCTACTTGAGCAGACTCGTTCCCGTAAGCGGGTGCTTGAAGATAAAATCGAGTCGCTTGCAAGCCAGTACAGAGTTGTCAAGGCGGCGGCTATCGGCTCGAATATCCAGGTGGATAACAGCAAGCTGGCCAAGACGGAGAAACTTATCTCCCAGATCAAAAAGCGGCTGGATGTCGCCGAACGCGTATTGGCACATGAGAGCCAGTTTGTTCAGGCAATCCCTGTCGATGCGGTCGCTGAAGCGGATTTGCTGACACAAGTTGATGAATATTTCCAGACAAGAGAGCAGAAATCAAAGCTGGCACCGGCACTTTCTGCGAAAGCAGATACAGAGGCAGCAACTAAAACCAATGAAACTAAGCAATTACTGGAAAATTAACGTCCGGCGCGGTAAAATGATATAATGTTATATCAACTGCCGCGTTAGATAATCCAGGGAGCGAAACAGTGCTGATCCTACGACTAAAACAAGCTGAAACTGCGGTTGCCGACGGGCGGCTGGATGAAGCCTTCGACATCGTCCAGTCGGAACAAATCAGGCAGCATCGCCGCGGTCAGAAGCTTATAAGTCGCTTGGCACGGGCTTTTGCCAAACGCGGTCAGGAGAATCTTGAGGCCGAACGAGCGCAACTGGCTCTGATTGATTGTAACAAGGCGGAAAAGCTGGCAGGCAATACGAACGATGTTGCCAGACTGCGTTCGGCCATCTGTAGCGAGATGGAGCAAAGACGGCTGAGAAATCAGCACCGTTCGTACAAAGTCACCGAGGCAAGACGGCAAATACAGGATGGTTGGATATCCGTTGGCGAGCAGATTCTGAACGATGCTGATGAGAACGACGGCCAAATGGGAATGGTCATGCAACAGGCAAATGTCGCGAGGTTGCAGCTCAATGAAGCAATAGCTAAGGCCGACCGAGCTCTTCGACGAAACGACCTGGATAGTGCGATAGATATTTTTCTGCAGACCGGAGTCACTAACAGTAAAAACGATAGAGTTACCGAACTGGTTTCAAAAATAAAATCGTTGTCGATTCAGCAAATCAGGGATAATTTTAACTCCGGCCGAATCGACCGTGCCCGGTCTTTGTGGCAAAAAGTTTCGCCGATTGCTAACGGCACGAGCGAAATATCTGAGCTTGGATCGGCCCTGAGCCAGTGCCGTAAGGCGGCCGAATATGTCGCTGCAGGCCGGCCTCGCGAAGCTGTCGTCCTTCTTCGGAAAGTTAAAGTGATTTGTCCATCGGCAAAATGGCTGGGTACCGTCACGGAGCAAACCCAAAAGGCGGCCGGACTGCTCGATGAACTGGCAGCAAGCCCCCTTGGATTGGATATCTGTTCCGGTACACCGTATGAAAATGGTACTGGCGGCGAAAAAATCAATAAGGTTCCCGTCGGTGATAGTATAAAATCCCGGGAATTGCGGCACGGGATGAATGATACCGGGGCTGATTCATCACTGCCGTCGGAATTTGTGATGCAAATGGATGGTGTCGGCAGCTTTCTTGTCCTTCGGGAAAGATGTATTACAGTAGGTCCGGTGAGTTCATCGGCACGGCCGACGGTCGGTCTGATGGCGGACCCGAATATTCCCGTGGCAACAATTGAGCGTGTGCAGGACGATTACTTTATTCGTTCATCCAGTCCGATTCGTGTTAATGATATCACCACAAATAATAAATTGCTTGTCGATGGTGACCGCATTATTTTGTCACCGAGGTGCAGGATGAAGTTTCATATTCCCAATCCCGCAAGCACAACGGCCGTCCTGGCCCTCTCAGGAACAAGATTGGGGCGTGCCGATATTCGACAGATAATTTTAATGGATAGAGATATTTTAATCGGCCCGGCTGCGGGTAACCATATTCTTGCGGAATTTCTTGATAAGACCGTGGCAATATACGCTCAAAATAATCGGCTGCTTTGTAAAGCTTCGGAAAAAGTGCTGGTTGATGATAAGAAGATTAGTTCGACGGCCGGACTTGCTATTGACAAACAGATTAGAATTGGTCAGATTTCATTTGTAATAACAAAACAAAAGGCATAGTACAGCGGAAAGAAAATGCAAAGATACAGATACAAACATGGTGATCGCCCACTTGAGGGATACACAATCCAGCGGGCGGCCGGACACGGCGGATTCGGTGAGGTGTACTATGCCCTGAGTGACAGCGGCAGGGAAGTTGCCATTAAGGCTGTCCAGAACTACGAGCAAATTGAGCTTAGGGGAATCAGCCAGTGCATGAACCTAAAAAGTCCGCACCTGGTGACTATCTTCGATGTAAAGTACAACCAGCATAATGAGCCTTTTGTTGTCATGGAGTATGTCTCCGGGCCTTCCCTGCGCGAGCTCCTTTTGGAGTCGCCCGGCGGCCTCGGCACACAGAAGGCGGCGTTTTTCATTCGTGAAATCGCCAAGGGCCTGTCGTACCTGCATGAATGCGGTATTGTCCATCGTGACCTTAAGCCCAGCAATATTTTTTATGAAAACGGTTATGTGAAAGTAGGTGACTACGGATTGACCAAGGCCATAAGCGCCAGTCGTCACAGCGGCCATACGATTACTGTCGGAACAGTACATTATATGGCGCCGGAAATCGGGGCCGGCAATTACAACTACGGCATAGATATTTATGCCCTTGGTGTGTTGTTATACGAGATGTTGACAGGGGAGGTGCCCTTTATCGGCGGCAGTCCTGCAGAGATACTTATGAAACATATGACCGCCACACCCGAGTTGGATAACATTGACGAGCCCTTTGCTCATGTCATTAAAAAAGCTTTGGCCAAAGATCCCGACGAGCGCTACAAGAGTGTCCAGGAAATGGTAGAGGATCTTTTCGGCTCCGATAATATTCGAAACAGTGTTTCCCATTTTTCGCCGGACGAGCTTTCAGTCGTTGCCGGGCGAGTAGCCGAAAAAGTTAGACCCGGCAAAAAACAGGGCTCGGATAAACCTGCTGTTGATGTGACTGCCGCTGCCGTTGGTGGTGCAGGCCGTCAGTTTACCGGTGCCGCACAACGCTTTGCAAAACAGGCCGATGATATTGGACGGTCGGTCGCAGATAAGTTTGATGCCAAAGTCGATAGAATTTTGGGAGCCAAAAAGACTCGCATTCCCGGAGTCACCGACCCTATTCTGTCGGGACAGCGCAATATGCTTGTGTTTGTCACCATGGCTATCGTGGCGATTGGGTCTGGTTTTCTGCATGGAAATATTTTAGAAACGGCGTTGGTCGTGTTTGTTATGACCGGTGTATGTTCAAAAACGATTCTGTTCTCTCAGCGAAAGTGGTCCAGAAATCAGGGACCTCAGTCACAATGGCTCGGCAGACTGGTGACTTGTTGTCTTGCCTCATTCGTGGCTACTTTAGTCGGTTTTATGCTCCTCCACTTCACAAAATTTTTTGGCATTGCCGATGAGTATAATTCTTTTGAATTAGGAAGGGTCATTCCTTTTCCATTCGTCAACTTTTTCTTCGGATTAGGCTCTTTTCATAAATTTGTTTCTACATGGTTTTCCATGACCGTGCCTATGCTTCTGGTTGATTGGCGACGAATCAGCTCCCCGGACAGAGCAAAGCGCCTGTCACTTGGATCAGCTTTGTGGCTGTGTTTGCTTGGTGTGATAGCGGCGAAAATTTTCGGGTCGTCTCCGATTGTGGTAGCTGCTGTATTAGCCGGAACGTCACTGGTCGTCCAGACGGCAAGCTCCTTTAGTTGGGCGGTCCAGCATGGTTCGCGTGCTCAGTGGCAACATGGAAGGAAGGATGGTAGACTCCATACGAGCCTGGCTTCCCGTGTCGTACCGGCATCAATGCGGACCTTTTGGATGGTTCTTTCTCTTATTGCATTGGCAGTGGGTTTATTTCTTGTAATATATGCAGGTACTGAACTGAAGGGTGATGATTTTGCTATTGGCGTAGCCGCCGGTGTCGATTGCCTGATATTATCATTCTTTTTTATGATTGGATCATGCCGCAGTAAGTTTGCCGGCTGGTATCGCTATCTTACAAAACCGGCTTTGCTGATTCTTTGCATACTTACGATAGTCACTTCGTCTATCTGTATGGGTACTATGAACCTAAAAAATGAAGAGTTCGCTATAAGCCTATTCCTTATTATATTTCCCGCTGTAGCTTTTTTTGTTATAGCAGTTATCCCGGCCAGAGCTATCGTCGGTTGTGCTCCCAGTTCTGCTGTACCACCGCCTCCTCCTCCACCGCCTCCGGCCCGGCCGGTAACGGGAGTGTCTTCGTTCAAACGCCTCGTGGCACTGCTACTCTCATCGGGAGGTCTTTTTGGAATTTTTGGTCTGCATCGATTTTATGTCGGCAAAATCGGCACCGGTATTATATGGTTTCTGACAGGCGGACTTCTTATGATTGGACAAATCATTGATGTCGTCATGATTCTTACAGGCCAGTTCAAGGACCGCTACGGCTTGCCGTTATTAATATGGCAGGACAAGGAAGAGTTGAAAGACAGTAAATACATGGCCGGAGTTCCGATTCAATCACCCGCTTTTGAACCGAGAGCTGTTATGGCGGATCGGCAGGCACATAAAGTACAACCTCCGGCAGTCACAGAAGCACCAGGGCAGCCGGCTCCATATCAGCCCAAGACAACTGTCATGTATCATTCGTTTCATCCGTTTGCTTTCTTATGTTCCGGTATAGGTTTTATTCTTGTTTGTGCTGCTGTTATTTTAACTTTGGCGGTCGGTTTACATATACCTTATTTCATCGCTGCAGGTAAACCCGAACCACACCTGGCTATGGAACTGGAGCGGTTTTTTGGTGACCCTGGCTGGCCGGCGTTAATGATGCGCTTTGGGACGACGCTTCCTGTGGTGCTGATATTGCTTGCTTCGATATTTATTATCCTCGGCCGTCGGCATTTGGGAGCGCGCCATCTGGTAAGGGCATTACTTGGATTATTCGGTTTAATATTGGCTTTTTCTATGTTCTCAGAAGGTATCTCCAACCGATACTCCCGTGAAGTTATAGATACGCTTAGTTCCGGGCAGATCGGACCTGCCTTCGAAAAGTTACTTCAATGCTGGCAGTGTGAGGAGGCTTTTATTGCGGGTATTTTGTTCCTGGTTTCTGTTGTTATACTTGCATGGCCTCCGCGTCGTAAAGAGATTGTATATGCAGCTATGCCTAATCAAGGAGTAAGCTGATGGTACCTAAAATATTCTTCATGTCACCGTTATTAATTCTGTTCTTATTCGCTGTAATTGCGGTGGTGGTTTTGTTCCTGAAACTCTTTATTAAAAAGCCCTGGATTGCAGCGATTGCGGCTTTGGTTCTGCTTTCTCTGGTGGGAATTGTTTATCTCAAGCAGGGTCACCATCGTGTTATTATCAATCATGAAGTATCTTCGGAATCGGTTTTATCTCCTAACGGGAATGTCCGGGCCGCAATCTGGTCACCGGGTATCGAAGACGAGTTTGAGGCGAATGTATATCCTTCCAAAGTCTCTGCTGTGCGTTCTCTTGGCCTGCGAATGGACAGGCCTATACAACAAGTCCTGGAAAATCTGGTGTCACCGGCTCGTATCATCGTGTTCCAGGGCGCACATAATCGACAGTTCCTCGAAGAGTTTGGTCGGGCGGTTAAACAGGTATTTCCGGAGGCCGATTGGACGATTGAACCTGAGACGGTCGCAGTATATGATAACGAAGTTGCAATACGCCTTGATATCGTTGATGTTCAGACCCAACCAGTTCCATGGAAAAGTAATTTTGGATCAAATGTAACCAGCGGCAGAATCGAGGCGACCGCTATGGCAAAAGGCAAGTCATCTATCATAAATGCGAGGTTTGTCGAGAAGCCGTGGGTTAATGATTTTTCCGGTTTTCTAAACAATAAGCCGAGCGGCCGTTTTATCATAGCCAAATCGTCAGAAAGCTGCCTGACGGAATCCGAAGCCAATCACCAGGCTATGGAAAGTGCATGTAACCAGGTTGCCGAAATGCTCAGACAGAATTCACATAGTTTATTGGGGGCTCGCTCTGGTTTGCTCTCAAAGGTCAATTCTAACGATGTTCTCGAAGGCGGATTGGTTCTTGACCGGTTTGTACAAAGTTTTGAAGGGACCGCAGGAAAGATTTGGCGACAGGCATTGTTAATAGATGCTTCTACCGAGAAACTCACGCAGTTGGCTCATCGTAAAGCGGATATGGTGCGGGCGAAAAAAATAACCTGGGCCAGAACGTTTTCTTCAATTGCCGGTCTGCTTGTGCTAATCACCGTGGTTTATGTATTCCTCAATGCTGCAACAAAGGGCTACTATGTGTGGTCTTTGCGGATTGCAGGTTTCGTTCTTGCTTTGATTGTAATATTTCTCCTTTTAGCTTAGCCGGGGGTTTTATATAATATGTTCCGGCATGAAAAAAGACACAAACAGTCCGAGGGGCTCGTTACAAACAGTAACGGAGGCCGAGCAGTACTTATTAAACAAAATCCGCCTGGGCAATAAACAAGCATGGTCGGAATTTGTTGACCGGTACAGGGGCCGTCTGCTGAGTTTTGCCCGGACCAGGCTGCTCCAGTCCGCCGATGCCGAGGATGCCGTTCAGGAGACATTCGTTGCTTTTATCAAGAATCTGGAAAAATTTCGTTCTGAATGTGCACTGGAAACATTTTTGTTTTCGCTGCTCAGGCGTAAAATTATAGATACATATCGAAGCCAACAGGCAAGGCATTTCTGTCTGATTCAGGATACTTACAGGAGTCAATATGACGATGGGGGCTCGGATCCTTTTGAATATTTAGCCGGCCCGGTCCAGACGGCAAGCTGGTATTTTAGAGCCGATGAACAATATCAGTTGCAAAGAAATGCTTTAACCGATGCTCTGTTCGGATTGGTGGATGGTTTTAAGAGTTCGCTGAAGTTTCGCGATTTGCAGATTGTGGAGCTTTTATTCTATTGCCATCTTTCAAATAAGGATGCTTCCAAAATCCTGGGAGTACGTGAAAAGGCCGTGGCTCTTATCAAGCACCGCAGTCTGAAACAGATTCGTGAATGCATTGCAACATCTCGTGTACCTGTCGGCCCTTCGTCCGAGGATTTCGAACACCTACTGACGGATATCTGGAAATTACACAGATTCAGTTGCCCCAAACGAAGTACAATCGGAGCATATCTGCTTGGCACTCTTGACAGTCAGTGGCAAAATTACGTTGATTTTCATATCAATACACTCGGCTGTAGATTTTGTATGGCCAATCTCGAAGACTTAAGAACCGAGAATACTAAAAGTCAGAGCAAGAAACTTCGGGCTCGAATTATGGAATCCACAGCCGGTTTTCTCCAGAAGCCTTTGTAGATTTATAGTTCAGGTGTTTGGCCGCCTTTGTCCTGAGTTGCATATCGTTGGTTATTTTGCATTCAAAAAGTATACCCAGAGTGAAATATTTGATGGCGGTTTCCGACTAACAATTAACGACGTAAATAAAATAACCACGAATTAGGAGCATTTATAATGAATAATTATCCACACGTTGTATATAGAAAACACTCGTTTTTGTCGGCCCTGGCCATGGGACTTAGTGCCTTTGCGATTACTGTGATAATCAGTTGTACGGGTGTAATTATCTACGGAATGCATTTTGCCGGTAACCAATCCGAAAAGCTGGTCTATTTAGTTGAGGAAGCCGTTCGGGGATTGCCCGAATTGCAAGAATCTTTGCCGCCGGTTTTAGCGGACATCCTCGACGACCGCCGTCAGCCCGATTATCGTGAGAATCTTGAGATTACTGCTAACGCGTTTTTGATTCCTGACCGTCACGGTAGGGTTCGGACTGCGGTTCAGGTTGTCAACAACGGCCGGGAAGTTGTTTCACTTCTCTCGCTTCGAGTGATTGTTCTTAATGAAAATAATGAAATTATTTCCGAGTCTAATGAGTGGGCGGCGACACCTTTTGCTGCAGATGATGATTGGCGCGGTCCGCTTATGCCCGGTTCGAACCGGCGTTTCACTGCATCTTACGGCAGGGCGATTCCTTTTTCATCTGTAAGTGATTTGAAAACAGAGGTGGAAATCACGGACATTCGACTTTGGAACAGCAAGAAAGAGCCCTCTATTGACCTGACAAGCGAGACTGAAATTAGCGTCCCTGATATGTAGCTGCTTGTATTTTTCACTATTTTCTTGAGGTATATATCATCTGATACTTATAGAAATTTTGCCAAAGGATCGTTGTGAACTATTTATCAGGATTTATCCACAAAAATGCTCCGTATTACTCCCATCTTATAATGCAGTCTTTTTCTGCCAATCTGGGAACTTTTTTGTAGTTTTTATTTCACAAGTTCCTCTGCGAGATCACCTGAGATTATCAATTCAGAGACTATCTTGGTCACCTTGTGACGATTGAGAATGGCAGATATTACTGGTGCTTTCCTACGAGAGGATGCGATAATTATGACTCCTGGTTTCTTCTCATCGGCAGCCCGTTTAGCAATTCTTTCGAGATCTTTCAAAGTAACTCCGAAGATACGGTCATTAACTTTAGCAATTGTTGAGCCTGGCATACCGGTTTCCCCGAGTTTTGTTACATAACGTCCCGCAATGTCACCAACAGCTTCGTCACAAAGAGCAGCGGTTTCATCCTTCAGCAACAAGGGTGCCGCGCCGCGAGGTGATCCAAAGCCGGTGTCTAAATCACCGACGGAAGTTATTACCGTGTCAAGTTTTTCTATCTCTCTTTCTTTTTCTTTGATGAAAATATCGTGATAAATAGGGATTGCCTCAACAAAAGCTTTGGCGATTTGAAGCGCGTCTTTTTCGCTTAGAGTTTTCCAGCTTTCTCCATTTTTGGATTTTGACACATTCTTTTTTGAAAATTGCTCGAGAAATGTAGGAGGTATATAGACCGGCGTTTCCAAGAAACGACGTTCACACATATCGGTACCTAAAATTCTAGCAAGATGGTTGGTGAGATATGACGCACTACACTCAAGCCAATCGCTGTGGCGTTTATCATCAAAAGGAAATGATAGAGAGCCACAGATAGTTACGATAATTCGTTTTCCAACTGATGTATTTTTTAATGCGTTTTTTACATCTGTACTAAAGTGCTCGAGTGTATCCACAAAATTTTTTAGAGTTCGCCCATAGCTGAGACCCAATACTTTCATATCAGGAAGTCTTTCGATGAAAACTTTAGCTGCAGCATGAGCAACCATTCGCATACCTATGACGTCTATCTCTTGATCGGAGAGAGAATAAGCAGTACCCTTTGGGGGCCAAGTCGGCACAACGGTCAATTTTGGAAGATTCTGTTCACCGTAGCGAATAGTCATTGCTTGTTGAAGATTCTTTTCTGTCGTTTCTGGAAGAATCTCCCATAGACGACCAGGTGAACCTTTAAAAACCCAATCTTTAGCCAGCCATTTTCTGTGCGTTGCTTCGTCAAGGCGTTTTTTGAGTGTGAGATGATTCAAATTTATCTTTTTGGCAAGTTCCTTAAGAGTTAATTCGGGCATAGCGGCTCGCCAGTAAGCAGCAATTGCTATATCACATTCTGTGCTTTCAGTACTTTTATACGGCATTTTGCGACCTCCTAAGTTTAGATTTAATATACCTACACAAACAAAAGATAAATATATAGACTTTAAACACATACGCAAACTACATAATTTTTAGACTATATATATAATAAGTCAAAATCAAATATAATTCAATATTTTATTCTCCAAAATATATAAAATATAATATCGTATTTTAAAGTATTTTACCTATCTAAAAAAGTGATATTTATATAATAACAAGATATACATCTATATTTATAATATATAGTCTATTAATATTATTATTTATTTTTGTAAGATTTATATATTTTTCCTTTGAAAAATATTAATACTGTGGTATTATTAGATATTAAAGAAAGAGGGCATGCGATATTATCTCGGAAAGGGTTAATTATGCATAATATACTTACATCGGCCTTGTTGTCACCATATCCCCTAGCTTCCGGGCTGATCAAAATGATCAGGGCTGAGGATTATTCTTTAGCTGACCTCGAGTTGGCATATCGATTTTGTCTGTCTCATATTTCTGTTCTTTCAGATACATCAAACCTGAAATTCTTTTTCGAACAGCGTGAGACAATTGAAAGAAATTATAATTTTCTGAAGGTGCGACTATATCCGGAGCAGTCGCATGCCGCGAAGAGGATGGTATGAGGTACGGTATCTCATACCATCCACTTTGGTCGCTTTTTTAAAACCAATAATCGTATTTAAAGGTGGTGATAAGCTATGGAAAAAGAAAAACACATGACACCGTTTGAGAAAAACCAAATATGGAAATTTATTTTTGAAAACATAAAGCCCGATGACAGAGATCCAACTGAGGTTATTTTACAAAACTTTGCAGGTGACGAAGAGCAATACCTTATTACGATGGCTAAATACCATGGAATTAAATGGTTCGATGGTCGCTGAGTTAATTCAGTTGGTCGAGAATAGATGACAATT
This sequence comes from uncultured Pirellulales bacterium, assembly GCA_964508785.1. GTDB lineage: Bacteria > Planctomycetota > Phycisphaerae > Sedimentisphaerales > Anaerobacaceae > JAFGPS01. Next base: position 15,698 of record CAZDVE010000017.1, on the reverse strand, counting down.
TGTTCTCTGCAGATTCATTCTCAAACATGTACTGCCAAATTGATGCTCACAGGAATGAAGTGGTCACTTCCTTTCTATCAGGATCTTTGCCTCATTGAGCTTCGCCGAGGCGGGAAGATGAATTTCGACCGAATCACTTTTTATATCGGCGGTTTCGATGACTTTGCCAGCGGATGAGATTTAATATTAACCCTCGTGCATTCCTATCAGGGTTATCTTTGTCCGATGTTCGGATTTCGCCCTGTTTTCAAGAAAAAAGCCGATTTTATCAAGAGAATCAGAGACAGATACAGGCTGGTCCGCAACAAAGCCGTCCCTTTCGAGTAAAACATGTAACCTCAGGTCTTTCCTTTTTATATAGTGAAAATCTTTCTGTAGGCCGTCTCTGCAAATCACTTCGAATCCATCATTATTTTGAGTTAGAATTCCGCCGTCCTTCTTTGGCGCTATAATATTGTCAATACAACTATATTTCAAGAGAAGCATGGGAGCGTGCTGACAGCGGTTCAGGTTGTCAACAACGGCCGGGAAGTTGTTTCACTTCTCTCGCTTCGAGTGATTGTTCTTAATGAAAATAATGAAATTATTTCCGAGTCTAATGAGTGGGCGGCGACACCTTTTGCTGCAGATGATGATTGGCGCGGTCCGCTTATGCCCGGTTCGAACCGGCGTTTCACTGCATCTTACGGCAGGGCGATTCCTTTTTCATCTGTGGATGATTTAAGGGCAGAGGTGGAAGTTACAGACATTTGAATCTGGAACGGCGGGAAAGATACTGTCGTAGGTTCGATAAGCGAGTCCGGTATCAGCTTTTCGGATTTATGAAATTACACCGGTTTGCGATGTAGGGATAATAGACGATTGTTTTGGACAGATTTTGTATAAGGAAGTAATTTTTCTTTTCCATAACTTTCTCTGAAATAAGTTTACTGATTGCGATAATCAAATCCTGACTTCTTCTCGCTGCCATCCGGGATATTCAAACCACCGGCCACTACCTGATTTCCCTTTACCCGGCTAAGGGTATGGTTTATTATTCTCATTGATATGGAGAAAAGTGCGAGCGAATAAACAACTATTGTATTTGGATTTGTTTCAAATGGCCGAATCAGTTAATTAGGCGAGTATGATTATGACAGATGCGCAAAGACCCTCCGGTGAACCGAAGATTCTTATCGCGGATGACCAGCCCGATGTCCTAAAGGCCCTGCGTTTACTCCTCAAACCGGAAGGCTTTCAGATTGAAACGGCGTCTTCCGTAGACGAAATCATAGATTCTGTCAGAACCAGGGATTTTGACGTTGTTCTAATGGATCTTAATTATGTTCGGGGGCAGACTTCCGGGGAACAAGGTCTCGATGTGCTCTCAAGGATTCAACAAATGGATAATATGCTTCCCGTGGTTGTAATGACGGCCTGGAGCAGCGTTGAACTGGCTGTGGAAGCTATGCGCAGAGGGGCCCGTGACTTTATACCCAAACCCTGGAAGAATGAGCGGCTACTGACTATTCTGCGTACGCAAGTAGAACTTAGTCGAGCACTGCAAAACAGCAAACAGCTTGAGCAGGAGATTGTATACCTTAGGAATGAGAGTTCTGAATCGCTGATTGCCGAATCACACGCAATGAAACCTGTGTTAGAAGCCATAGCCAAAGTAGGACCTTCCGACGCTAATGTACTTATAACCGGTGAGAACGGAAGTGGAAAGGGTGTAGTCGCTAATGCTCTGCATGCAGCATCCGGTCGAAAAAACAAGACTATGGTTACCGTTAATACGGCCAGCATACCGGAGACCGTCTTCGAAAGCGAGTTGTTCGGTCATGTCGCCGGTGCTTTTACTGACGCTAAGTCGGATCGTTTGGGGCGGTTTAAGCTGTCTGACGAAGGTACGTTGTTTCTGGATGAGATTGCCGCCATCCCGGTAAAGCTACAGTCGAAACTTTTGCGAGTTCTTGAGAGTGGGGAATTTGAGCCTATCGGTTCATCCAAAACTCATCATGTTGATGTACGTGTGCTTTCTGCTACGAATGCGGACTTATCGACGGAAATCGCTTCGGGTGATTTTCGTCAGGATTTACTCTACCGACTAAATACGGTTGAAATTCACGTGCCTCCTTTGCGGGAACGTAAAGATGACATTCCACTTTTAGCTATGCACTTTCTTGGCGGTTATGTCAGAAAGTATCGCAAGTCTATTTCGGGTTTCGATACGGCGGCTATGCAGGCTTTGTGTGCCTATCGCTGGCCCGGCAACGTACGCGAACTCGACCATGCAATCGAGCGCGCCGTCCTTATGGCGCAGGATAAACTCATACATTCACACGAACTCGGTCTGGCCACAAAGTCGGACGACGAACATCGGCTCGGAAATATAACGATTGAGGAAATGGAGCGTCGGGCCATTCGCAAGGCAATGATCCAATTCGATGGTGACGTCAGCAAGGCTGCCATGGCCCTCGGACTTAGTCGTGGTGCATTATATCGACGTCTGGAGAAATACCAGATACAGTAAGATGAGATTCGAACGCCAAATCCTGATCCGGTCATTAGCCAGTGGACTTGCGGGGTTCCTGATAGCAATGTGGTTTCTGTGGACGGGCGATTACTCTGTTCAGGCAAAAGTGACATTAACTGTCATGATTCTACTATTGTGGATGGGATTTGCTTTTGGTCTCAAGGCCAGGATTGTTTATCCTCTGCGTACACTATCGAATCTTCTTGAGGCACTGCGAGAAGGTGACTATTCCCTGCGTATTCGTGGGGCAAGTCGTGAAGATGCCCTCGGTGAATTGATTTTGGAGGTAAATGCGCTTACACGCTCCCTGCAGGAGCAGCGTTTCGGGGCAGTTGAAGCTACTGCTTTGCTGCGCAAAACACTGGCACAGATAGATGTCGCTATGTTTGGATTTGATCTGGAAGGGCGTCTTTGTCTTGTCAATGACAGCGGCCAGCAGATATTGGGAAAGATTGGTGAAGATATCCTCGGTCATCACGCGGAAAGCCTGGGACTTGAGGGCTGTCTGGAAGGAGCGACTCCGCGGACGGTAGATTTGGCGCTGCCGGTAGGTGTTCGCCGATGGGAATTACGCCGGACAACATACCGAGAAAAAGGCTTATCGCATCAATTAATCTTTCTATCCGACCTGACGCGCACTCTCCATGAGGAAGAGCGCCTGGCCTGGAAGAGATTGATACAGATTGTGCGTCATGAGATTAATAATTCACTCACACCTATACAGTCGGTAGCTGAGACTCTTCAGGCTCGAATCAAGCAAAACTCGTCTGAAAATCAATCGCAAAAGGATGTGAAGGAAGGCCTGGAGATTATTGCCTCCCGTTCCGAAGAATTGAGTAGATTCATTGCGTCATATACGAAGCTGACACGTTTGCCCGATCCTGTATTCGATAAAGTGAATGTGCGTATATGGATTCAACACGTAATTAACCTGGAAACGCGCCTGAAGGTTATCGTTGAACCGGGGCCGGATTTGACTATTGAAGCTGACCGAGGTCAACTGGACCAATTACTGATTAACCTGGTTACCAACGCTGTGGAAGCCAGCCTTGAGAGCAATTCAGATGGGAATGGTGAAGTTAAGGTGGGATGGAGAGTCGAAGACCGACATCTGCATGTATGGATTGATGATAACGGCCCAGGCTTAGACGAAACCAGTGATGTTTTTGTGCCTTTCTTCACTACCAAGGTCAAGGGATCAGGAATCGGCTTGGCCTTGAGCCGTCAAATCGTTGAGGCTCATGGGGGATATCTCACACTTGAAAATCGAGCAGAAGGCAATGGTTGCCGAGCCAGCCTCTGGCTACCTATTGCACCGATATAATCTACACAAAGGAGAATAGTAATGCCGCATATCAATATCAAAATGTACCCGGGCAGGTCCGAAGATGTGAAACAAAAACTAACAAATGCTATCGTCAAGGATGTATTATCCATAGTACAGTGTAGTGAAAAATCGATTTCGGTGGTACTTGAGGAGATTGATTCAACTGATTGGCCTGAAAAAGTCTATAAACCTGAGATTATGAACAAGCAGGACAAATTATACAAGAAGCCCGGATATAATCCTTTCGAATAAAATATTTCTATAGAGTTGATGTAAACCATTATAATTCACCAGATAAATCCAGCCGGCCCGAGGCAACAGAAATTATTGACGCACTTGATACCTAAACCTTGGGACAAATCAATGTTTCACAAATAAAGCAATAAGTATCTCGCCATCTTCCGCAAGTTAAATACATATCAAACATTATAAGAATGTAATAATTTAAGTTGTGCTGCGACTATACTTAATATGGGCTATAAGTTGGTAAGGAATATACGAATGGAACTATATACAAATACAATGCTTCTTTTGGTTAACACTAAATACCCCTCTTATTTAGTATTACCAGCCTATAACTGATAAAAGACAATTCATTGAAATCCATTCATAAAATCCTAACAGCTTTATTTTGCTATGATTATGTTTTAGAACGTGCCACCAAGAAATTGTCCATTATCGGGCGCAGGGCACGCAGAACCGAACACAATCAAATTCGTTCCTTGACCTGCATATATGAAAAAACACCGTTATTTGGTCGTTATAGGGGATTTCATTAATATAAATATCTGGCATGGCTATTGCTAAATAAGACGGCATGGATATACAACGAAAAAATATAAAACGAAAACGCTGGATTCGCAGAGGACTTTATATCACATTAGCCGTAGTCATACTGGCTCTGGCGACTCTGGGTCTTTCTCGTCTGGAACCGGCTGCACCTTCTGTGGACAGGCGTACGCAGTGGATCGATGTTGTAAAGCGTGGTCCGATGTTACGTCAGGTTAGAGGCGTCGGAACACTGGTATCGGAGGATGTACTCGTTGTTCCTGCAGCGGTTGGCGGTCGTGTGACGCGTATTCTGGTAGAACCTGGCGCTGTGGTGGATGCCAATACCGTAATATTGGAACTGAGTAATCCCGAGCTGGAACTCCAGTGGCTGGATGCCCAGTCTCAACTCAATTCAGCTAAGGCACAATTGGATTCCCGGAAAACCCAGCTTCAGGATCAATTGCTGGGCATGGAGGCGAACCTCGCTCAGATGGAAGCCACTCTCAGGGAGTATGAGCTTCGCGCACAGGTGGATAAAAAACAATATGATGAGGACCTGATTTCCGAACTTCAGTTTCAGCTTTCCAAAGCTCGTGTTGAGGAGCAGGGAAAACTGCTCGAGTTCAACAAAAGGCGTCTTGCAATGTTTCGTGACCAGACTATTCCTGCTCAGTTGGCCGAGTCGGAGGCTGCCTTACATCAGGCCGAATCCTTGTTTAATCTCAGGAAGAATCAGATTGACTCTTTAAATGTTCGTGCAGGTACATCGGGGGTTTTGGCTTCTGTAAGAGATAAAATTGAGTTAGGACAGTCGGTATCGGCCGGTACGATACTGGCCAGGATTACCAATCCCAAACGTCTTAAGGCACAGTTAAAAGTTCCAGAAGTACAGGCTCGTGATGTACGAATTGGCCTGTCTTCGGAAATAGATACATATAATGGAACAGTTGCCGGTATGGTATCTCGAATCGACCCGACGGTCATGGAAGGCAATGTAACAGTGGATATCACCTTAAACGGCGATTTACCCGAAGGAGCCAGGCCGGATTTATCTGTAGTTGGTGTTATAGAAATCGAACGCTTGAACGACATCATATATGTGGGCCGACCGGTTTTTGCATCCAGTGAAAGCACCATAGAATTATTCAAACTTATCGAAGACGGTAAATACGCAGTCCGTACACGCGTCCAGCTCGGACGCAGCTCGGTAAGTACGATAGAAGTCGTAGAAGGTTTGACACCCGGCGATGAAATCATACTCTCGGATATGTCGCAGTGGGATGAACATGATAGGATTCGGCTCAAATAGGAAAATTTTATATTAGAAACTGAAAACTGAATTTAACTCGGAGCTGAAAAATGACAACCCTCTTGAATGATATAAAATATTCTATTCGGCAATTGCGAAAGAGTCCCGGTTTCACTCTCCTGGCGGTACTGACTCTTGGACTCGGTATCGGAGCAACAACATCGCTGTTCAGCGTGTTTAATGCGCTGGTACTCGATCCGTTTCCATACCCGGAATCCGACAAAATAGTCTATGTCTGGAATCGGCAGAATTGGTCGCTGTCGGCGTTGGATTACTTCGATATTAAGGAACAGATGACATCTTTTGCGGATATGGGTGTATACCATCCGGATCGTCTGAACTTCGGTGCCGAAAAACCCGAATCCCTGTACGGAGTTCGCTGTACATCCGGTGTTCTGTGTGTTCTCGGTATGCACCCGCTGCTTGGACGCCTGCTCAACGAGTCGGACGATCAGCCCGGCGCCGAACCGGTGGTTGTGATCAGTCATGCATTGTGGACACGATCCTTTGCCGCCGATCCCCAGGTCATCGGAAAAACCATGAAACTCAACGGGCAAGCGACAACCATCGTGGGTGTTATGCCCGCCGACTTCGAATTCTCGTCACCATGGTACAGGGGACAAGAGTACGAACTATGGACGCCTTTTGCATTCGATATCAAGGAACGGGGAAGAGGAAACCACTGGCTGCTGGGCATCGCTCGCCTAAAAGCAGGCGTGAGTGTCAATGCCGCAGACGCCGAGATCAAGACGATTGGCGCACGATTGGCCCAGACCTATCCGAATACCAATACCGGCAAGGTCATGCAGTTGGTCTCCCTGCGGGACCAGATGACCAGCAACACAGCATCAAGGATGCGTATGTTTTTGGGTGCAGTCACTCTTTTACTCCTGGTTGCCTGTGCGAATGTCGCCAGTATGCTGTTGGCCCGTGGCACACAAAGGCAGGACGAATTCAGCGTACGCCTTGCGCTTGGCGCTTCGCGTATGGCTGTAGTGCGTTTGCTGCTCGTTGAAACTGTGCTGCTTGGCCTGCTGGGTAGTGCGACCGGGATTGTCTTTGCTTTGGGGGGCATCACTGCTTTGCGCAACCTCATTCCACCGGCGCTGATTATCGGAGCCCGGCGTGCGGCTATCCAGATTAATGGCAGGGTTCTGATGTTTGCAATCGGTCTTGCGTTTCTGAGCGCTATGGTGGCCGGTTTGCTTCCGGCGCTGACTGCGGCCAGGACATCGATTGTGGAAACTTTAAAGGCAGGCGGACGTTCGCATACGGGTTCCCGAATACGCCATCGTTTTCTTCGTCAGTTGATGGTGGCCCAGATTGCCGTCGCCGTGGTACTGGCCAACGGCGGCATCCTGCTTTTCGCAAGCTACCTCAATGTTTTTAAGAGCAATGAGATATTGGATACCGAACAGGTTATATCAGCCGAAATATCACTGAAGGGTGATCAATATAACGAGAACGAGGCCAAGTTGGCGTTCTGTGACCAGTTGTTCGAACGTATTGGAGGGCTGCCCGGCGTACAGAAAGTCGCCATAACCAGTAAGATGCCTTTGGAGGGTGGAAGCAATGCCGGCTTTCTGGTAGATGATGAGGTTTACGATCCTGCTGTGCAACGGCAACCCATAGAGCAATCTTTCATCTCACCCGATTATTTTGCCGCCATGGGACTTACAATGCTGGAAGGCCGTGCACCTGAACCAACCGATGCGAAGAGTGAAGCCATTGGCGTAGTCATCAACCGTGCAATGGCCCAACACTACTGGAAGGGTGAAGAAGTCATTGGAAGACGAATTCGACCCAATGCTCCGAATCCTCCGCTCTATGCCGAGGTCATTGGGATTGTGGAAGACGTGCGCCAGTTCGGCTCAGAACATCCACCCCTGCCCGAAATGTATATATCTTATGCCTTCCGCACGCCATCAAGGGTATTCCTGATTGTGCGCGCAAGTGGTGACGCCAGTACATTGGTTCCGGCAATACGAAACGAATTGGTCATACTCAATCCCGATTTGGCAATAGCCAATGTGCGAAAGATGAAGGACGTCCTGAATGCCTCAGTCAGTGATCGTCGGCTTTCCACCAGCCTCATTAACGTTTTCATGGTTACAACACTGATACTCGCGATGGTTGGCATTTACGGCACACTCTCTTACAATCTCCTGCAGCGAAAACAGGAGATAGGCGTTCGTATTGCCGTGGGTGCTCTGCGTCATCACATCATTCGATTTGTGTTTCGCCAGGCCGGTCTCTGGGTCGTTGCCGGACTTGGCGTTGGCCTGGCACTGACGGCGGCAGTCTCCTTTTTATTGCGTTCGATGGTTTTCAATATCAGCCCATGGAGTCCTTTGTCGTTGCTGCTCGGACTGGGTGTTGTCGGTGGTGCCGCATGCCTGGCCTGTATCCTGCCGGCGCTGCGTGCCACGCGAATCGATCCCATGGAGGCGCTGAGGTATGAGTGAGACAGAAAACAGAAGACAGTATATAGAAGGAATTATAAATGAGTACTTTAATCAACGATATTAAATATGGTATTCGGCAAATGCGAAAGAATCCCGGCTTCACTATCGTAGCGGTGTTGACACTGGGGATAGGAATAAGTGCGAACATTACTATGTTCAGTGTGGTCAATGCAGTTCTATTGCGGCCGCTGCCGTTTGAAAATTCAGACCGCTTGGTCGTTGTCCAGCAGGGTACGTCACCCACCTTTTCCTATCCTGATTTTTTGGATTGGAGAGAACAAAATCAGATATTTGAGGATTTTGCGGCTTATACTGCGGCCCTATTCGAGCTGGTTGAGCGTGACGGCGCCCGCAAGATTGATGGTGCACAAGTCAGCGGCGAATTCTTTTCCATGCTCAAGGTATCTGCCTATCTGGGAAGAACCATCACAAAGTCGGACGAACAGCAAAATACTGAACCTGTAGCTATTATAAGTCATGATTTCTGGCAAAGCCACTTTGGGCAAGACAAAGAGATTTTAGGTAGAACGATCACAATAGAAGATAAGTTCTATACAATCGTTGGAGTACTACCCCACGGTTTCCATTACCCCGAATCTATTGGGAACGCCCGCATATGGACCATCCTGAATCCTACCGGAGACCAATTGACCAATAGAAGCTTTTGTTGGCTTCGAACAGCGGGACGTCTCAAGGCAGGTCTCTCAATAGAACAGGCACTATTTTTAATGAAAGAAAAACACAAACAAATGGCTCAAGCATCTGGATCAGACAATAGTGAAATATTGATGGTTGGCCTGCGTGATACGGTAGTAAGCAGTGTACGAACCACCTTATGGGTACTTGCAGGGATTGTGGGATTCATCCTTTTAATCGTGTGCGCGAATGTAGTTAACTTATGTCTTGCCAAGGCTTCATCAAGACATAAGGAAATGGCTGTTCGCAGTGCCCTCGGCGCTAATAAGCTGCGTCTGTTTCGCCAATTCACTACAGAAAGTATTTTGTTGTCGCTGATCGGCGGCGTCACGGGTTTGATTATCTCTGTCTGGACGCTAGCTGTCTTCAAAGTTAAGATTGCCGACATTGTCCCTATGGCGGGCTCAATACATATCGATCCGCAGGAACTTATTTTCGGTTTGGGCGTTTCCTTATTGGTCGGGATATTTCTCGGCATTACCTCCTTCTGGCATATACAGAGGTCTCGCCCGGCCAATGTACTGACAGAATCACGAGGCTCGTCAGGACACCACGCCCGGCTCTCCAACCTGCTGATTGCCGCCCAGATTGCCATGGCACTGGTTTTATCCAGCGGTATGGTTTTGATGATTCGCAGTATGTTGCGGCTTTCCTCCGCGGATGTTGGGTTCGATCGCGAAAACCTGGTGACCTTTATGATCGGAACGAGGGAAAAAGATGCAACGCAACGCTATCAACTCAGCCAGGAATTACTGGAACGACTGAGTGTCCTACCTTATGTCAAAGGCGTATCCACAGATTCATCTATGCCTTGTTTTCCCGGGATGATCACCTCCAATGTCACCACTGAGGGATATATGCCTCCCGATGAAAAGCCCATTAGTGCCACTTATCACAGCGTTAGCGCTGATTACTTCAGGACGCTGCAAATACCTATCCTGAAGGGGCGCGGTTTCTCGCCTCAAGAGTGCCTGAAGCAGGAAGCGGTCGTCGTCGTAAACGAAAGTCTGGCCCGTTTGTTTTGGCCGGAGCAGGATCCCATCGGAAGACAGTTGAGTTTTTTCGGGCAGCAGAACAGGGTGATCGGTGTTACGGCTGATATGATTCAGGGCAATATTAAGATGGATAAGCCCAGCCATTTGTTTTTCCCATTTGATAGGTACCCGATGATTACGCGTTTTTTTGGGCTTTTTGTTGGTTGTAATTTAAATGTTGTGGTTCGAACAGCCTCCGGTCCAGGGCCTGTTATCGAGCAGGCCAGGGCTATACTTAAAGATATTGATTCGACACTACCGCTCTACAATGTCAGTACCTTTAAAGCAGAAATGGACAAATGTATCAGTCAGGAGCGATTCACGACTGCCTTTTTGACGGTCTTTGCCTGCATTGCACTACTGCTCATCGTCATCGGCATCTACGGTGTGGTCTCCTATGCCGTAGCCCGGCAAACCCGAGACATTGGTATTCGCATGGCATTGGGCGCACAAAAGACAAGTATTCTGGCCATGGTACTCAAACATGGCCTGCTGTTGCTGGCCATTGGCTTGGTCATCGGCATCGCCGGTTCGATTGGCCTGACACGGTTTTTGGCCGGCTATTTGTATGAAGTCAGTACCACCGATCCTGTGACCTTCGTCCTGGCCCCGATAATAATTACCATTGTTTCGATGTTGGCCTGCTATATCCCGGCTCGTCGAGCGGCCAGGACCAACCCGATGGAGACGTTGCGATACGAGTAAAAAAATTGTGGCAATTGATAATTTTTGTATTTAATTCATTAGGAGAACAAACAGATGAAAAAACGAAAGACCATTATCATTGTTCTATTTGTGTCGATGGGTTTCTGTTCTGCCTCAGCACAGGATATCACTGCAACAGAACGCAGTGAAATAATCGACAATGTCGTTGACCAATTGGTCAATCGCTATGTTGATCCGAATCTTGGGCAGAAAGCGGCTCAGACCATCGTGCAAAAAAAGGAGAAACAAGCCTATGACGCTCTTGAGACGAAGGCTTTGTTGATGAAGGCCTTGATTGCGGACATGCATGAAGCCACCGGTGATAAACAATTGCAGTTGAATAACCAGTCGGTGGCCGGTTTTGGACCGATACCCTCCTATATCACGATCAAGGCTCCTAACGGGACCAAGCTGGATGAACAACAACAAAAGAAAATTATGCAGCAGATGCTCAAACTCATGAACTACGGATTGATAAACGCCAAGGTTATGGAAGGTAATATCGGCTATTTGGACATTCGTGAGTTTATTTCACCCGAAATGGTGCCTGAAATAAACAAGGCGATCGACAAAACTATGAAATCCTTTAAGGATTGTTCGGCAATAATTCTTGATTTGGGATTCTGCTTCTGCGACTTCGGTGGGTCGCCTGAGACTGTGATGTATATGATTAGTTACTTGTTTGGTGGAGAAGAATCGGTGCTCCTCTATGAATTATACAATCGTGAAGAAAATAAAATAAATGAGTTTCGTACCTGCACCGATGTTGCCGGGAAGCGCATGCCGGACGTGCCGGTTTATATCCTGACCAGTTCCAAAACTTTTTCCAGCGGCGAGATGTTTGCATACGGCCTGCAAAAAATCGGCAGAGCTAAAATTGTTGGTGAAACCTCAGCCGGTGCAGCCCATATCACGGATACAATCAGTATCGGCCACGGCATTATGATGGTCCTGCCTGTCAATCGGCTGTCTCATGTAAAAACCAAAACCAATTGGGAAGGAACCGGTGTGATTCCGGATGTATCCGTAAAAACTGATGATGCGTTGACTGCGGCAAAAGACATAATTCAGAAGACAAAAAGCAATAAAAAATGATTATGCTGGTGGTATAAATTGTTTAGTGAGGTTAAGAAATGAGTACTTTAATTAATGATATTAAATATGCCGCAAGACAGTTACGTAAATCTCCCGGCTTTACGGTAGTGGCTGTTTTATCACTGGCTCTTGGCATTGGCGTCAACACAGCAATCTTCAGTATGCTCAACGCGGTGTGGATGCGCTCGTTGCCTGTGCGGAACCCTCATGAACTACGCATCGTGAATTGGGGCGGCCATAATGTATCGTTGTCTTATTGGACTGGAGGAGCCGCCGACGGCGCCATGGATAGCAGTGGGGCTCAGGTTTATAATTCTTTTCCTTATCCTCTGTATCGCGACTTTAAGGAACAGGTGAAAGGGTGCTCCGATGTGTTTGCCTTTTTTGGATTGAACGGATTAACAGTGGTAGGGCCTCAAGGCGCTACCACCACCGATGCCATGATGGTCTCCGGCGACTTCTTCGAAGGATACGGAGCCCAAGCCTTGATAGGTCGCACAATCGACCCCAGTGACGAGTCACCAGAAGCAGAACCTGTAGCACTTATTACCTATCACTTTTGGGGGAAAGAATACAATCTTGACCCGGGAGTCATCGGTCAGATGATGGCCATAAATGGGCATCAATTCACGATTATAGGCGTTATGCCCCGTACCTACTGTGGCCCGCAAATTGGCGATATGGCCCAGATATATGTGCCTATGTCCGTTCAACATCTACTAAGTCCAAGTCATGATATCGAGGCTCGTGACCATTGGTGGGTCAACATTATGGTTCGTCTGGAATCCCAGGCTGATGAGACTCAGGTCAAAGCGACAATGGAAGGCCTGTTTTTACAAACACTTTTGGCACCGGGGCAAGGATCGCACATGGACGATCCGCACATCCTCTTAGTGGACGGCAGTCGGGGACTCTTGGGCATGCGTAAGCAAATCGCCTTGGGCCTTACAGTTTTGATGCTCGCTGTGGGATTGGTTTTGATAATTGCCTGTGCCAATTTGGCGGGACTGTTGTTGGCTAGAGGTGCGGCACGTCGACAAGAATTGACCATAAGGGCGGCCATGGGCGCAGGTCGAGCACGCCTGATTCGACAGTTACTCACCGAGAGCCTAGTTCTGTCTCTGGTCGGGGCCGGTCTTGGTTTGCTGTTGGCGATTTGGATTAAGGCCATCTTATTAGGCTTTGTCCCTGACACTTTAGAGAGTTTCCATCTTTCCATAGGCATGGATCTGCGTGTGCTGCTGTTCACATTGGGTGCGGCTGTGGTGACGTCTTTGTTGTTCGGCCTGCTCCCGGCCCTGCGCGTCACACGTGTAGATTTGTGTTCAGGCCTCAAAGGCCAAAGGGCATTGGGCGTTCCGGGCCTGCATTTGGGCAAGGTATTGGTCGCGGCCCAGGTAAGTTTGTCGGTTTTGCTGGTGGTGGGCACCGGCCTGTTGCTGCAAACACTGATTAATCTATACCGCACTGACCTCGGATTCAGCACCGACAGGATACTGGTCTTTGGTGTGAATCCTTCCCAGGCCGGATATAAGGATGCCAATTCCGTTAAGTTCTATGATCAGGTCGAAGCCAATATCTCCGGTCTTCCGGGAGTAAGGAGTGTTGCTCTTTCCAGCGATAGCCTCTTGGGAGGATGTCGTGCTGCTAACGGTTTTTCTATTCCCGGGCGAACACAACAGAATCAGGATATGATGGCAGATAATCTTAATGTAAGTGAAGCCTTTTTTGAAACCATAGGTATCCCGTTGCTACGAGGACGCAGCTTTGAACGAACCGATACACCGTCTGGCCCTGGGGTTGTCATCGTTAATGAGGCCTTTGTACGGACCTATTTTCCAAATGAGGATCCCTTAAATCAATCCATCCGTATGGGTGACAACAGAAATTATCAAATTGTAGGTCTCTGTGCGAATGCAAAATACGAGTGTGTGCAACGCGATGTCGAACCCACTCTGTATTTCTCGCATAGACAAGCGATGCCGGGGTCCATGTTCTTTGAAGTACGTACTGCAGGTGAGCCGCTTACCCTGGTTCCGACCGTACGCAAGATCGTGGCTGACCTGGACCGTACTATCCCACTGGAAAACGTATCCACGCAGTTACAGCTCTTCAAGAACTCTATTACTTCGGAACGCATCTTTACCTATTTGTGCGGCGGCCTCGCATTTCTGGGCATCCTGTTATCCTGCATCGGACTTTACGGCCTGCTTGCGTTTATGGTGTCCCGCCGTACTGGTGAAATCGGAGTGCGCATGGCACTCGGTGCCCGACCTAAAGATGTTGCTTGGCCAGTCATCCGCAACGCTTTTTGGCTGGCAGGTTTCGGATTGATTGTTGGAATACCCGTGGCTTTGGTTTTTGTGCGAATCCTGCGAAGTGTCTTGTTTGGTGTGAATCCGTATGATCCAATTAATATTGTCTTCTCCATACTTCTGGTAATTACAGTCGCCGTCTTGGCAGCATGGTTTCCAGCCAGGCGCGCAGCGAAAATTGATCCGATGGAGGCACTGAGGTATGAGTAAGACAGAAAGCGGAATATATAAGACAGCATACAGAAGGAATTATAATAGATGAGTACTTTAATTAACGACGTCAAATACGGCTTTCGACAATTGCGAAAGAATCCCGGCTTCACGCTCATTGTCGTACTGACTCTGGCCTTGGGTATCGGAGCCAACACGTCCATGTTCAGTGTAGTCAATACGGTTCTACTAGATCCCTTGCCATACCCTGATTCGGATCGTTTGGTGAGGGTATTTACTGAGCCGACACATAAAAGATTTCGTACCCCTTTATCCATTCCTGATCTCCTGGATTGGCAGAAACAGAGTCAATCCTTCGAATCTCTGGGATTGGTGAATTATGTTCCTTTAACTGTTTTGCTTGGGGAAAGGGCTCCCCGAGTAAAAATGTTGAAAGCCTCCTCAACGTTGTTTTCTGCATTGGACGTTAAACCTGTTCTAGGGCGGATATTTACCGCTGAAGAGGACAGGCCCAATGGTGACTTGACATTACTTTTGTCGTACGATTTATGGCAAAGTCGATTTGCGGCCGATCCGAACATCATAGGTCGTCAAATCGCGGTAGCCAATGACTTCATAGAGGGCAGCCCTGCTCATTGTACGGTGATCGGCGTTCTGCCGGCGGACTTCCACCCCTCTTTTTGTGAAGGCTTTGAGGGGACCCAATGTTGGTTGTCTCTTAGCATAATCAAGGATCGATTTACCCAGCCAAACAGTCATATAGGAACGGTTGTGGCGAAACTGAAACCGGGCGTTACGGTGTCCCAGGCCCAAGCGGAGATGGAGGGGATTGCCACACACATGGCGACTCAATATGGAGGCAAAGATGAGGGTGTTCGTATTGTCTCGTTGCGCGATGATCTGGTTAAGGATGTTGATACAACCGTGTGGATTCTTTTCGCCGCGGTGGGATGTCTGTTGATGATCGTGTGTGTCAATGTCGCGAATCTATTATTGACCAAGAGTTCGAGCCGAGACAGAGAGATAGCTGTCCGTGCTGCTTTGGGCGCAGGAAGATGGCGACTCGTGCAGCAGGTGTTTATCGAGTCATTACTATTGGTGATCTTGGGAGGGACATTGGGGATTTTGCTGGCTTTTGGGGGGAACCAACTGTTGTTCGCCTGGCTGGGTGACCATATTCCCTGGATGCACGAGCTTGCACTGGATGGTCGAGTCCTGGCTTTTACGGCTTTGGCCTGTTTGCTGTCCTGCGTGCTGTTTAGTTTGGCGCCGGCGATTCGTTTGCTGGGTTGCGA